>DASVMY010000333.1:0-22784 GCA_036384135.1 Caulobacteraceae bacterium | reverse complement strand
GGTAAAGCGGCTTAGCCGCGCGGCCTGGGTCACCTCGGTGACGGCCGCCGGCAGGGCGGACATCTTGTCGCTGGCGCCGGCCGCGGTCGACGAGGCTGACGATGGCGCCGTGGCCGCTGTCGCCACCCCGGCCGCGTCGTTGGCCGCCGCCGTTGCCGATGCCGCTGAGGTGGAGACGATGGCGCTTGCGTCCGCCGCGGCGGAGAGGGCGGTCAGCGCCGCGGGGATTACCCGGTCCACAGCGTTCGCCGAGGCCGATGACGCCGATTTGGCGCTGGCGGCGTCTGGACTGACAGGGTCTGGGCTGGACGCGGGTTTATCCAGGGACGCCAGCAAGCTGGCCGCGAAGGTGCTGGCGACGGACTTGAATGCCGCGGGTGGGGCGGTTTCGCTGGCTTGGGCGTCCGATCCAGCGTCCGCTCCGGTGAGGGCGGCGGCGATCGGGGCCTGCGGCTGGGGAAGGATTGGGGCCCATCCGAACAGCAGGGCGAGGTCGGCGGCGGCCGCCGTGTGGGTGCTGATGTCCGTCTCGCCCGCATCCGCCTCGCCCGCGCCCGCCTTGGCTGTGTCAGCTTCGCCCGGCCAAGTCTTGGCGACGGAGGTCTTGCCTTTGGCGTCCGCGGCCACCGCGGCCATGATCGCCGCCAGGTTGGTTCCATTGACACCGCTGGAGGCCGTTGCCGTGGCCGAGGCGGTCGAGGGCAGGGCGCCGGCGTCCGTTCCGACGCCGACCGAGTCCAGGGCCGCCATCAGCGCCGCCAGGGCGTCGCTGAACGGATTGGCCGCGCCCGCGTCGGCGCCGCCAAGCGCATTGGCGGGCGCACCGGCGGCGGCCCCGGTCGCGGACCGGGCGCTGAACATGGCAGTAGGCGTGGCGGCCGACATGGCGCGGAGCAACCCAAATGGGAGGCGGCGAGGGCGCGTGCTGCGCCGGACATTCGGATCGATAGAAGCAACCGTCGCGCCAACTCGCTAGGAACCTTATATCTAACTGATAATAAACAGTGTTTCGGATTTTCGCCCGGTGGACGACCGTGTGTGAGCGGCGGAAATTGCCGAGCGCCGATAGGCAAGGGCTCACCCCCTCTACCCGCCCCGGCGCCACGCCTCGGCCGTCTGGCGCCGGTCTTGCCTGGGGTAGGGCAGCGGTTCATCGAACCCGAATGAGAAAGATATGAGATTCAATAGCTTAACATTGCGACGTGGGCGGCGGACGGGGGCTGTACGGCAGATTCTGCCCAGCCGCGCGCCACGCATTGCCGGTAGGAGCCTGCCGACATGTCGCTGAATTCCATCATGTCGATCGCCAACGCCGGGATGCAGGTGGCGCAGACGGGCCTGAGCTCCACGTCCTCCAACATCTCCAACGTGAACACCGCGGGCTATGTCCGCAAGGTGATCAACCAAAGCTCGTTGACGACCGGGGGGACCGGTTCAGGCGTAACCGTCGCGGAAATTGCGCGGGCGGCCGATCAGTACCTGCAGGCGGCCAGCATGTCGGCCACGGCGAGCTCCGGCGCGGCCGCGGCCGTCTCCAACCTCCTGGACCAGGCCCAGTCGGTCTTTGGCGATCCCAGCGACACCACCAGCTATTTCAACCAGCTCAACAACGTCTTCACCGCCTTCACCGCGGCGGCCAACGATCCGGCTTCGAGCCTGACCCGTAGCCAGGCCATTGACCAGATCACCCAGTTCCTGAACGCGACGCAGCGGATCTCCTCATCCTTGCAGGGCTTCACCCAGCAGGCCGACACCCAGATCGCCTCCGACGTCGACCAGGTCAATCAGCTGCTCGGCCAGATCGACGGCCTGAACACCGACATCACCCGTTCCCTGGCGAACGGTTCGGACGCCACCGGCTCAATGGACGCCCAGAGCCAGCTGATCGACAAGCTATCGTCGCTCATCGACGTCAGGATCTCGCCGCGGACCGGTGGGGGCGTGGTCCTGCGCACCAATGCGGGGGACCTTCTGGCCGGCGACGGCGGACCGGCTACCCTGAAATACACGGCCGCCGGCAACGGGGCCGGGGTGATGAGCCTGACCCCGAACGGATCCACCCAGTCGCTCGGCGTCACTATCGGTGACGGCGAGTTGCGCGGCCTGCTGGACGTGCGGCAGAACCAGCTTCCGGCGATGCAGGACCAGCTTGGCGAGTTCGTCAGCAAGGCCGCGGCGGCGATCAACCAGGCTTCGAACGCCTCTACCGCCGTGCCGCCGCCGGCCACCCTGACCGGCCGCAACACCGGCCTGGACCTGCCGACGGCGGTCAGCGGCTTCACCGGCATGACGACGGTGGCCATCGTCGACTCGAGCAGCAACCTGCAGCAGCGGGTCGATATCGACTTCAGCGCCGGGACCATGAGCGTCAACGGGGCCGCGGGAACCGCCTTCACCTCGGCCAACTTCCTCACCAGCCTGAACACGGCGCTGGGCGGGACGGCGACGGCTAGCTTCACCAATGGCGCCCTGTCGATCAGCGCCACGACCGCCGGCAGCGGGGTGGCCATCGCCGATGACCCCACCACGCCGTCGTCCAAGGCCGGCCAGGGGTTCAGCCAGTTCTTCGGCATGAACGACCTGATCACCAGCTCGAGCATCACCAGCTACGCCACCGGCCTGACCGCCAGCGATCCCAGCGGCTACACGCTGGGCGATACGATCACCTTCCGCATCTCGGCCACGCCGGGTTCGGTGACGCGCGACATCGCCGTGGCGGTGCCGGCCGGCGGCACCGTCGGCAACCTGATCTCCGCCTTGAACGCCCAGGTGGGCGGCGTTGGCCAATACGGGCAGTTCACGCTGGACAGCCAGGGCACGCTGACCTTCCAGCCAACCA
Source organism: Caulobacteraceae bacterium (assembly GCA_036384135.1). Classification (GTDB taxonomy): domain Bacteria; phylum Pseudomonadota; class Alphaproteobacteria; order Caulobacterales; family Caulobacteraceae; genus Acaudatibacter. The sequence goes on along the minus strand of DASVMY010000333.1, from coordinate 19,945 downwards.
CGCCCGGCGCGGTGACCCTGACCGTGCTGGACGACAACACCCAGCGCGGCGCCGGCGGCCCCTCGGTCAGCGAGCTGTTCGGCATTGGCTCGGCCCAGCGCGCCAGCCGCGCCGGCACATTCCAGCTCAACGCCGCGGTCCAGGCCAACCCCATGCTCATGCCGCTGGGCAAGCTCAATTTGGCCAACGCCGCGCTGAGCCAGCCGGTGGTGGCTTCGGGCGACAACACCGGCGCCCTGGCCCTGGCCAACGCCGCCGGCGCGACGATGAAGTTCGGGGCCGCCGGCGACCTGTCGGCGATGTCCACGTCGGTGACGCAATATGCCTCACTGCTGAGCGGCTCAATCGGGCGTAAGGCTGCTGCCGCCGACGACGCCAAGACCGCTGCCGACGCCGTCAAGACCGAGGCCAACTCGCGGCGCTCCTCGGTGGAGGGGGTCAACCTCGACGAGGAACTGGTGAACCTGACCACCTACCAGCAGGCCTACAGCGCCTCGGCCCGCCTCGTGCAGGCGGTCAAGGATATGTACGACACCCTCTTGACCATGGTCGGATAATGACGCGCATCGCCACATCCACAGCCTACAGCGCCGTCCTGGCCAACCTGATGGCGGCCGAGCAACGTCAGATCGACGCGGGAACCCAGGTCTCCACGCAAAAGAAGGCGACCGATCTGAAGGGCTACGCGGCCAACGCCGAGACGCTGTCGGCTTTCCAGTCTCTGCAGACCAGCGTCAGCGGCTACCTCGACCAGACGACGGTGCTGTCCAACAAGCTGTCCACCCAGAACCTGGGCCTGACCCAGCTTGCCGATTCAGCCACCGGCTCCAGCCAGGCGATCAAGTCAGCCATCGCGAGCGGCAGCGGCGACACCATCATGCAGTCCCTGCAGGGGTTCTTCCAGAACGCGATCGAGGCCCTGAACACCCAGTTCGACGGCCGCTATCTGTTCGCCGGCGGGCAGTTGAGCACGCAGCCGGTCAGCGCCACCCAGCTGTCCGACCTCACCGCGGCGCCATCCACCGCGAGCCTGTTCCACAACGACCAGTACGTGACCACCAACCAGCTGGACCAGTCGACCACGGTCAGAACCGGCTTCCTTGCCGACGGCCTCGGCACGAACCTGTTCAACGCCTTCAAGGCCATCGAGGCCTACAACCAGGGTCCAAACGGCCCGTTCACCGGCCAGCTGACCACGGCGCAGACCGCCTTTCTGCAGAGCCAGATCGCGTCCTTCGACACGGAATCCACCAACCTCACCAACACCGCCGGACAGAACGGCCTGATGCAGAACCAGGTCGACTCCGCCACTACCGACCTGACCAACCGCCAGACCATGCTCAACCAGCTGGTGGGCAAGATCACCGACGTCGATCCGGCCAAGGCGGCCTCGGACCTCCAGCAGGCCCAGTTCTCCGTCCAGGCCGCCGCCCAGGTGTTCGCCTCGCTGAAGTCGTCGTCGCTCCTGAACCTGCTGCCGATCGCGTGATCGTGTAGGCCGCGTCATCGTGGCCCGATCGTGGGGGCGGGTCTCGCCAGGCGCGCCCCGGCGCACTACATAGCGCGGCTGGACACTCCCAAGGACCCTCGCGTGCCGCTCGACGCAGACACCATCACCGACGCCGGCCCCGACGCCGGCCAGGTCATCGACCTGGTGCGCGACGCGGTGCGTCTGCCGGTCGGGACGCGGGTGGTGGCGGCCATGTCGGGCGGGGTGGATTCCACCGCCACCGCGGCCCTGCTGAAACAGGCCGGCTATGACGTCGTCGGCGTCACCCTGCAGCTCTACGACCATGGCGTAGCGGTGAAGCAGAAGGGCGCCTGCTGCGCGGGCCAGGACATCCTGGACGCCCGCACGGCGGCCGAGTCGCTGGGCATCCCGCACTACGTCCTCGACTACGAAAGCCGCTTCCGCCAGGAGGTGATGGAGGACTTCGCCGACGCCTATCTGCGCGGCGAGACGCCGATCCCCTGCGTGCGCTGCAACCAGACGGTCAAGTTCCGCGACCTGCTGGATGTCGCCCGCGACCTGGGCGCTGACGCCCTGGCCACCGGCCACTATGTGCGCCGCGCGCCGGGCGAAGCGCGCGCGCAGCTGCACCGCGCGGTCGATCCCGCGCGGGACCAGAGCTACTTCTTGTTCGCCACCACGCGCGACCAACTGGACTATCTGCGCTTCCCGCTCGGCGGCCTGGAAAAGCCCCAGGTGCGCCGGATCGCCGCGTCCCTGGGGCTGGGTGTCGCGGAAAAGCCGGACAGCCAGGACATCTGCTTTGTGCCGGAGGGTCGCTACACCACGGTGATCGACCGCCTGCGTCCGCAAGGCGCCGTGCCGGGCGACATCGTGCACCTGGACGGCCGGGTGCTCGGCCGCCACGAGGGGATCACCCGCTACACCGTCGGCCAGCGCCGGGGGCTGAACGTCGCCGTGGGGGACCCGCTGTTCGTGGTGCGCCTGGACGCAGACAAGCGTCAGGTCATCGTCGGCCCGCGCGAGGCCCTGCTGACCCGCTCGCTGTCACTCAAGGAAATCAACTGGCTGGGCGACCACGCCACGATCGAGGAAGCGGCCCTGGCCGGCCTGCCGATCCTGGCCCGCGTGCGCTCCACCCGCGAGCCGGCGCGCGGGCGCCTGGGCCTGGAAGCGGGCGAAGCGCGGGTGATCTTCGATACGCCCGAAGAAGGCGTCGCCCCCGGCCAAGCCTGCGCCCTCTACGACCCGGCCGACCCCAGCCGGGTGCTGGGCGGCGGGTTTATCGCGTCGACGCGGGTGGCGGACTGAAGCCCTACTCCGCCGCCAGCAGCTCACTCAGCGGCGGCGCCGCCGCGTTGGGCGCGCCGGCCTTGAGGTCCGGCCCCCGTATGGTCTCGCCGCAGGCGCCGCAGACCAGGCGCGGCTCCAGCACGGCGCCGCACTGGTGGATCAGCGGGGCCGGCGTGCCGCATTGGCTGTAGACGTGGCGGTCGCCCCAGGCCTTGAGGGTCAACAGGATCGGCAACAGATCCTGGCCCTTGGCGGTCAGGACGTATTCCTTGCGCGGCGGGCGTTCCGAATAGAGGCGGGTCTCCATCACCCCGAAGGCCACCAGGCTCTTTAGCCGCGCGGCCAACACGTTGCGGGCCACGCCCAGGCGCGCCTGCCAGTCGTCGAACCGCCGCACCCCGCCGAAGGCGTCCCGCAGGATCAGGATCGTCCAGGGGTCGCCGACGACCGAAAGCGCTCCGGCCACGGAGCAGGTTTCCTTGGAGTAGTCAGCAGTCCGGCCCATGCCGCTAAGGTGGGGCGCAACTGTAAGGAAGGCAAGCATTGCCTTTCTGGACCCTCTCGCTGGATCTGCTTGTTTGGGCGCCCAAGACGACCTATTTCGCCCGATACGCCACGTGTTTGCCAATTCGCCCGCCGTGGGGCGCAGCGCCGGCGCCAGCCAAGGGATTTCCAGCATGTCCGCCGATCCGATCGTCATCGCCGCCTACGCCCGCACCCCCATGGGCGGTTTCCAGGGCGCGCTTTCCGGCGCCAAGGCCACGGAGCTGGGCGCGGCGGCGGTGAAGGCGGCGGTGGAGCGGTCCGGGGTATCGCCCGACACCATCGACCAGATCGTGATGGGCTGCGTCCTGCCCGCCGGCCTGGGCCAGGCCCCGGCTCGCCAGGCGGCGCTGGGCGCGGGCCTGCCCAAGTCGGTGGAGGCCACCACCGTCAACAAGATGTGCGGCTCGGGCATGCAGGCGGCGATCCTGGCCCACGACGCCCTGGCGGCCGGCTCCGCGGACATCATCGTCGCCGGCGGCATGGAGAGCATGACCAACGCCCCCTACCTGCTGGGCAAGCATCGCGGCGGCGCCCGCATCGGCCACGACCGGGTGATGGACTCCATGTACCTCGACGGGCTGGAGGACGCCTATGATCCGGGCAAGCTCATGGGCGCCTTCGCCGAGGAAACCGCCGCCGCCTACCAGTTCACCCGCGCCGACATGGACGCCTATGCCATCGAAAGCCTGGCCCGCGCCAAGCGCGCCGTGGAAAGCGGCGCCTTCCGCCGCGAGATCACCCCGGTCCAGATCGCCGGCCGCAAAGGCGTCGAGACGGTGAGCGACGACGAACAGCCGCTGAAGGCCGATCCCTCCAAGATTCCGACCCTCAAGCCCGCCTTCGCCAAGGACGGCGGCATCACCGCCGCCAACGCCTCCTCGATCTCGGATGGCGCGGCGGCCCTGGTCCTGACCCGCGCCTCGGTGGCCGAAAAGCTGGGCCTGACCCCGATCGCCCGGATCGCCGGCCACGGCGCCCACGCCCATGAGCCGGGCCTGTTCACCACCGCCCCGGTTCCGGCCATGCAAAAGGCCCTGGCCCGCGCCGGCTGGAGCGTGGAGGAGGTGGACCTGTTCGAGGTCAACGAGGCTTTCGCCGTGGTGGCCATGATCGCCATGCGCGACCTGGGCATTCCGCACGAGAAGCTGAACGTCAACGGCGGCGCCTGCGCGCTGGGCCACCCCATCGGCGCGTCCGGCGCCCGGATCCTGGCCACTCTGCTGTCGGCGCTGGAGGCCAAGGGCGCCAAGCGCGGCCTGGCGTCCCTGTGCATCGGCGGCGGCGAGGCCGTGGCGATGGCGGTGGAGCGGCTCTGACCCTACTTTGAGGCCGCTCGCGCGCCGCTCATCATCTTCTCGGGATTGACCTTCATCCCATTGGGCAACAGCACGTCGCCGGCGGCCATGTCGGCGGGGCAGGGGCCGTCGTAGGTAGCGGTCATGTCGGTGACGTGGTGGCCGTTCAGGCGCGCGATCTGCGAGCCGGTGGTGTCGCTCTCGGTATGGACGATGTACTTCGAGCCGAAGTCGCCGCTGGCCATCCCCGTGGTCTTGACCGTACCGGCCGGCCCCATCTGGCATGTGCTTGTAAAGCTCCAGCTGCCGTCGGGATTGTGGCTGGACGATTGTTGGGCGCACAGGGACTGGGCCATGCGGTTGCCCAGAAAGCCCATATTGGCGTCCGACTTGCTGTCGATGCAGATTTTTATCGGTCCCGACGCCGGCCCTTCAGGCGCCTTGCCGTCCCGCAGGCGCGAGATCTCCCAGAGGCCGGCCTTGCGCATGGGGCCACTGGCGCCCTCGCCGCCGGCGGCCGGCCCCGCCGTTGATGACCCGGGCTTGCCGGCCCCGCCCTTTCCACAGCCGCCCAGGGCGGCAGCCGTCAGGACGATCGCCGACGCCGCCATGATCAAAACCGTTCTCATACCGAGATCCTCACGAGCCCTTGAAAGCATGCGCCTTTGGTATCGCGGCTTTGCGGCCGTCCGCCAGCACCATGTCGCCGGGCTTGATCGCGGCGGGCATCATCTCGGTGGGGCAGGGACCCTTCCGGACGGCGTCGAGTACGTGGCGACGCACGCCCGGCGCGGGCCAATCTTGTAGCCTCCTGGACGGGGGTCGGCATGGATATCTCCGTCGCGCGCGCCTATCTGGCGTGGGACGATAGTCACGAACGCCCCGTTTTGCCGAGATAGTTCGCCATGGACACGATTTTGCTGCGCGATAACCAGGCCCTCGGCCGTTTCGAACTGGACGTCGACGGACACGTCGCCTTCGCCGACTATCGGCGCGGGGACGGCGCCCTGGCCATCGATCATGTGGAGACGCCCGTAGCCCTGCGCGGCGGCGGCGTCGCCGCCCGGGTCATGCAGGGGGTCGCCGCCCAGGCCCGACGCGAGGGTCTGAAGGTCAGGCCGATCTGCAGCTATGCCGTCGCCTGGTTCCAGCGGCATCGTGAAGCGCAAGACCTGCTCTAGAACCTAATTGGGCAGGGCTCGGCTCACCGTAACGTTTTCATCATCTGGATTTGCAAGCTTGGCCGTCCCCTCCGAAAAGGCTTTGGCGTGTCTGGATCCAGCGTCCGCAACCTGGCGAATCTGCAGCAAACGGCGTCCACGGCGCGGGTGCTGAACCTTCTGCGCGTCGCCCAGCGTTCCGGCCAGGAGACCGAGCACGGCCAGCAGCCCTTCTTCCGCCATCCCCAGCTCAACCGCGCCATCATCCTCAAGCACCGCCTGCGGCGCAACGAGCGGGAGGCCTTCGGCGACGGCCGCCAGACCGCCACCAAGATCGTCATTCCCATCGACGCCGCGGACCTGAAGCTGGGCGGCCGGTCGGTGTTCGTGGATCAGCTGAACTATGACGCGGTTATGCGCGCCAGCCTGGGCGAACGTTGGGTCACCTTCAGCGAAGACCGCGAGATGCTGGAAATCATCGACGCCCTGCCGTCGCTGGACCCGTTCCTGCTGCGCGAACACCTCAAACGCCACGGCCGCTCGCCGGCCCGCTGCTATTTCGAGGTTTCCGACGCCGACCTGGCGCGGATGCACCGCTATGTCGAGGGTGAGATCAAGCAACTCATAGACCTGTGCTTCGCGGGCGGCGCCGGGCGGGCGGGGGCGGGGCCCAAGCTGGTGCGCAAGATCCTGTCGATCACTGTCGACGAGGACACCGAGCCGCTGCGCCTGACGTTGCGCCTTGAGAAGAACGAGTACCAGGAGGGCGTTTTCTGCTGGAAGGGCTTCCTCTACTACAAATGGACCATCGCCGAGTCCCTCAAGGGCGCCGAGGAGGTGGCCGCCGCCATCGTTGCGCTGCGCCCCAGCGGGGCGGCGGAGGCGGACATCAAGGCCTATCTGCAGAAGTCGCGCGAGAGCCTGTCCCGGTCGGTGCTGGTGGTGCGCGACGCGGCGTGCGAGACGCTCCGGGTCTATGACAACGCTTTCGCCAGCCTGCTGCAAGGCCAGCCCCAGGCGTTCCGTGAGTTCCTGCTCAGCGCCCCCTCGATGTTCTCTGACCTTGGCGAGCGGCTGGGCGCGGTGAACCATATCGTCAGCTTCTGGAAGTTCCGGTTCCCCTTCGGCCGCCCGGCCTTTGTCACTGCCGAGGAACTGGCCGAGATCTTCATGGACTTCGAGGACAGCCTGTCCTTCCCCGAGCTGAGCAAATCGGCTCAGCCGGTCGGCATGGCCAGTCACGCGATAGACTAGAGCCCCTTCTCGCGGTCCGCCCGCCGCGCCGCAATCCGGCTCGGATCCAGACTCAGTCTTGTCTGAAAATTGACATCGCGGCCTTCCGGCGCGAAGCTTCCCCTGCGTCTGCCCAGCGAACCGCGCGGCGATCAAGTCGCGCACCGGTCAGCACGCAGGGAGAGTTCCATGAGTGTCCGGGTGCTGGCCACGGCCCTGTTCTTCGCGCTCACGTCCACCAGTTCCGCCTATGCCGCCGTCACTGTGTTCGGCAACGGCCAGGCGCACGACTGCTCCGAGGCCGCCTTTAAGGGCAAGTCCGACGCCGATTCCATCCGCACCTGCGACGAGGCGCTGGAAAACGAGGTCCTCGACGCCAAGGACCGCGCCGGGACCTATATCAACCGCGGCGTCATGTACCTTCGCCAGGGCAACCTCGCCGTCGCGCGCAAGGACTTCGACGCCTCCATCCAGACCGACGCCAAGATCGGCGAGGCCTGGATCAACCGCGGCGCTGTCTCGGTGGCCCAGCAGCGCTATGCCGACGGGCTGTCGGACATCAACCACGGTCTGACGCTGGGCGTCGAAGCGCCGGAAAAGGCCTACTACAACCGCGCCCTTGCCTATGAAGGCCTGGAAGACGCCAAGTCGGCCTACCTCGACTACCAGCAGGCCCTGACCCTGAAGCCCGACTGGCAACTGCCGCAACAGCAGCTGCTGCGCTTCACGGTGACGCGGCGGTAGACGCGCAAGTTTGCGCCCGAGCCGGCAGATGCCGGTTGACCCTGCGTCCCGAACGCCTACCTTGCGCCCCTTCTCCGGGGAGCCGCGGTGCGCGGCTGAGAGGCGACGGCAGCGTCGCGACCCGCCGAACCTGATCCGGGTCATGCCGGCGAAGGGAGGGAAAACGGGCGGCCTGTCTGCCCCTCCGTCTCAATGCCGGCCTGGCTCCCGCCGCCTATCGGAGCCCGCCATGAACGTGCACACCCCGCCCGACAAGAAGATCGCCGACGCTATCCCCACCGGCGAGCGCCCCGGTTCGCGCAAGGTCTATCAGCGCGGCGTGCTACACCCGGAGATCCGCGTGCCTTTCCGCGAAGTGGCGGTGCACCCGTCGGCCAATGAGCCGCCGGTGACCATTTACGATCCCTCCGGCCCCTACACTGACCCCAATGCGATCATCGACATCAAGCAGGGCCTGGCCACCCCGCGCGACGCCTGGGTCCGCGCCCGCGGCGACGTAGAGGAGGTCGCCCCTCGCCCTGTGAAGCCGGAGGACAACGGCAACGCCCGCGGCAAGCACCTGGCCCCGCAGTTCGATATCTCGGCCCGCAAGATCCTGCGCGCCAAGGGCGGCGCCGCGGTCACCCAGTTGGAATACGCTCGCGCCGGGATCATCACCCCGGAAATGGAATACGTCGCCATCCGCGAGAACCTGCGCCGCCAGGAAAGCGACCCCTTCATCCGCGACGGCGAGGATTTCGGGGCCGAGATCCCCGACTTCGTGACGCCGGAGTTCGTCCGCGACGAGGTCGCCCGCGGCCGCGCCATCATCCCCGCCAACATCAACCACGGCGAGCTGGAGCCGATGGCCATCGGCCGCAACTTCCTGGTCAAGGTCAACGCCAACATCGGCAACTCCGCGGTGCTCAGCGCCGTGGAGGACGAGGTCGACAAGATGGTCTGGGCGATCCGCTGGGGCGCCGACACGATCATGGACCTCAGTACCGGCCGCAACATCCACAACATCCGCGAGTGGATCCTGCGCAATTGCCCGACGCCACTTGGAACCGTGCCCATCTATCAGGCTCTTGAGAAGGTCAACGGCGTGGCCGAAGACCTGACCTGGGAAGTGTTCCGCGACACCCTGATCGAGCAGGCCGAGCAGGGGGTGGACTATTTCACCATCCACGCCGGGGTGCGCCTGGCCTATGTGCCGCTCACCGCCAAGCGGGTCACCGGCATCGTCAGCCGCGGCGGCTCGATCATGGCCAAGTGGTGCCTGTTCCATCACAAGGAGAGCTTCCTCTACGAGCACTTCGAGGACATCTGCGAGATCATGCGGGCCTATGACGTGTCGTTCTCGCTGGGGGACGGCCTGCGCCCCGGTTGCATCGCCGACGCTAACGACGCGGCCCAGTTCGCCGAGCTGGAGACATTGGGCGAGCTGACCAAGGTGGCCTGGAAGCACGGCGTCCAGGTGATGATCGAAGGCCCCGGCCACGTGCCGATGCACAAGATCAAGGCCAACATGGACAAGCAGTTGAAGCACTGCCACGAGGCCCCCTTCTATACGCTCGGGCCCCTGACCACCGACATCGCGCCGGGCTACGACCACATCACCAGCGCCATCGGAGCGGCCATGATCGGCTGGTTTGGCACGGCCATGCTCTGCTACGTCACGCCCAAGGAGCACCTGGGCCTGCCCGATCGCCAGGACGTCAAGGATGGGGTGATCGCCTACAAGATCGCCGCCCACGCCGCCGACCTTGCCAAGGGCCACCCCTCGGCCCGCATCTGGGACGACGCCCTCAGCCGCGCCCGCTTCGAGTTCCGCTGGGAAGACCAGTTCAACCTCGGCCTCGACCCCGAAACGGCACGGGAATACCACGACGAAACCCTGCCCAAGGAAGCGCACAAGGTGGCGCACTTCTGCTCCATGTGTGGGCCGAAGTTCTGCTCTATGAAGATCAGCCAGGAAATCCGCGACGCCGCCGCCGGCCAGAACGCCGTCGCTACCGGCCTGGCGGAGATGGCCGAGAAGTTCAAGGAAAGCGGCGGGGAGATCTACGTCGAGGCGAAGGGGTAGGGGCACAATTCTCTTCGCCCTACCCCCGCGTTGAGCGGGGGGCTGGGGGAGGGGGCTGCTAACATGCCGATAGCGCTCAAACCCGGGCTCAAGACCGAAGGCGAAGACCTTTCCAACGCCGACTGGGATGACGCCGACCTCACCGAAGCGGTGTTCATCCAGTGCGTCATCGAGGACGCGGCCCTGGCCAACACCGTCCTTCAAGGCGCCCGCTTCGTGAAGTGCCGCTTCGTGCGCTGCCGTTTCAGCCACGCCGACCTGCGCGAGGCGGTGTTCGAGGACTGCGCCTTCGCCGACACCGCCCGCCAGCAGGGCGCCGCCTTCGCCTTCTGCCGTCTGGACGAGGCGCGCTTCGTGCGCTGCGACTTCACCCATGCCCGGTTCGACGGAACCGACCTCTATGCCGTGGTCATGGACGTCTGCAACCTGCTGGGGGCGGCGTTTCCCAGGTCCAGCTTCAGCCGCGCCTTCGGCCGCAATGTGGTGCGCGCCGCCGCCACCCTGACCGACTGCAGCTTCGACCTCGCCGACCTCAGCAACGTCCGTCTGCCCGGCTGCGACCTGTCCCGCTCCCGCTTCCGCGAGGCGGACCTGTCCCGCGCCGATCTGGAGGGCGCCCAGATGCGGGGCGCTGACCTGTTCGGGGCCATCGTCGACGAGACCCGCCTGGCCGGCGCCGATCTTCGCGGGGCCGAGGTCAGCGGCCTCGATATCCGGCGCCTGGGCTCCTACCAGGACCTGAAGATCACCCCGGATCAGCAGTACCGCCTGCTGGACGCCATCGGCATCGACGTCGATCCCGACTAGGTCCGGCTCCTGAGCGAACGCCGATCGGCCATTGACCGTCCGGTCCCGCTTCCCTAGGTTCCGCGGCCCTCCAAAGCTTCGCGGACGTTCCGCATGCCCCAGATTCTCGTCGAAGGTCTGGCAAAGACCTATCGCGTGGCTGAGCGCGACCCCGGCGCCTGGGGCGCGGTGCGCGGCCTCGTGCGCCGGCGCTGGCGGACCATCGAGGCGCTGAAGGGGGTCAGCTTCAGCCTGGAGCGGGGCGAGCTGCTGGGCTTCATCGGTCCCAACGGCGCGGGGAAATCCACCACCATCAAGATCCTGTCGGGCATCCTGCAGCCCAGCGGGGGGCGCTGCGAAATCAATGGCCTGACCCCCTGGCGCGACCGCATCGCCCACGTCGCCGGCATCGGTGTCGTCTTCGGCCAGCGCACCCAGCTGTGGTGGGACCTGCCGGTGATCGAGGGCTTCGACCTGCTGCGCGACATCTACCGCGTGCCGCAGGACCGCTATGCCCGCACCCGCGACGAGCTGGTGGGCCTGATGCGGCTGACCCGCCTGCTGGACCAGCCGGTACGGCAGTTGTCCCTGGGCCAGCGGATGCGTTGCGAGATCGCCGCGGCCATGCTGCACGAGCCGCAGATCCTGTTCCTGGACGAGCCCACCATCGGCCTGGATGCGCCCTCGAAGCTGGCGGTGCGGGACTTCGTTCGGGTGCTGAACAAGGAGCGCGGCGTCACCGTCATCCTGACTACCCACGACATGCACGACATCGAGGCGCTGGCGGAGCGGGTGATCGTCATCGGCAACGGGACGATCCTGGCCGACAGCCCCTTCGAAGACCTACGCCAGGGGGTGTTGGCCGAGCGGCGGATGTTCATCGACTTCGAGGGCGAGGCGCCCGTGATCGCGATGGACGGCGTCACCATCCATAGCCGCGAGGGCCGCTCGTTGGAGCTGGCCTTCGACCCCCGTGTCGCCCCAGCGCCGCAGTTGATCAGCCGTATCACCGCCGCCCACGCCGTGGCCGACATCCACGTGGACGAGCCGGCCATCGAGGAGGTCATCGCCCGCTTCTATGACCTGCACGGGGCGGGGGAGGCGTGAGCGGTGAGCGCCCTTCGCCCCTATGTCGCGGTCTTCGCCGGACGCTTCCAGCTGATGCTGCAGTACCGCGCCGCCGCCCTGGCGGGGTTCGTCACCCAGTGCTGGTTCGGGGTCATCCGGATCATGATCTTCGCCGCCTTCTATGCCGGCGGCGCGGCGGGGCAGGGGCATCTGCCCCACGGTCATCTGCCCCACGGTCATCTGCCCATGAGCCTGGACAATGCGGTGACCTACACCTGGCTAGGCCAGGCTTTCCTGGCCTTCCTGCCCTGGAGCGCTGACCCGGAGATCACCGACATGGTGCGTTCGGGCGCCGTGGCCTACGAGCGGCTGCGGCCGGTGGACACCTATGCCTGGTGGTATGTCCGCGCCCTGGCCTGGTCGATCGCCCGGGTGCTGCCAAGGGCGCTGCTGATGTTCGCCTTCGCGGCGGCCATCCTGCCGCTGGTTGGATTGGGCCAGTGGGGTCTGGCGCCGCCGTCGACGCTTCAGGCCGGCGCGCTGTTCTGCCTCTCCGCCGCCGGCATGATTGTGCTCTCGGCCGCCCTGACCATGGTCATCAACATCGTCATGGTCGCCAGCCTGAACGAGCGGGGGATCAACACCCTGGCCGCGCCATTCGTGAATGTGCTGTCGGGGATGGTCGTGCCCCTGGCCTTCTTCCCTGGCTGGCTGACCCCCATCCTTCGCGCCCAGCCGATCGCCGGCCTGGTGGACATACCCTTCTCCATCTACTTCGGCGGCCTGGCGGGGGCGCAGGCCTGGGCCGGCATCGGCCTGCAGTTCGGCTGGACGGCGGTGCTGATCCTGGTCGGGCGCTGGCAGCTGGGCGGCGTAATGGCCAGGCTGCAGGTCCAGGGGGGCTGAGCGGTGGACGCGCTTCGCCTCTACGGCCGCTACGCCGCCACCTCGATCCGCGCCCAGCTGGCCTATCCCGGCTCGTTCATCACCATGACCATCGGTCAGTTCCTGGTGACGGTGATCGAGTTCATCGGCATCTGGGCCCTGTTCCAGCGCTTCGGCCACATCCAGGGATGGAGTGTGGGCGAGGTGGCCCTGTTCTACGGCCTAGTGAACGTCACCTTCTCGGTGGCTGACGCCATCACCCGCGGCTTCGACGTCTTCGGCTCGACCTATGTGCGGACCGGCGGCTTCGACCGCCTGCTGCTACGCCCCCGCACCACCGCCCTGCAACTGCTGGGGCACGAGCTGCGGCTGACGCGGATCGGGCGCATGGCGCAGGGGGTGATCGTGTTCGCCATCGGCGTCCACCTCAGCCACTTCCACTGGACCCCGACCGCCGCGGCCATCCTGGCCTGGGCGGTGGTCGGCGGCGCGGCCCTGTTCTCCGGCCTGTTCATCCTGCAGGGGACCTTGTCGTTCTGGACCGTGGAGAGCCTGGAGGCGATGAACGTGCTGACCTACGGCGGGGTGGCGGCGACGGAGTATCCGCTCAGCGTCTACGCCGGCTGGTTCCGCGACTTCCTGATCTATGTCGTGCCCATCGGCTGCGTCGCCTATTTCCCCCTGGTGGCGGCCATGGGGCGGCATGATCCTCTGGGGACGCCGGATTGGGTGCTGCCGCTGACGCCGGCGGCGGGGGTGGCTTTCCTGGGCGTCTCCCTGTGGGCCTGGGGTTTCGGGGTGCGACGCTACACCTCCACCGGCAGCTGACCTGCGTCTTTGAGGCCACGGGCGGGCGGGCAAGCTGGCGACGCCGTTCAATCGCTTGACCGCCCATGAGCCTATCCGCGAAGCTTGCGGCTGGTGCTGGAGGGTTATGGTTTGCGTTTGTCGGCCCGTCTGAAACGCGAGTGGCGCTTCCTGCAGGGGCTGTTTCGCACCTTGGGCCGGGTGCGCAGCATCGCCGCCGACTCGACCAACCTCATCTGCGACGACCTGGAGGCCGCCGTCGACCGCTGGCGGGACCGCTGCGCCATCACCTTCGAGGGCGCCAGCCTCACCTATGGCGAGCTGGACGCAGCGGCCAACCGCTACGCCCACTGGGCCCAGAACCAGGGCATCCACCGCGGCGACGTGGTGGCGCTGTTCATGCCCAACCGCCTGGAATACCTGCCGATCTGGTATGGCCTCAGCAAGGTCGGCGTGGCGACGGCCCTGATCAACAACCAGCTCACCGGCCAGACCCTGGCCCATTGCCTGAACATCTCCGGCGCCCGCCACTGCCTGGTGGACGCCGACACCTGGCCGGCCTTCGAGGCGGCGCGGTCCCTGCTGGCGCTTGACATGCAGGAGTGGACCCTGGCCGAGGCGCACAGCGGCCAGCGGAACCTGGCCCAGACCATGAAGGGCGTCAGCAATCTGCGCCCGGACCGCTCCGCCCGAGCGGGCATGACGGCCAGGGACACCGCCCTGTACATCTTCACCAGCGGCACCACGGGCCTGCCCAAGGCCGCCCGCATCACGCACATGCGGGCCCAGCTCTACATGCGCGGTTTCGCCGGGGCGACGGGCGCCGGGCCGGATGATCGGATCTACGTCACCCTGCCGCTCTACCACGCCACCGGCGGCCTCTGCGGCGTCGGCGCGGCCCTGCTGAACGGCGGTTCCGTGGCGCTGAAGCGCAAGTTCTCCGCCACCCACTTCTGGCGCGACATCGTCGAGGAGGGCTGCACCCAGTTCGTCTACATCGGCGAGCTCTGCCGCTACCTCAGCCAGCTGCCGGTGACGCCCGAGGAGACCCAGCACAGACTGCGCCTGGCCTTCGGCAACGGCCTGCGTCCCGACGTCTGGGACCAACTGGTCGACCGCTTCGGCGTGCCGGATGTGCTGGAGTTCTACGGCTCCACCGAGGGCAATGTGTCGATGTTCAACTTCGACGGCCGCCGCGGCGCCATCGGCCGGGCGCCGAAGTACCTGCGCGCGGCCTTCAACATCCGCCTGGTCCGCTTCGACGTGGAGAGGGAGGCGCCGATCCAGGACGCCAAGGGCTTCTGCATCGAGGCGGCGCCGGGCGAGGTCGGCGAATGCCTGGGCCAGATTCACGACGACGCCCGCACCGCCTACAGCGGCTACGCCGACAAGGCCGCCAGCGAGAAGAAGGTGCTGCACGACGTCTTCGCCAGGGGCGACAAGTGGTTCCGCACCGGCGATCTGATGACCCAGGACGCTGACGGCTATTTCTACTTTGTCGACCGGGTGGGGGACACCTTCCGCTGGAAGGGCGAGAACGTCTCCACCGGCGAGGTCTCGGAACGCCTGCTGGGCGCGCCGGGGGTGGGCGAGGCCAACGTCTATGGCGTCACGGTGGGCAAGCTGGAGGGCCGCGCCGGCATGGCCGGCCTGGTGGTGGGGCCCGAATTCGACCTCGGCGCCTTCGACGGCTATGTGGCCAAGCAATTGCCGGCCTATGAACAGCCGCTGTTCCTGCGCCTGCTGCCACGGATCGAGACCACCGGCACGTTCAAGTACCGCAAGGTCGATATGGTCGCCGACGGCTTCGACCCGGCCAAGGTCCGCGAGCCCCTCTACGTCCGCGACGGCGCCAAGGGCTACGTCCCCATCACGCCGGAACTGTTCGCCGACATCCAGTCGGGGAAGCTGCGACTTTAGTCGTCCGGCGCCGCCGGCAAGCTCCCCTCCAGCGTTGGCGTTTGGGCGGCGCGCTCGGCAGGGTTATAGTCCGGCTGTCGATCGCCCGTACGTTGCCGACCGCGCTTCCACCGATGGGTGGGCGGCGGTCAAGCGCCAACGGCCCACGGCGAATGCGGAACCTCACTCCGGAGACTCGCAATGGCTTACGTTGAGGAAAACGCCAAAAGGATCAATAATTGGGTGCGGAAATTCTTCGATGGTCCGGAACATGCCGGCTCCAAATCAGACAACAAGCGCTACGATGCTCCGCCCCAGGAGGGTGTTACCCTAAAGCCGGGGCAGTCTGACCGAAGAAACGCACATATAGCAACGGCAAATCAGATCAGACAAACCATTAGGTCTGAAGGCAAAAAATTGAACGGGCCGATGCCAGCCCAAATGGGAGAGATTATCTTCAAAGGAAAATTTCGTGGTGGCAACTGCGCGGAGATGACCTGGCTTTGCTGTCATGGGTTTGTAGCGAGTAAGGCCCACATATGGGTCGCCATTATTGATGACCCTGGAGACCATCAATTTTGCATATTGATGGATAAGGAGCCCGACTACAAGTCGATTGAGCTCATGGACTACAGAGGCGACGACCAATGGATCATCGATCCGTGGGCCGGCATCGTTTGCAAACCGGGGGAGTTCAAGGAAACGTTCACGAAACAAATGCTCAAGTGGACTGCGGCCGGAAAGCGGATCGGCGTGCCGAACGCAAAGAAAGACGGATACATCTGGACGCCTGGGACAGAGACAAAGTATCTCGACGCGATATTGAAGTCCGGATTGAAATTCCGGAAGGGCTGGAATTTCTAGGGCGTGCGGTAGGCGGAAGCTGAACTCGACGCGGCCTTTGGTGAAACCCCCCTCAATCGTCCAGCAGCTCGCTCAGGCGGCAGATGATCCGGTCGGGCTGGACGGGTGAGTCGGGGGGCAGGCCGTCGCCGATGTGGTCGTGCCAGATGGAGAAGATGCCCAGCCTCTGCGGCGCCGCCACCTCCCATTCCAGGTTGTCGCCGACCATCCAGGTTTCGTGCGGCCCAACCTTCAGGGCCTCCATGGCGTGGCGATAGGCCCGCTCCTCGGGTTTGCCAAAGCCGTGCTCGCCCTCGATCTGGATATGGTCGAAGCGGTGGGCGAGGTCGAAGCGTTCCACCTTGGCGCGCTGGACCTCGGCCGCGCCGTTGGTCACCAGGCCCAGCAGCACCCCTTGCGCCTTCAGGGCGTCCAGGGTCTCGTGCGCCCCTTCGAACAGCCTCATCTGTTCGTCGCGAT
Source organism: Caulobacteraceae bacterium (assembly GCA_036384135.1). GTDB lineage: Bacteria > Pseudomonadota > Alphaproteobacteria > Caulobacterales > Caulobacteraceae > Acaudatibacter. The sequence goes on along the minus strand of DASVMY010000333.1, from coordinate 3,370 downwards.
AGGCGGTGAAGCGGTCGGCCAGGCGCACGGCGATGTCGGCGGCGAAGGGCTGGTTGCCTTCCAGGCCCAGACGCGCCAGGGCGCCGGCGACGATCTTGCGCCGCGCCGCGGTCAGATCCTGGCGGTGGGCCTTGTGCCGGTCGGCGTCGGACCAGAATTCCAGGGCGTAGTCGGCCACCGCCCTGGTGGCGTCTTCCGGCGACAGGGGCGCTAGGTGCTCGGCCAGTTCCGTGGTCACGCTCAGCCAGGCCAGCTCGGGGCGCGAATAGGCGGAGACGATGGTGTCGTCCAGGTCGAACAGGATGGCGCGCGGAAAGTCAGGCATGTCAGCACCCTCTAGCCTACCCCCGTGAGCTTGCCCACGGACTGGACTATATCAAGGCCATGCCCGACGATTTGGCCCCTTCGAAACTCATCGGCGCCGCCCTGATCAAGGACGAGGTGCGCCGGCTGCCCGACGCGCCGGGCGTGTACCGCATGTTCGGCGACGACGGCGAGGCCCTGTACGTGGGCAAGGCCCGCAGCCTGAAGAAGCGGGTGATCCAGTACGCCCAGGGCCGCTTCCACACCCAGCGCATCGCCCTGATGGTGGACCTGACCCGGTCCATGGAGTTCACCAGCACCAGGACCGAGACCGACGCCCTGCTGCTGGAGATCAATCTGATCAAGCAGCTGAAGCCCAGGTTCAACGTCCTGCTGCGGGACGACAAGTCCTTCCCCGAGATCGTCATCCGGCGCGAGCACCCCGCCGCCCAGCTGCGCAAGCACCGCGGCGCCCACTCCATCAAGGGCGACTACTTCGGCCCCTTCGCCAGCGCCTTCGCGGTGACCAAGACCCTGAACACCCTGCAGAAGGCGTTCCTGCTGCGGTCGTGCTCGGACAGCGTCTACGAGAGCCGCACCCGGCCCTGCATGCTGCACCAGATCCGCCGCTGCTCGGCGCCCTGCACCGGCCTGATCAGCCTGGAGGACTACGACAAGCTGGTGGGGGAGGCGGAGGCGTTCCTGAAGGGCAAGAGCCGCTCGGTGATGGAGGGCATCGCCAAGGAGATGCAGGCGGCGGCCGAGGACCTGGAGTTCGAGCGCGCCGCGCGCCTGCGCGACCGCATCCGCGCCCTGTCCTCCGTGGCCCAGGAAACCCAGGTCAATCCCGAGACGGTGGACGAGGCGGACGTCTTCGCCCTGCATGCCGAGGGCGGCCAGGCCTGTGTGCAGGTGTTCTTCTTCCGCGCCGGCCAGAACTGGGGCAACCGCGCCTATTTCCCGCGCGTGGACAAGGCCGACGAGGACGTCGAGATCATGTCGGCGTTCCTGGGCCAATTCTACGAGGACAGGCCGATCCCGCGGCTGATCCTGGTCAGCGCCCTGCCGAACGAGCGCGACCTGCTGGCCGAGGCCTTCGCCATCAAGGCCGGGCGCAAGGTGGAAATCCTGCGGCCCAAGCGCGGCGAGAAGGCCGAGCTGGTGGCCCACGCCCACACCAACGCCCGCGAGGCCCTGGGCCGCAAGATGGCCGAAAGCTCGGCCCAGTCGAAGCTGCTCACCGGGGTGGGCGAGGTGTTCGGCCTGGAAAGCGCGCCCGAGCGTATCGAGACCTACGACAACTCCCACATCATGGGCACGAACGCGGTGGGCGGGATGATCGTGGCGGGGCCGGACGGCTTCCAGAAGAACCAGTACCGCAAGTTCAACATCAAGAGCACCGAGCTGACCCCCGGCGACGACTACGGGATGATGAACGAGGTGCTGCGCCGCCGCTTCGCCCGCCTGGCCAAGGAGGAGGAGGCCGGGGAGAACCCGCCGCGCCCCGACCTGATTCTGGTGGACGGCGGCGCCGGCCAGCTGGCCGCGGCGCTGGAGGTGATGGCCGACCTGGGGGTGGACGACATCGCCGTGGTCGGGGTGGCCAAGGGGCCGGACCGGGACGCGGGGCTGGAGCGGTTCTTCATCCCGGGCAAGACGCCGTTCATGCTCGAGCCCAAGAGCCCGGTGCTCTACTACCTGCAGCGCCTGCGCGACGAAGCTCACCGCTTCGCCATCGGCGCCCACCGCACCCGCCGCGCCATGGACGTGCGCAAGAACCCCCTGGACGAGATCGACGGAGTGGGGCCGGGGCGCAAGAAGGCGCTGCTGCACGCGTTCGGCTCGGCGCGCGGGGTCAGCCGGGCGTCGGTGGACGACCTGCGGAAGGTGGACGGCGTCAGCGAAGCCCTGGCCCAGAGAATCCACGACTTTTTCCGGAAGGCGTGAGGGGGGTAATGGGGTTTGGTGCGCTGGGGGAGCGGCTATTTCGGCGACAGTTTACTTTCTTAGCCGCGCTAAAAAGTAAACTGTCGCCGAAATAGCCGCCGCACGGGCCGGTGGATCAAGGCGGTCGCTGATCCTGCGGCTCCCGATAGCCCTCATACAGCGAGCCCCTCGGCTGGGTTGCGATTTCGTCTTGCGCCCAGGCCGTATGCGCCCAGCGGTCCAGGTCGAAGGGCAGGCCCAGCACAATGCATTGCCGCCAGAGGATATCGCTGACCCCGCCCCACCTGAGAGACTCCTCGTCGCCCAGGAACTCCTCGATGTCGGCCAGGAGTTGCTCACGCTCCACGGGGGTCCTGTCGGCGGCGTAGACGCAGGCCCGCAGCGCCTCGCCGACGTCGATGCGGCGCTGGGCGACCTGTTGCGCGGTGACGACGGGCAGGGTCTCGACCTGCAGGAAGGGGGCCGCCTGGGCCTGGGCCTTGGTTTGCCGGGTGTCGCCGTTAACGAGGCGGTCGCGCAGCGCCAGGCACTGGCGGTAGGTGCGGGCGGTGCGGTCGAAGGCGCGGGCGTAGCCCTGGGCGGCGGTCATGTCCTGCGGGGTCTGGGCGGTCCGGCGCGTTTCGATGGCGGCGGACTGGAACTCCCGGCAGAGCTCGAGCGCCAGGTCGGCCAGCTCCTCCAGCCCCGCCAGCTCGTGCTGGCGCCGGGCCTGGGCGGGGTCCGGCGGTTCGGTAGTCTCCGGGTGCGGCGGCGAGGCTTGGAACATAACGAGAACAAATAGCAAAACGCAAATCAGGTCAAGCGGAAAATGCGCCCCCTTTTGCCTACGCCCCGCACGCCCCCGCCCGCTCATAACGGATCAGGATCCGGGTCGGCGGGACCGGCGGGATAGGGCCGGTGAGGCGGATGCGGGTGTCGGCGGTGAAGCGGCGGGCGAAGTCGCCGGTGAAGGCGACGGTGGTCTCCACCAGCACCCCGTCCGGGTTGCGGCAAGCGTCGCGGACCATCAGCGCCCCACCGCGGCGGGTGACACGGCGCGGCGCGCAGCCGCCGTGCAGGCGGCCGAGGGTGTCGGCGAAACCGGCCAGGCACACCGTCCCCTGGCTGCGGGTGACGCCGG
>DASVMY010000332.1:0-12586 GCA_036384135.1 Caulobacteraceae bacterium | reverse complement strand
TGGTCCACATGGACCTGGGCGCCACGCTGGGGGCGCTTGGCCGCGGGCAGGAGGCGATCGGCGCCCTGCAGCGGGCGGTTAGCCTGAAGCCGGACCTGGCCGACGCCTGGCGGCTGCTGGGCGATCAGCGGGCGCTGGCCGGCGACGACGCGGGGGCTGAGGACGCCTACGCCCGCCAGGTCCAGGCCTCGGTGAGCGATCCGGAGCTGCTGGAGGCCGCCGGCGCCCTGTGAGACGGGCGCCTGGCGGTGGCGGAACGGCAGCTGCGGGACTTCCTCAAGCGCCATCCCACCGATGTCACCGCGCTGCGCATGCTGGCCGAGATCGGCGCGCGGCTGGGTCGCTATGAGGACGCCGAGACCCTGCTGGCGCGGTGCATCACCCTGGCGCCGGGATTCGACGCCGCGCGCTTCAACTACGCCACAGTGCTCTACCGCGAGGGGCGGCCCACCGACGCCCTCACCCAGCTGGACGCCCTGCTGGCCCGGCAGGCGGGCAATCCCAACTATCGGACCCTGAAGGCCGCCGCGCTCAACCATCTGGGCGAACACGGCCAGTCCATCGGTATCTATGAGGCGCTGCTGGCGGAGTACCCCCAGCAGCCCAAGGGCTGGATGAGCTATGGCCACGCCCTGAAGACCATCGGCCGCCAGGACGACGGCATTGCCGCCTATCGACGGAGCCTTGAGCAGGCGCCCAGCCTTGGCGAGGCCTACTGGAGCCTGGCCAACCTCAAGACCTTCCGTTTCGATCCCGGCGACATCGCCGCCATGCAGGCGCAACTGGCGCGTACGGACATCGCCGACGACGACCGCTTCCACCTGCATTTCGCCTTGGGCAAGGCCCTCGAGGACGCTGGCGACTACGCCCCGTCGTTCACCCACTACGCGGAAGGCAACGCCCTGCGCCGCAAGAGCCTGGACTATGAGGCCGAGGAGACCAGCCGCCAGGTGCGCCGCTCCAAGGCCCTGTTCACAGCCCCCTTCTTCGCGGCGCGTAGCGGGATGGGCTGCCCGGCGCCGGACCCGATCTTCATCGTCGGCCTGCCGCGCGCCGGTTCGACCCTGGTCGAGCAGATCCTGGCCAGCCACTCGGCGGTGGAGGGCACCATGGAGCTGCCCGACGTCATGGTCCTGGCCCGCCGGGTGGGCGGCGGCAAGATCCGGGGTGAGGACGCCATCTATCCGGGGCAACTGGCGGATCTGGGCGCCGACGACCTGCGGGCGCTGGGCGAGGACTTCCTGGAGCGCACGCGGGTGCATCGGAAGCTGGGCCGGCCGTTCTTCATCGACAAGATGCCCAACAACTTCGCCCACCTGGGGCTGATCCACCTGATGCTGCCCAGGGCCCGGATCATCGATGCCCGGCGCCATCCCATGGGCGGCTGCTTCTCCGGCTTCAAACAACATTTCGCCCGGGGCCAGGGCTTCACCTACGACCTCACCGACCTTGGCCGATACTACGCCGACTATGTGGAGCTGATGGCCCACTTCGACGCCGTCCTGCCGGGGCGGGTCCACCGGGTGATCTACGAGGCGATGATCGCCGACCCGGAAGCCGAGGTCCGCCGCCTGTTGGACTACTGCGGCCTGCCGTTCGAGGCGGGGTGCCTGCGCTTCTACGAGAACGACCGGGCGGTGCGCACCGCCAGTTCCGAACAAGTGCGCCAGCCGATTTTCGCCGACGCCGTCGATCACTGGCGCCACTACGAACCCTGGCTGTCGCCCCTGAAAGCGGCCCTGGGACCCGTGCTGGACGCCTATCCGGCCGCCCCCGAATTTCCGGCCTGAAACCGCCGGTCACAGGTGGGTTGGGGGCGGCAAGGGCCGTGGCGCCGGCGCCTCAACCGTCACGAAAGCTTCCTGAACGCGCGACGCGAGCTTGACAGTCCGGGCGGGCGCAAGGGCACATTCCCCCCGCAACGAAGACGCATTGGGGCCGAATATGCGCGCAACCGGATCGAGACAACGCAAGTCGTCTGTCTACTGGCTTTCCAGCAGCCTGCTGGCCTCCACCATCCTGGCGACAGGATCGGTGGCCTGCGCCGCCACAGCCTCTGCGTCGGCGGCGGCCGACACCGGCGGTAGCACCGCCGTCGGCGAGCTGATCGTCACCGCCCAGAAGCGCGAGGAGAACATCCAGAACGTGGCGGCCAGCGTGCAGGCGCTGGGCACGGCCAAGCTGGAACAGCTGCACATCGTCAACTTCAACGACTACATCAAGTATCTGCCGAGCGTATCCTACCAGTCACTCGGCCCAGGCTACTCCAACGTCTACATGCGCGGCGTCGCGGCGGACAACCAGAGCAACCATTCCGGCTCCCTGCCCAGCGTCGGCACCTATCTTGACGAACAGCCGATCACCACCATCGGTGGCGCCTTGGACATCCACGTCTATGACATTGCCCGGGTGGAATCGCTGTCGGGTCCGCAAGGCACCCTCTACGGCGCCAGCTCCGAAGCCGGCACCATCCGGATCATCACCAACAAGCCCGAGCTCGGGGTGTTCAAGGGCGCCGCCGACGTCGAGGTCAACGGTGTCGACCACGGCGGCACGGGCTACAGCGGCGAAGGCTTCGTCAACATCCCGGTCAGCGAGCACGCCGCCGTGCGCCTGGTGGCCTGGGGCGAGCACGACGCCGGCTATATCGACAATGTGCCGGGCACGCGCACCTTCACCAGCGGCAAGACCATCAACAACAGCGCCTTCGTGAAGAACGACTACAACACCGCCGACATCTACGGCGGCCGCGCCGAGTTGAAGGTTGACCTGAACGAGAACTGGACCCTGCTGCCGACCCTGATCGCCCAGGACGAGAAGAGCAACGGCGTCTTCGGCTACGACCCGACCCTGGGCGACCTGAAGGTGCAGCACTTCCATCCCGAGACCAACCACGACCGCTGGTATCAGGCGTCGCTGACCGTACAGGGCAAGATCGCCAACCTGGACCTGACCTATTCGGGCAGCCACATGGACCGGCGGATCGACAGCCGCTCGGACTACACCGACTATACCTACTTCTACGATCAGCTGTACGCGTCGTCCGCCCAGTACGTGAACAACAACGGCGACATCATCGCCGACCCCGCCCAGCAGATCATCGGCTACGACCATTTCACCAAGGACAGCCACGAACTGCGCATCGCCTCGCCGGCCAGCGACCGATTCCGGTTCCTGGGCGGGCTGTTCTACCAGCGCCAGACGCACCACATCATCCAGGACTATGTGATCAGCGACCTGTCCACCGGCCAGTCCGTGGGGGGGTGGCCCGGCACATGGTGGCTGACCAACCAGCAGCGCGTGGACCGCGACTACGCCGTCTTCGGCGAGGCCAGCTACGACATCACGCCCCAGCTGACGGTGACGGGTGGGGTGCGGGTCTACAAATACGACAATTCCCTGGTCGGCTTCTACGGCTTCGGCGCGGGCTCGGGCCACCACACCGGCGAACTCCTGTGCGCCGGCCGGCCGGCGATCGTGCCCGACACCCCCTGCACCGACCTCAACACCGATGTGACGGGGACAGGCGAGACCCACAAGGTCAACCTGACCTACCACCTCCAAGAGGGGAAACTCGTCTACTTCACCTATTCCACCGGATTCCGTCCTGGCGGGGTGAACCGCAACGGCGGCTTCCCGCCCTACAAGCCCGACTCCCTGGACAACTTCGAGCTTGGCTGGAAGACTAGTTGGCTGGGCAACAGCCTGGTCTGGAACGGCGCCGTCTTCTACGACAAGTGGCGCAACTTCCAGTTCGCCTACCTGGGCCCCAACTCACTTACCATCGTCAACAACGCCGGCGACGCCAACATCTATGGCGTCGAGTCCAACGTCATCTGGCGGCCCACTCACGCCCTGACGATCTCGGCGGCGGCGGCCTACACCGACGCCAAGCTGGCCCAGGACTTCTGCAACGGCGACTGCGTGAACAACCCGGTCAGCGCCCCCAAGGGCGAGCAGCTGCCGGTGACGCCCAAGTTCAAGACCAACGCCACGGTCCGGTACGAGTTCGACATGATGGGCCTGGAATCCCACCTGCAGGGTTCGCTGGTCTACCAGAGCTCCAGTTGGTCCGACCTGCTGACCGCCGACCGCACGACACTGGGCCAGCAGCCGGCCTATACGACGGTGGATTTCTCCGGCGGCATCGTGAAGGACAAGTGGAGCCTGGAGGTCACCCTGCTCAACGCCTTCGACACCCGCGCCCAGCTCTATCGCTACACCGAGTGCACGATCAGCGTCTGCGGCGCCGGCGCCACCTATATCGCGCCCAACAAGCCCAGGACGATCTCGGTGAGGGTCGGGGCCAAGTTCTAGGCGGCGTTCTAGACGTTCGCCCACGGTTGACGGCGTCGTTGGCGCGTGTGGAACTCACGGCGGGAGGATCGTCCATGCTCGTCGCCACGGCCCAGGCCGCGCTCTACCGCGACCCCGACGTCTATGACCGCGAGCGACGGTCGATCTTCGCCAGGGCCTGGCAGTTCCTGGGCCTGGAGGCGGATGTCGCCAATCCGGGCGACTACATCGCCGAGACCCTGGCCGGCTTTCCCATCGTCGCCGTACGCGGCCAGGGCGGCGAACTGCGCGCGTTCCACAACGTCTGCCGGCACCGCGCCGGGCCCCTGGTGGGCGAGGCGGCCGGGCGCTGCGAGGGCGAGTTCGTCTGCCGCTACCACGGCTGGCGCTACGCCCTGGACGGACGGCTGAAGAGCGCCACGGGGTTCGGCGCCGCCGAGGGGTTCGACCCGCGCGACTTCGGCCTGTTCCCGGTGAAGATCGAGGCGTGGCGCGGCTTCCTGTTCGTCAATCCTGACCCGGACGCCGCGCCGCTGATGGAGACGCTGGGGCCGCTGGACGTCCTGTTCGGCAACCGCGCCGTTCCCTCCGCCAGCCTGCGCAGCGGCCACGACCTGGACTGCAACTGGAAAGTCTATGTGGAGAACTACCTGGAGGGCTACCACATCGACGCCGTGCATCCGGAACTGGCGCGGGAGGTGGACGCGGCCCGCTACGCCGTGCGCATGGAGGGCGCCATCGCGGTGCACGAGGTCCCGGCGGTCAGCGGCGCGGCCGAGGGGCTGTGGGCCTGGATGTACCCGAACCTGGCCTTCAACCTCTACAACGGCGTGGTCATGGTCGAGCACATGCGGCCCCTGGGCCACGGCCGCACCCGCCTGGACTATCTCTACATGCACGAGGCCGGCGATCCGCAGATCGACGCCGCCATCGTCACCTCCGAGCGGCTGACCGCCGAGGACGCCTGGATCTGCGCCCGGGTGCAGCAGAACCTGGACGCTGGGGTCTACACCGCCGGCGCCCTGTCGCCCCGGCACGAGAACGCGGTGGCCTGGTTCCAGGCCCGCAACGCGCAGCTGATGGCCGGGTGAGCGAAGCGGCCACCGCCTCCACCCGCAAGATCGGCCCCCTGCTGGCCACCGGCCTGGTGGCCGGCAATATCATCGGATCAGGCGTTTTCCTGTTGCCGGCCACCCTGGGCGCGGTGGGCAGTATCAGCATCGTCGGCTGGGTGATCGCCACCGTGGTCGCCTTCGCCACCACTGCTGTCTTCGCCCAGCTGGGCCGGATCAGCGGTTCGCTTGAGGGGATGGTGGGCTATGCCGGCGAGGGCCTCGGCCGCTTCGCCAGTTTCGTGGTGGCGGTGGTCTATTGGATGAGCGCCTGGGTGGGCACGGTAGCCATGGCCGTGACCGTGGCCGGCTACTTCGCCGTCTTCGCCCCCGCTGTGGCCCGGCCCCTGCCGCTGGCCCTGACAGCGGTGGCGGCGATCTGGCTGTTCACCCTGGTGAACATCTTCGGGGCCAAGGCGGCGACGCGGCTCTCGAGCCTGAGCCTGGTCGCCGGCATGCTGCCCATCGTCTCGGTGGCCTTGGTCGGCTGGGCGTGGTTTGACCCGAAGGTTTTCACCGCCTCGTGGAACGTTTCGGGGGATTCCGATTTCGACGCCGTCAGGCTTTCGATGATCTCGGTGTTCTGGGCCTATACCGGTTTCGAGAGCGCCGCGGTCGCCTCGGCCGTGGTGCGCGATCCCCAGCGCAACGTGCCCATCGCCACCTACGCCGGCACGGGTATTGCCGCTCTTGTCTACGTCGCGGCTTCCGCCGCCCTGATGGGTATGGCGCCAGCCCGTGAGTTGGCCGCCTCCACCGCTCCCTTCGCGTTCGCGGCGGGCAGGGTCCTGGGCCCGGCGGCGGCGATCGTGGTGGCGATCTGCGCCCTGGCCAAGACCTGCGGCAGCCTTTGCGGCTGGATCCTGGTGGTGGCGGAGTCGGCCAGGGCCGGCGCCACTGTCCACCTGTTCCCGGGCCGGTTCTCTGGCCAGGAGGGGCGCCTGCCAGTCCGCATTCTGCTGGCCATGGCGGCGGTGATGTCGATGGTGGCTCTGCTCACGGTTTCGCCCAGCCTCGGCAAACAGTTCGGGGTGCTGATCAACGTCTCCACCGTTTGGGTGATCGTCACCTACGTCATCTGTTGCGGCGCCCTGTGGCGGCTGGCGGCTAGGCTCCAGGGCGGGACCAGGATCGCCACGCGCGCCGCCGCCGTCCTGGCCTTCGCCTTCAACATCTGGCTGCTGACCACCAGCGACGCGCCCACGGCCTGGCTCAGCGCCGCCCTCGCCCTGGCGGTCGTGGCGCTGTGGTTCGGTCTCGCCCGTCAACGGGGGCTGCAGGCGGCGGAGAAGGCGGCGTGAGGTTGGACGGCAAACGCATCGTCGTCACCGGCGGCGCCTCGGGCTTCGGCGAGGGCATGGTCCGCCGCTTCCTCGCCGAGGGCGCCCGCGTCGCCATCGTGGACCTGAACCTTGAGGCGGCCTTGGCCCTCGCCGCCGAGCTGGGCGCCGGCGCCACCGCCCTGCGCGCCGACGTCTCCAGCGCCGCCGAGGTGGACGCCCTGGCCGCCGCCGTCCTGCAACGCTTCGGCAGCGTCGATGTCGTGGTCAACAACGCCGGCGTCGGCCAGACGCCCAAGCCGCTGGAGAGCATGGACGAGGCGGAGTTCGACCGGCTCTGGGCCGTCAACGCCAAGTCGGTCTATCTCACCGCCCGGGCCTTCCTGCCCGGCATGAAGGCCGCCCGCGCCGGCGTGGTCCTGAACATCGCCTCCACAGGCGGCGTCAGCCCGCGGCCGAACCTGGCCTGGTACAACGCCACCAAGGGTTGGATGATCGCCGCTACCCGAGCCATGGCCATCGAGCTGGCCCCGTTCGGCGTGCGCGTGAACGCCATCAATCCCGTGGCTGGCGACACGCCGCTGCTGGCCACCTTCATGGGCGGCGACACGGCCGAGGCCCGCGCCCGCATCACCGCCTCCATCCCCATGGGTCGGCTCTCGACGCCGGCCGACATCGCCGCCGCGGCCGTCTTCCTGTGCTCGGACGAGGCGTCCCTGATCACCGGCGTGGCTTTGGAGGTGGATGGCGGGCGCTGTCTCTAGGCTCCGGTTGCTCAACCGCCCCGCGTCGGTCATCGTCTATCCATGACCGCGCACGCCAAGCCCCCTACCAACGACCTCGAAGCCTTCTGGATGCCGTTCACCCCGAACCGGAGGTTCAAGGCCGACCCCCGCTTCGTGGAGCGGGCCGAGGGGATGTATTACTACGCCCCGGACGGCCGCCCGATCCTGGACGCCACGGCGGGCCTGTGGTGCGTCAACGCTGGCCACTGCCGCCCGCGGATCGTCGAGGCGATCCAGCGCCAGGCGGCGCACATGGGTTACGCCACCAGCTTCAACCTCGGTCATCCCAAGGCCTTCGAGCTGGCCTCCCGCCTGGCCAACCTGCTGCCCGGAGACCTGGACCATGTGTTCTTCACCAACTCCGGCTCGGAGTCGGTGGACACCGCCCTGAAGATCGCGCTGGCCTATCACCGGGCCCGCGGCAAGGGGACCAAGACCCGGTTCATCGGCCGTGAGCGGGGCTATCACGGCGTCGGCTTCGGCGGCATCTCGGTGGGCGGCATCGTCAGCAACCGCAAGCAGTACGGCACAATGCTGACCGGTGTGGACCACCTTCCCCACACCCACGACCCGGCCCGCAACGCCTTCAGCAAAGGCCAGCCCGAGCATGGCGGCGAGGGCTTCGCCGACGCCCTGGAACGGATCGTGGCCCTGCATGACGCCTCCACCATCGCCGCGGTGATCGTCGAGCCGGTGGCCGGGTCCACTGGCGTGCTGGTCCCGCCCAAGGGCTATCTGGAGCGGCTGCGGGCGATCTGCGACCGCCACGACATCCTGCTGATCTTCGACGAGGTGATCACCGCCTTTGGCCGCCTGGGCGCGGCCAATGCGGCCGAGTATTTCGCCGTCCAGCCGGACCTGATGACCATGGCCAAGGGCCTGACCAACGCCGCCGTGCCGATGGGCGCGGTCGGGGTGCGCGCCGGTATCTACGACACCCTGATGGCCAACGAGGAGAGGGGCGTCGAGCTCTTCCACGGCTACACCTATTCCGGCCACCCCCTGGCCTGCGCCGCGGGCCTCGCCACCCTCGACACCTATCGCGACGAGGGCCTGTTCGAACGCGCCGCGGGCCTCGCCGGCCACTTCGAGGCGGCGGTGCACAGCCTGGCCGACGCCCCGCACGTGGTCGACATCCGCAACCTCGGCCTAATGGCGGGGATCGAGCTGTCCTCCCGCCCCGGCCAAGTCGGCGCGCGGGGACAGGAAATCTACCACCGCGCCTTCGACCGGGGCCTGCTGTTGCGCGTCACCGGCGACACCATCGCCTTCTCGCCGTCCCTGATCATCGAGCCGGCGCAGATCGACGAGATCGTCTCGGTGGCGCGCGAGGTGATCGAGGGGTTGGCGTAGGGGCTCAACCCTTCCCTCGGAGCGAAGGGTTTCGTCGAGCGCCTCTGCCCTCTGGCGCCCGCCCATGAAGCGCTGCATCCTGTTCGCCTGACCGAAAGGACCCATGTTGCCCCACCCGTGTGAGGATCGGCTGCTGGCGGATATCGAGGACCGGCGGGACGACGTGGTCGCCCTGGCGCGGGACCTGATCCGCCTGCCGACGGTCAATCCGCCGGGGGTCGGCTATCGCGAGGCGTGCGAGCTGCTGGGCGAGCGGCTGCGCAAGCGCGGTTTCACGGTGGATTACGTCCGCGCCGAGGGCACGCCTGGCGACAGCGACGCCTATCCGCGCTGGAACGTCGTCGCCCGGCGCGAGGGGACGCGGCCGGGCCCCTGCGTGCACTTCAACAGCCACATCGACGTGGTCGAGCCGGGGGAAGGCTGGAGCGTCGATCCCTTCGCCGCGGTGGAGAAGGACGGACGGGTCTATGGCCGGGGCGCCTGCGACATGAAGGGGGGCCTCGCCGCCTCGGTGATCGCGGTGGAGACGCTGCTGGACTCGGGCGTCGATCTGCCCGGCGCCCTGGAGATTTCCGGCACGGGGGACGAGGAGTCCGGCGGCTACGGCGGGGTGGCCTATCTGGCGCAGCGGGGCTGGTTCTCCAAGCCGCGGGTGGACCATGTGATCATCCCCGAGCCGCTCAACGTCGACCGCGTCTGTATCGGCCACCGCGGCGTCTGGTGGGGCGAGATCGCCACCGAGGGGCGCATCGCCCACGGCTCCATGCCCTTCCTGGGCGACAGCGCCATCCGCCACATGGGCGCGGTGATGGAAGCCCTGGAGCGCCAGGCCTGGCCGGCCCTGGAAGCCCATTCCACCACCATGCCCGTGGAGCCGCCCGGCGCCCGCACCCCGACCCTGAACATCAACTCCATCCACGGCGGCCAGCCGGACCTCGGGCCAGGCGACCTGGCCGGCCTGCCCGCGCCGCTGGTTGCCGACGCCTGCCGGCTGGTGTTCGACCGGCGGCTGCTGATCGAGGAGGACTTGGACGAGGTGAAGGCGTCCATGCGCGCCTTGCTGGACGGCCTGGCCCAGAGCCGCCCCGGTTTTCGCTACCGCCTGCGCGACCTTTTCGAAGTGCGCCCCAGCATGACCGAGCCGGAACGGCCGGTGGTGCGCCAGACCGCCGAGGCGGTGCGCCGCGTGCTCGGCCGCCCGGCCAAGTTGATCTGCTCGCCGGGCACCTATGACCAGAAGCACATCGACCGGATCGGCCACCTGCGCGACTGCATCGCCTATGGCCCGGGCATCCTGGATTTGGCTCACCAGCCGGACGAGTACGTCGAGATCGACGACATGGTGCAGTCGGCCAAGGTGATGGCGCTGTCGGCGTACGCGCTGCTGACGGGGGCGGCTTAAGCCAGGGCGTCGAAGGGCGCGGCGGCCAGGCCGGGCGTCTCCACCGGCATGGCGTAGAGATCGCCGCCGCCGCTTCCCGAGGCCTCGCGAGCGGTGGTGACGAACAGGGTCTTCAGGTCCGGCCCGCCGAAACAGGGCATGGAGGGGCGGCGGACGGGCAGGGGATAGGCGGCCATCAGCTGTCCGCCCGGGTCATAGCGGTGCAATCGCCCGCCGTCCCAAAGGCAGGACCAGTAGCAGCCGTCGGCGTCGGTCGCCGCGCCGTCGGGCCGGCCTCGGTCGGGGGCGTCGGGGTCGAGCCGGGCAAAGGGACGCTGGTCGGCGATCTCGCCGGTGGCGAGGTCGTAGTCGCAGCGCCAGATCACGAAGCGCGGGGTGTCGGAGAAATAGACTGTGCGGCCGTCCGGCGAGAACGCCAGGCCGTTGGAGGTCATCAAGCCATCGGCCAGTCTTGCCAGGCCCCGCCGGTCGTAGCGGTAGAGGGCCGCCACGCCGCCGGTCTTGGCCTCGTCCACCGTGCCGGTGAGGAAGCGCCCGGCCGGATCGGTTCGGCCGTCGTTGAAGCGGCTGCGGGCCGGGTCGGTGGGGTTGTCGGCCAGCTTGACCGTCTGGCGGCCTTCGTCGTCCAGCCGCCAGATCCCCGAGCGCATGCCGGCGATGAAACCGCCGCCCTTGGCCGGAGCAACACAGCCGGCGTTCTCGGCCAGGTCCCAGGCGGCGTGGGCGCCTGCGACCGGATCGAACCGGTGCAGGCGCTTGCCGTCGATATCCACGAAGAACAGCCGCTGCTGGTCCACCGACCAGACCGGCCCCTCGGCCAGGGCGGCGCCCACGGCCAGGGCCGTTTCGAACCGCGCCTGGCTCATGGGGCCAGGTGGAAGGGGGGGCGGGTGTGGACGATCGTTACACCCGCTCGATGATGATCGCCGGGGCCATGCCGCCGGCGGCGCACATGGTGACCAGGCCGCGCCTGAGGTCGCGGCGTTCCAGTTCGTCCAGGATGGTGCCGATCAGGATCGAGCCGGTGGCGCCGATGGGATGGCCCAGCGCCATGGCGCCGCCGTTCACATTGACCTTGTCGCGGTCCAGCTTCAGGTCGCGGATGAACTTCTCGGCGACGACGGAGAAGGCCTCGTTGATCTCGAACAGGTCGATGTCGTCGAGGGTCAGGCCGGCCTTCTCCAGCACCTTGCGGGCAGCCGGGACGGGGGCGTTGAGCATCAGGGTCGGGCTGTCGCCCATGTTGGCCATGGCCACCACCCGGCCGCGCGCTTTCAGCCCATGCTTGGCGGCGTAGGCGGGGGAGGCCAGCAAGACCGCGCCGGCGCCGTCGACCACGCCCGACGAGTTGCCGGCGTGGTGGACGTGGTTGAACTTCAGGTCCGGATAGACCTGGCGGATCAGGCCGCCCAAGGTGGTGCCCTTCTCGTCGAGCGGCACCTCGGCCATGGCCTCGAACGACGCCTTCAGGCCATTGAGGCCCTCGATGGTCGTCTGCGGGCGGGGGAACTCCTCGTGGTCGAGGGCCAGGCTGCCGTCTTCCTTGTAGACGGGCACCAGGCTCTTGTTGAAGTGGCCGCCCTTGATCGCCACGTCGGCGCGCTGCTGGCTGACCAGGGCCAGCTCGTCCACGGCCTGGCGGCTGATGCCTTCCAGGGTGGCGATGGCGTCGGCGCAGATGCCTTGGTGGGACTGGGGATGGCGTGCGCGCAGGCGCATGTTGCCGCCGTCCATCAGCATCGGGCCGGCGGAGCGGTCGGCGCTGGCGGCGGTGTAGGACATCATTTCCGTGCCGCCGGCGATCACCAGGTCTTCCATGCCCGACATGACCATGGCCGCGGCCAGGTTCACCGAGGTGATGCCCGAGCCGCAGAAGCGGTCCAGGGTCACGCCGCTGGCCTTGATGTCGTAGCCGGCGTCGAGCGCGGCCATGCGGCCGAGGTCCCCGCCCTGCTTGCCGCGCTGGGAACTGGTGCCCCAGATGATGTCATCCACCCGGGCGGTGTTGAGGTTGTTGCGCTCGGCCATGGCCTTGAGCACCGTGGCGGCCAGCTGCTGCGGGTGGATGTCCGCCAGCGCGCCCTTGCCGACCTTGCCGATCCCGCGCGGCGTGCGGCAGGCGTCGATGATGAGGGCTTCGGGCATTTGTGGTTCCTTCCTGATCAGCGGTGTCCGGCCCAGCCGTCGGCTGGCGCGGGGGTTCTGCCACCGACACTTGGCTACCCGCCGCCGCGTCAGTCCAGCCAAAAAAACGGCTCAGCAGGCCATGGCGCTGGGCGTCGCGCGGGACGGATACAGGAAGGCGCCGCCAAGGGCGCCGTCGCGCAGGGTGATGCGAAGCTCCGCCGCGCGGCCGTC
>DASVMY010000331.1:0-8952 GCA_036384135.1 Caulobacteraceae bacterium | reverse complement strand
GTCACCGAGGCGACCCTGGCCCGCGCCGCCACCGCCGCGGCGACGCCGTCGGGCATGGCCCTGCACGGCCAGGCGCCTGGACGGCCGCCGGCCGACGCGGTCCTGATCAACGCCAACGAAAACCCGCTCGGCCCCTCCAAGGCCGCCTGCGAGGCCATCGCCCAGATCGCCCCCCTCGGCGGCCGCTACGACCTGCTGGGGGAGACCGACAAGGTCGCCGCCGTCTTCGCCGCCCAGCACAACCTTCCCAGGGATCACGTCGCCGTCTACGCCGGCTCCTCCGAGCCGCTGCACTACAGCGTCCTGGCCTTCACTTCGCCCACCCGCAGCTTCGTCACCGCCGACCCATCCTATGAGGCGGGCATGTACGCCTCGGCCACCTCCGGCGCTCCGATCAGGAAGGTCGCGCTGACCGCCGACTGCGCCCACGACGTCAAGGCCATGGTCGCCGCCGACCCCAAGGCCGGGGTGATCTACATCTGCAATCCCAACAACCCCACCGGCACCATCACCAGTCGGGCGGACATCCTCTGGGCCCTGGACAACAAGCCGGCCGGTTCGATCCTGCTGGTGGACGAGGCCTATATCCACCTGTCGGACGGCGAGGACGTGCTCGACCAGGTGGCCGCCGGCAAGGACCTGATCGTCCTGCGCACCTTCTCCAAGATCTACGGCATGGCCGGCATCCGCTGCGGCTTCGCCGTGGCCCGGCCCGACCTGCTGGCCAAGCTGCAGCCCTTCGGCCAGAACGCCATGCCGGTCACCGGCTCCACCGCCGCCCTGGCCTCGCTGAACGATCCGGACCTGATCCCCACGCGCAAGAAGATCATCGGCGACACCCGCCGCGACACCATCGCCTGGCTCAAGGCCTCCGGCTACAAGGTGATCGGCGATCCCCAGACGAACTGCTTCATGATCGACACCGGCCTAGACGGTAAAGCTGTGTTCGCGGCAATGAAAGCTCGCAACGTCTACATCGGCCGCACCTGGCCGGTCTGGCCCAACGCGGTGCGCGTCTCAGTTGGCACGCCGGCGGAAATGGCCAAGTTCAAGGTCGCCTTCAAGGCGGTGATGGACAACAAGGCCGCCCTGGCCCTGAACACGGCCGCGCCATCGGCGGACACAGTCCAGCGCTTCCCGCACTACTCCTAGAGCCTGTCCCGTTTGATGGAATCATCAAAACGGGAGAAACAGGCTCGATTCTCGAGTTTGCGAGCACGATTCAGAGTTTTGTCGGTTCCGACAAAACTCATCGTGCTCTAACCGGCCGCCCTCACCTTGGCGGCGAAGTCGCGCAGCAGGAAGATGCTGACGTCGTCCACCGTGCCCTCGCCCTTGCGGAACGGCTTCTCCAGGTGGCGGACCAGGAAGATGGCGTAGATGAACATGTAGCCGACAAAGCCGATGACCATCGCCCCTTCCAGCACCGCGCTGGTGCGCAGGAACAACATCACGAACAGGCAGGACGCCACCAGCGTCTGGACCATCACGTGCACCGACGGCACGAACTGCATGTGCTGGATATAGGCGATGCGGAACAGGGCCCGGCGCAGGGCGTCATGGGCGTTCCGGAGGCGCACGACGTAGCGCTCCGACATCTGCGCCTGCTCCAGCCCGGCGAACACCCCGTCCAGGGCATCCACCCTGGCGATGGCCGGGGCCATGTCGCCGCTCTTGTTGTGGTGGTCCAGGCAGGTCTCGAACACCGTCACGATCTCCACCAGCAGCGCGCGCGCGCCGGTGAGGTCAACGTCCGGCCGTGTCCGGGCGAAGGCCTGGATGTCGCCATGGATCGCCTCCAGCGCCACCCGCATCTCGCTCACCGTCCGCTCCGCCTCCTTATAGTCCGACAGCACGTGCGACAGCAGAAAGCCGATCAGGAAGATCGCCCCGGCCACCAGGCTGGGGATCAGGCCGTCCAAGGCCAGGAACTCCAGCCCCATGGCGTGCGCCGCCACCTTCAGGGCGACGAGGGCCAGGACCACGGGCAGCACCGCCAGGAACAGGCGGAACCGTCGCAAGCGTTTCATGGGCGGGAAGATCCTACTAGGTTGGCGTAAGCGGGCTCGTGGCCGCGCCGCCGCAAACCCAACCCGGCCTCACCCTAGGAAGTGTGGGTGACGGTTTGGTGTCAGCCGCGCGTCGCCCCGCGCGGCGTTTTGCAACCCTGGCCAGCGCCGCACGTTAATCCGGCGCATACCCCGCCGCCGGGGAACGTCACCGTGCCGTCCCTCCGGCCGCGGCGGCTCTTCGCGCGTTTATCGTCTGGTTCCGCCACGGCGACGAGGTCATCGGCGGCCCCCCACCGCACGATCGTCCAATCCCCACCCCCTCCGCCGCGCCACACTCCGCCTGCGGCTGACTCCCACCCCCGCCCGCTGTAGGCTCCCTCAATAGCCCCGGCGCGGTACGGGCGTCGCCGGCGGTTCTGCGTAGCGGGAGGCGGTGATGGCGAGCTTGAATGTGAACGGCCAGGTGCGGACCGTGGACGCGCCGCCGGACATGCCGCTGCTGTGGGTGCTGCGCGACCTGCTCAAGCTGACCGGGACCAAGTTCGGCTGCGGCATCGCCCAGTGCGGGGCCTGCACGGTGCACGTGGACGGGGCGCCGATCCGGTCCTGCCTGATGCCGATCAGCGCTCTGGAGGGCCGCCAGATCACCACCATCGAGGCGGTGGGGACCACACCGGCGGGCCGCAAGGTGCAGCAGGCCTGGCTGGACCTGGAGGTGATCCAGTGCGGCTATTGCCAGTCGGGACAGATCATGTCCGCCGCCGCCCTGCTGGCCGGCAACCCGAACCCGGACGATGCCGACATCAACGCCGCCATGGCCGGGAACATCTGCCGCTGCGGCACCTATGTGCGCATCCGCGAGGCGATCAAGTCCGCCGCCAAAGCCGTCTGAGGGAGGATCGGCCATGTCCATCTTCGACAAGCTCGCCGCCGCCCAGGCTGATGAAACCCCGGCTGATGAGACTGAAGCTGACGGGGCTCCCCGCCCCACCCGCCGCGCCCTGCTGCAGGTTGGCGCCGTGCTGGGCGGCGGCCTGGCAGTCGGCTTCCTGGTTCCAGTGGGCAAGGCGGCGGGCCCGGGAACCGGCTTCGCCCCCAACGCCTTCATCCGCATCGACCCGGCCGGCAAGGTCACCCTGATCATGCCCCAAGTGGAGATGGGTCAGGGAATCTACACCTCCATCTCGATGATCCTGGCCGAGGAGCTGGACGCCGACTGGGCCCAGGTCAGCGTGGACCACGCCCCGCCGAACGAAGCCCTCTACGCCAACAGCATGCTGGGCATGCAGGCCACCGGCAATTCCAACTCCATCCGCGCCTTCTGGACACCTCTGCGCAAGGCCGGCGCCGCGGCGCGGGCCTTGCTGGTCCAGGCCGCCGCCAGCGGTTGGAGCGTCGATCCAGCCAGTTGCCGCACCGAGTCCGGCCAGGTGATCCACGACGCCAGCGGTCGGCGCATCGCCTATGGCGCCCTTACCGGCCGGGCCGCGGCCCTGAAACCGCCGACCGACCCGCCGCTGAAGACCCCCGCCGCCTTCCGCCTGATCGGCAAGCCGATCAAGCGCCTGGACACACCGGCCAAGACCGACGGCTCGGCCAAGTACGGCATCGACGCCCTGCCGGACGGGGTGAAGTTCGCCACCCTGGCCCACTGCCCGGTGCTGGGCGGCAAGGTGGCCCATGTGGACGACAGCCAGGCCAAGGCCGTGCCCGGCTTCCGCCAGGTAGTGGTGCTGGACAATATCGTGGCGGTGGTGGGCGACCATATGTGGGCCGCCATCCAGGGCCTGCGGGCGCTGGACATCACCTGGGACGAGGGCGCCAACGCCAACGTCACCAGCGCCATGGTCATGGAGCGCCTCAAGGCCGCCAGCAACAGCCGCACCGGCTATGTCGCCAAGTCGGTGGGCGACGTCGGCAAGGCCCTGGCCAGCGACGCCACCCAGGCCGTCTACCAGGTTCCGTTCCTGGCCCACGCCACCATGGAGCCGCTGAACTGCACGGTGCACATCACCCCGGCCGGCTGCGAGATCTGGACCGGCACCCAGGTGATCGGGCGGGCCCAGAAGACCGTCGCCGACGTCACCGGCCTGCCGCTGGACAAGGTCATCGTTCACCAGCACCTGATCGGTGGCGGGTTCGGACGGCGCCTGGAATACGACATGGTCACCGACGCAGTGCGCATCGCCCAGCACGTGGACGGCCCGGTCAAGGTGGTCTGGACCCGCGAGGAGGACATGCAGCACGATGTCTATCGCCCGTCCTGGTACGACCGTTTCAGCGCCACCTTGAAGGACGGCAAGATCGACGGCTGGAAGCACGTCCTCACCGGCAGCTCGGTGGTGGCCCGCTGGCTGCCGGGCGCGGCGCCGAACGGCAAGGACTTCGACGCCTACGACAGCGCCGCCGACATGCCCTACGACATCCCCAACAAGCACGTGGAGTTCATTCCCGAGGAGCCGCCGGGCGTGGTCACCGGCTTCTGGCGCGGGGTGGGGCCGGCGCACAACGTCTTCGTCATCGAGAGCTTCATCGACGAGCTGGCCCACAAGGCCGGCAAGGACCCGGTCGACTTCCGCCTGTCGATGCTGGGCAAGACGCCGCGCCTGCAGGCGGCGCTGAAGCTGGCGGCGGACAAGGCCGGCTGGGGATCGCCTCTGCCGGCGAACTGCGGGCGCGGCGTCGCCGTCCAGCCCACCTTCGGCAGCTGGATCGCCACTGTCGCCGAGGTTGAGGTGGACGCGGAGGGCGAGGTCAAGCTGCGCCGCATGACCTGCGCCGTGGACACCGGCATCGCGGTGAACCCGGACACCATCGTCGCCCAGCTGCAGGGCGGCCTGATCTTCGGTCTGACCGCCGCCCTCTACGGCAAGGTCGATATCGAGGGTGGCCGCGTGCAGCAGAGCAACTTCCACGACTACCGCATGCTGCGCATCGACCAAATCCCGCCGATCGACGTCCATGTCATCCCCAGCGGCGAGGCGCCCGGCGGCATCGGCGAGACCGGCGCGGTGGCCGCCTTCGCGCCCCTGGCCAACGCCATCTTCGCCGCCACCGGCAAGCGGTTGCGAAGCCTGCCCGTCGACCGCGACATCCTGGCTGGGAGGAAACCGGCATGAAGATCGGCCGCATCCTGCTGATCGCCGTGGCGGTGGTCGCTGTCATCGCCCTGGGCCTCTTCGCCTGGATCGTCACCGGTCCAAAACCCATGGACTTCGCCGGCGGCGGGACCGTCGATCTGGCCGCCTACAAGGGGCCCTCGCCCACCGGCGTGCCGGCCGACTTCGCCTCGGCTGACCCGATCGCGCGGGGCAAGTACCTGACCCAGGCGGCCGACTGCCAAGCCTGCCACACCGCCAAAGGGGGCGTCCCCTTCGCCGGGGGCCTGGCCTTCAACCTGCCCTTCGGCACGATCTGGTCGCCCAACATCACGCCGGACAAGGACACCGGCATCGGAACCTGGTCCGACGCCGCCTTCCTGGGCGCCCTGCACAAGGGTGTCGATGACGAGGGCAAGCCCCTCTATCCGGCCATGCCCTACGCCGCCTTCACCTACATGAGCGACGCCGACGCCCTGGCCATCAAGGCCTATCTGTTCAGCCTCAAACCCGTGCATCGGGAGAACAAGGACAACACCCTCACCTTCCCCTTCAACCAGCGCTGGGCGATGTCGATCTGGGCCAGGCTGTTCGATCCGGACAAGCGCTTCGCCCCGCAGCCCGACCGCAGCCCCGAATGGAACCGCGGCGCGTACCTGGCCGAAGCCATGGCCCACTGCGGCGACTGCCACACCCCGCGCAGCCTGGCCCAGTCCCTGGACAACCGCCGCAAATACGCCGGGGCGGTGGCGGCCGGCTGGAGGGCCTACAACACCACCGCCGACCGCCAGTACGGCGTCGGCGCCTGGAGCGACGCCGAATTGGCCCAGTACCTGGCCACCGGCCACGCCGATGGCCGCGGCACGGCGGCCGGCCCCATGGGCGAGGCGGTGGACCTCAGCCTCAGCCACCTGACGGCGTCGGACATCAAGGCCCTGGTCGCCTACGTGCGCTCCGTTCCCGCCGTCGCCACCCCCGACCAGCCGGCCCCGGTGACCCATCCCGCCCCCGCTTCGCCGAAGCTCGGCGTCGCCGACGCGGCCAACCCCAGAGGCAAGCAGATTTTCGAGGGCGCCTGCGCCAGTTGCCACAGCTGGACCGGACAGGGCTCGCTCACCCCTTGGGCCACCCTCACCGGCGGCCGGGCGGTGAACGATCCCACCGCCACCAACGTCGCCCAGGTGGTGATTGCCGGCGCCAACCGCCACATCGCCAGCGGCTTCAGCTTCATGCCCGCCTTTGGCCGCGCCTACAGCGACGACGAGATCGCCGCCGTGGCCAACTACGTCACCGCCCGGTTCGGGGCCCAGGGCTCCAGCGTGACGACCAAACAGGTGGCGGCGCTGAGGAAGGCCGCCAGCTAGGGGTGCGGCAAGTTTGGAGAGTCAGATGACCGCCTCGCCCCGCCTGCAGGTCTGGCTCGCCGCCGGCGTGCGCACCCCCTTCGCCAAGGTCGACGGCCCCCTGGCCGGCTTCGACGCCATCCAGCTTTCGGTTCCGCTGGCCCGGCACATGATCGGCCTCCTGAACGGCGGGCTGCCGGACCTGGCTGTGTGGGGGGCGGTGGTCCCCAACCTGACCTGGAGCAACATCGCCCGCGAGGTGCTGATGGACGCCGGGGTCGGCGCCACCGTCCCGGCCTTCGGCACGGTGATGGCCTGCTCCACCAGCATGATCGGCGCCTTCGAAGCGGCCGGCCTGCTGGACGGGCAGGGCCGCAACCTGGCCCTGGTGGGCGGCGTCGACAGTATGAGCAAGATCCAGCTGGGCCTCAGCCAGCCCCTGTCCGACTGGGTGCGCAAGTTCCAGAACGCCCGCTCGCTGGGCGACCGCATCTCCCACCTGGCCGACCTGAGGGTCAGCGACGTGGGCCTCTACATCCCCGGCGTCGTCAACCGCACCAGCGGCATGAGCATGGGCGAGCACACCGAGATCACCGCCAAGGACTGGGGCATCGGCCGCGCCGAGCAGGACGCCCTGGCCCTGCAGAGCCACCAGCGCGCCCTCGCCGCCTGGGACGCGGACTTCTTCGACGACCTGATCCTGCCGGTGGGCGAGTTCAGGCGCGACGCCATCCCCCGCCGCGACACCACCCTGGAAAAGCTGGCCCGCCTGCCGCCCGCCTTCGACAAGACCAGCGGCAAGGGCACGCTCACCGCCGGTTCCTCCACTCCGCTCACCGACGGCGCCGCCAGCCTGTGGGTCGCCACGGAAGGAGGGCTGGGCCGGCTGCCGGCCGCCACGCCGCGGGTGAAGCTGATCGACTACGAAGTGGCCGCGGTGGACTTTCGCGTCGAGGGCCTGCTGATGGCGCCCGCCTTCGCCATCCCCAAGCTGCTGAAACGGCAAGGCCTGACCTATGCCGACGTCGCCCTGTGGGAGATCCACGAAGCCTTCTCGGCCCAGGTCCTGTTCCACATGAAAGCCCTGGAGGACCCCAAGTTCCTCAAGGAGAAGGCGGGCGTCGAGCCGACCTTCGGCCCGTTCCCCCGCGATCGGATCAACCCCAATGGCGGCAGCGTGGCGCTGGGTCACCCCTTCGGCGCCACCGGCGCGCGGATCCTCAGCCAGGCGATCAAGGAGCTGGCGGCCATGCCCGCCGGAAGCCGCGCCATCGTCAGTATCTGCGCCGATGGGGGCCAGGGCACCGTCGCCCTGCTCGAAGCCGGCTGAACCGCGACACAGGCCGTAGCCTTCGCGCCCAATTTTCGACGTTGCGGAACGGTTTTCCGGGCCTATGACCGCCAGCGTGACCCGTGACGCCGCCACCCCCGACCAGGCCGTCGGCCTTCCCACCCTGACCCTGGGCGCGATCACCCTGATCGCCTGCGCCTTTGCCTTCGTCGGCCTGTCGGCGGAGGGCTACTGGACGGACGAGCTCTTCACCCTCTTTCTGGTCAACCACCACGGCGGCCTGGCCGAGGTCTGGCGCCGCGCCCTCACCGACACCCACCCGCCGCTGTACTATTTCCTGCTCTACGGCTGGGCGCAGGTTTTCGGCCAGTCGGAGACCGCGCTGCGGTCCTTGAGCGCCCTCTTCTGCGTTGGCGCGGTAGCGGTGTTCGTGGCCGGGACGCGCGGCGTGTTTTCCCTGAGCGGCCGGCTGTTCGCCGCCGCGATCGCCGCCACCTCGCCGTTCTGGTTCCTGCAGTCGCAGAACGTGCGCAACTACGCCCTGTGCCTGCTGGTCTCATCGATCCTCACCGTACTGGCGATCCGCGCCAGGACGTGCGTGCGACAAGACAAGCCCATCCCGCCCCTGACCGTGGCGGGGCTGTGCCTGTTCGGCGCGGCCGGGGCCTTCACCCACTTCTACGTCTTCCTGGCTGTGGGGCTGCTGTATCTGTTCCTGATCGTCACCGTCCCCAGCACGCGCCTGCGCATCGCCCTGCTGGTCAGCGGCGCGGCGATCTTCGTGGGCGAGTTGGCCTATATGCGTCTGCTGCTGCACGCCACCCAGCAGAACACCCACGCCATGTGGTTCCGCGCCGACGCCGGCTTCTTCGCCAATGAGACCCTGCAGGCGGTGGAGGGTCTGGTCGGACCCGGCGCCCTGATCGGCTTGATCGCCCTGGCCTTGGCCGTTCTCTGGCCCGGAGGCCGCGGCGTGACCCGCGCCACCTCGCCGATCTCGGACGGCGCCTGGAGCGTCTGGCTGGGGATCAGTGTCGTGGCGGGCCTGATCGCCGCCGGGATCGCCATCTCCCTGATCTTCGCGCCGTCCTATTCGAACATGAACGTCCTGGCCGCCAGCCCTGTCCTGTGGCCCGCCTTGGCCGCCGCCTTCGACGCCGCCGCCGCGCGCGCCAAGGGGGGCTGGCGGTGGGTGGCGGTGGGGGTTC
>DASVMY010000330.1:0-20130 GCA_036384135.1 Caulobacteraceae bacterium | reverse complement strand
CCTGCAGCGCGCCATCGCCGACGACCGCGCCGCCGGCCTGACGCCTTTCCTGGTCGTCGGCACGGCCGGCACGGTGAACACCGGCGCCTTCGACGACCTCGCCGCCCTGGCGCGGATCAGCCGCGCCCACGGCCTCTGGTTCCATGTCGATGGGGCGTTCGGCGCCCTGGCCGCCCTTTCCCCCCGGCTGGCGCCCCGCCTCAAGGGCCTTGAGGAAGCCGACTCCGTCGCCTTCGACTTCCACAAATGGGCTCAGGTCCCCTACGACGCCGGCTTCGTCCTGGTGCGGGACGCCCAGATCCACCGCGCCGCCTTCGCCGACCCGGCCGACTACCTGGCCCGCGCGCCCCGTGGCCTGGCCGCCGGCGAGACCTGGCCCGTCGATCTTGGCCCCGACCTTTCCCGCGGCTTCCGCGCCCTGAAGGTCTGGGTCAGCCTCCAGACTCTGGGAACCGAGGCCCTGGGCGAGGCCATGGAGGCCAACTGCGCCGCCGCCGCGTACCTGGCCGGGCGCATCGAAGCCTCCCAACGCTTCGAACTGGCCGCCCCGGTGGCCCTCAACATCGTCTGCTTCGCCGTCCGCGGCGACGAGACCGGCGAGCTCACCCGCGAACTGGTCATGGCCCTGCACGAGACCGGCCGCGCCGCCCCCTCGCTCACCACCCTCAGCGCCCGCCCCGTGATCCGCGCCGCCCTCTTCAACCACCGCACGACGACGGCGGACATGGATGGGTTCGTGGAGACGCTCGAGGAGACGCTGGACGGGCTTGGAATTGCCTGAACGCCCCTCGCTCTCCCGTCATCCCGGCCGAAGCGAAGCGTAGAGCCGGGGCCGGCCGTTCCGCGCCAAGACGGCCTCCAGCGAGGAACTGGCGTGGCCGACCCCGAATCGGCGCCGCTGTCGCGGCTTGTCCGGAGTGACGGGCGTTGGTGGTTCGTGGATAGGAAGCCGCCCGAAACCTTACGCCGAATTCATGGTCCCGCTTGCCTTGGCGGCGGATACGGCCACTTTTGCGCCCAAAACCGGCTGATCTTTGCCAGCCGGACAAGTCTGCTGGGACACCCATGAATCTGCGCCACTCACAATACGTGCTGCCCGCCCTGCTGCTCCTGGCCGCCTGCTCGGGACCTGGCCCCGGCAATGCCCAGACACCGGACAGGGCGGCGCCCGACCTCCCGCAGGCCAGCCGCCGCGTCCCCCCCGACGCCGCGGCCATGAAGCTGTCCTTCGCCCCGGTGGTGAAGAAGGCGGCTCCGGCGGTGGTCAACGTCTATTCCCGCCGCCTGGTGCGTCAGCAGGTCGATCCCTTCTGGGGCATGTTCATGGGTGGCGGCATTCCCCAGAACCGGGTGGAACAGTCCCTGGGCTCGGGCTCCATCGTCCGCGCCGACGGCGTTGTGCTCACCAACCACCACGTCATCGCCAACGCCCAGGAGATCATGGTCGTCACCGCCGACCGCCGCGAGTGGCCCGCCACCGTGCTGCTGGACGACGCCCGCGCCGACCTGGCGGTGCTGAAGATCGACACCAAGGGCGAGCGGCTGCCCACCATCGCCATCGCCGACAATGAGGACGTCCAGGTTGGCGACCTGGTCCTCGCCATCGGCGACCCCTTCGGCGTCGGCCAGACCGTGACCAACGGCATCGTCTCCGCCCAGGCCCGCTCAGGCATGGGCATCACCAACTTCTCCTCCTTCATCCAGACCGACGCGGCCATCAATCCGGGCAACTCCGGCGGCCCGCTGGTGGATATGGACGGCGACCTGATCGGGGTGAACACCGCCATCCTGTCCCCCGGTTCGGGCACCTCATCCGGCGTCGGCTTCGCCATCCCCGCCATCCTGGTCAAACAGGTGGTTACCAGCGCGCTGGGCGGCGCCCACTCCATCGTGCGGCCCTGGATCGGCGCGCGCACCCAGGCCCTCACCGGCGAGATGGCCCGCAGCCTGGGTCTGCCCAGTCCCCAGGGCGTCTTGGTCGCCGACCTCTGGCCCGGCGGCCCAGCCGCCCGCGCCGGCATCGATCAGGGCGACGTCATTGTCTCCGTCGACGGCCAGGCCGTGAACGACGAAGGCGGCCTCAACTATCGCATCGGCACCCGCAGGGCGGGCGAAGCCCTGAGCTTCAGCGTCCGCCACGCCGGCGCCCCGCCCCGAGACGTCAGCGTTCGGCTCGAGGCCCCGCCCGCCAGCCCGCCGGCCGACCAACGCACCATCGCCGGCCGCAATCCCCTTGGCGGCGCCACGGTGGTCAACTTCTCGCCCGCCAAGGCCGCCGAGCTGGGCGTCGATCCCTTCGCCGGTCAGGGCGTCCTGATCACCCGGATCGAACCGGGCCTGGCCGCCACCGTCGGCCTGCAGCCCGGCGACTTCGTGCGCGAACTCAACGGCCAGAAGATCACCTCCACCGCCGCCCTGGCCGCCGCCCTCCAGTCCGGCGGCCACGCCTGGACCGTCACCATCCAGCGTAACGGCCAACTGATCACGGCCCAGGTCAGGGCGTAGCGGGAGGGGCGAGGGCTTGTTGTCCGCACCCGCCCTAGCTCCCAGTTCCCCTGTCATCCTCGGGCCCCGCGTCGCGCAGCTCCGCTCCCCCCGCGATGTCGATCACTCCGGCGCCGACCTGTCCAGTAGGTCACGCCCGTGCATCGTCAGCAGCACGCCCGTCAGCATCCCCAGCGCCATCGCGCCCGCGCCGGCCAGGGTCCCCAAGCCAACCACCCGCCAGCCGAGCCTGGCGCCTTCGACGACCACCAGCACGATGAGCAACGCCAGCAACGCCCAAGCCACCGCCGGCATCCGCGCAGCCATCGGAATCGCCGCCTTCCGCAGCGCCTGCGACATACAGCAGGCATAGGTGGTCCCCACCAGCAGCACGCCCGGACCAAAGAACCGCTGCGACGTCGCCGGCAGCAACTGGCCCGGCAGCCAGAACACCGCCCCCAGCACGAACGCCGCCGTGCCCATCCAGCCGATGACGGTCAAGCTCCATTTCAGCGCCAGCCAGGCGGGTCGGTTCATGGGCGCGGCCTCAACACTCCGGTCCAGGCTGCGACGCCGCCGCCGCTGGCGCAAGCCACTCCCAGCTCGCTGCTGCCACCTCGCTGCTGTCGCACCCGGCGCGGGGTTCCTGCTACTGTCGATCGATGAACGATCTTTTCGAAGCCGCCGGCCTCACCCCCGAGGCGCCGCGCCCCCTGGCGGACCGCTTGCGGCCCCAGACCCTGGACGAGGTGGTGGGCCAGGAACACCTGCTGGGGCCGGGCGGCCCGATCCGGCGCATGGCCGAGGCGCACCGGCTGTCATCGATGATCCTGTGGGGTCCGCCGGGCACCGGCAAGACCACCATCGCCCGCCTGCTGGCCAAGGAGGCTGGCTATGAGTTTCAACAGCTTAGCGCCGTCTTCTCAGGCGTCGCCGACCTGAAGAAGGCCTTCGAGGCGGCCCGTATGCGCCGCGCCGCCGGCCAGTCGACCCTGCTGTTCGTCGACGAGGTCCACCGCTTCAACCGCGCCCAGCAGGACGGCTTCCTGCCCTTCGTGGAGGAGGGGATCGTCACCCTGGTGGGCGCCACCACCGAGAATCCGTCCTTCGAACTCAACGGCGCCCTGCTGTCCCGCGCCCAGGTCTATGTCCTGCGCCGTCTGGACGAGGAGGCCCTGCAGAGTCTGCTCAGAAAAGCCGAGGAACACGAGGGTAGGGCGCTGCCCCTGGATGAGGCCGCCCGCGAGGCGATGATCGCCATGGCCGATGGCGACGGCCGCTACCTGCTGAGCCTGGCCGAGACCCTGTTCAACATCGGCGTCGCCAAACCTTTGACCCCCGCCGAACTCGGCCAGGTGCTCCAGAAGCGCAGCCCCGCCTACGACAAGGACCGGGAGGAGCACTACAACCTGATCTCCGCCCTGCATAAGTCAGTCCGCGGTTCGGACCCCGACGCCGCCCTCTACTGGCTGGCGCGGATGCTCGACGGCGGCGAGGATCCGCTGTTCATCGCCCGCCGCCTGGTGCGCATGGCGGTGGAGGACATCGGCGAGGCCGATCCGCTGTCCCTGCTGCTGACCACCGCCGCCAAGGACGCCTATGATTTCCTGGGCAGTCCCGAGGGCGAACTGGCCCTGGCCCAGGCCTGCGTACACATGGCCGCCGCGCCCAAGTCCAACGCCGTCTATACGGCCTTCAGCGCCGCCCGGCGCCTGGCCAGGGAAACCGGCTCGCTGATGCCCCCCGCCCATATCCGCAACGCCCCCACCCGGCTAATGAAGGACCTGGGCTACGGCAAGGGCTACCAGTACGACCCCGACACCGAGGAGGGCTTCTCCGGCCAGGACTACTTCCCCGAGGGCGTTGAACGCCGCGTCTTCTACCAGCCCAAGGGGGAGGGGGCCGAGGCGCGGGTCAAGGAACGCCTGGAGCGCTGGGCTGCCCTGAGGTCGAAAAACCAGGGGTCCCGAAAAGGTGGCTAGGGGTCCCGTCGAGCTGACGGCGCAGGAGATCGCCGACGTCCGCGCCATGGTCATCTACGAGGACGACCAGATCATCGCCTTCAACAAGCCGTCGGGCCTCTCCAGCCAGGGCGGCCGCATCCAGGCCCACACCCTGGACGACCTGATGGCCGCCTTCGCCAAGGCCAGCGGCAACCGCCCGCGTCTGGTCCACCGCCTGGACCGTGACACCTCCGGCGTCATCCTCACCGCCCGCACCAAGCCCGTGGCCGCGTACCTGGGCAAGGCGCTGATGGACCGCCGGGTGAAGAAGACCTACCTGGCCGTGGTCACCCCCGGCGCCCCCGATCCGAGGGAGGGGACGATCGAGACCGCCCTGCGCCGGGTCGAGCAGGGGCGCGAGGCGCACATGCGGGTCTCACCCCCCGACCACCCCGACGCCGAGGCCGCCTTCACCCGCTATCGCACGCTGGGGGTGGCCGACCCTGACACCGGTAGCGCCGCGCTGTTGGAATTGTCCCCCAGGACAGGGCGGATGCACCAGCTACGGGTGCACCTGGCCTCCATCGGCCGGCCGATAGCCGGGGACGCGCGCTACGGCGGCGCCCTCATGCTGGCCGGCGCGCCCTGCGAGCGCCTCCTTCTGCACGCCTTTTCCCTACAGTTCACCCACCCGAATGGCGCGCAAATGCGCCTTTCAGCTCCGCTTCCCACCCCATTTTCTACCGTTCTGACCCGTCTGGGTCTGCCGACGCCGACGCCGCCCGACGCGCCGACGCGTGGGTGATCCCGCCCACGCTGGCCACCGCGAAGAAATCCTCGCTGGGCAGGCCGAACACCATCAGCGTCGGCGCTGACCCCTTGGCCTGCTCCCCGAACGCCAGCATCCCCGACGCCAGATCCGTGTCCGTGGCGCCCAGATCGCAGGCATCCAGCGTCACCCCGTGCGGCCGATAGCCTCGCACGGCGGCCGTCGGGTCACGTCCGGCCGCCAGGCGCACCAGCACCCCCCGGCTGAGCAGGGTCGCCAGACCGCCCACTTCGCTGAGGCGGCTCAGCGGCGTGCCGCGGTCGACGTCCATCAGCTCCAGCAACACCCGGGTCTTCAGCCGCTCGCCGATACGTTCGGTAAGCTCGCGTCGTCCTTTGCGCCCCGCCAGGGTGTGGAAGGAGATCGGCACGATCAGGATCGATGGCGTGTTGGCGGCGTCCAGGGTTAGGTTAGAAAAAACAAAGGTTTCTTCGTCGATCCGAAGGTGATCTTCGTCAGGCAGGCGGGCCAGATCGGCCGCCGCCAGGGGCGCGCCGCTCTCGGTGTCGACCACCGCCCGAGCGATCCGCGCCGCCGCTGGCGTGCCATGCCGCAGGCTCGCGACCGTTTCGACGCTGAACTCCAACCGCAGGTTCTGACCCGCCCGGCTGGTGAAAGTCACCGGCCCGTCGTGTGGAATCAACTGGACGATGGCAGCCGCTGACATGCGATCGAAGGCTCTCAGAGACAATCCTGGCGCGTGCGAACTGTCGCCTCTACTGCTTAACCGCGCATTGAGGCGCCCCCTTTGCGCGCTGCGACCGGTTGGCGCATATGGGGCCATGGAAAAACTGCTGTTTGTAGCAATCAGGCGCGCCGGCGGATCGAAGGCCCGGTTTCCGGCCGCGGCTGTGTTCGCCTGATGGCCGAGGTCAAGATCCTGGTGGTGGGCGGCGGCGAGGACGGGGTCCGGCTGGACAAGTGGCTCAAGCGCCGCTGGCCGCACCTTACCCAGGTTCAGATCCACAAGCTGGCCCGCAGCGGCCAGATTCGTGTCGACGGCGGCCGGGTCAAGGCCGACACCCGCCTGCCCGCCGGGGTGCAGGTGCGCGTGCCGCCCCTGCCCGAAGCCCCGCCCAAGGGCGAGCGCGAGGCGATCACCAGCCGCGACATCGTCTTCGCCAAAGGCCTTGTAATCTATGAGGACGACGAGGTTCTGGCGCTGAACAAGCCGGCCGGCCTGGCCGTCCAGGGCGGCACCAAGACCTCAAAGCACATCGACCGGCTGCTGTCCGCCTGGGGAGAGGGCGTCGACCGCCCCCGCCTGACCCACCGCCTGGACCGCGACACCTCCGGTGTCCTGGTGCTGGGCAAGACTCCTAACGCCGCCGCCCGCCTGGCCGGCAGCTTTGCCAAGCGCCGGGCGGAGAAGACCTATTGGGCCATCGTCGCGGGCATTCCCAAGCCGGGTGAAGGGGTGATGGAGCTTCACCTGGTCAAGACCGGTGTCGGCGACCGCGAGATGGTCATTCCCGCCGACCCCAAGGATCCCCGGGCCGATCCGGCCGAGACCGAGTTCGTCACCATCTCCCGCGCCGGCCCCCGCGCCGCCTGGATGGCCCTGCGCCCCCACACCGGCCGCACCCACCAGCTACGCGCCCACATGCTGGCCATGGGCCATCCGATCCTCGGCGACCCGAAGTACAAGAACGACGAATCTGCGCAGCTTTCCGGGACTTTGAAGCTACAACTTCATGCGCGCCGCCTGGTGATCCCGCACCCGTCGCGCGGCGTCCTGACCCTTGAGGCGCCGATCAGTCCCGAACTGAAGGCCGGTTTCACCCGCTTCGGCTTCTCCGCCGACGAGGCGGACGAGGAACCGTTCGCCCGCAAAGGCCGCCGCTCGAAGTCATGACGCAAGCGGGCGCCGCATCCTCGGCCATGTTCTGATCCGACCTGGCCAGTGACGAAGGTCGGACGCGCCCCCGAAGGGGCGCTCCAGCGGCGAGTGGGGGGGGCTCGCCTCGCTGGAACCGGCGGGTTACGCGCCGGTGTCCGGTTGGGTCAGGCGACGATGCCGGGCGCCGGAGCGACCGCGCCGCTGTCAGGGAAGATATGGGTATCCAGGGCGCGTCGGTCCACACCCATGTGGTCGGCCAGCACGCCTTTGAACAGGCCGCGCATGTCCAGGGTCGGGGCGGTGTCGCGGGCTTCGAACAGCTTGCCGGCCTGAAGGGTCGGCCAGTCACCGAAAATCCCGCCGCGCTTGAGCGCCCCGCCGAGCAACAGCGCCGTCGAGGCCGTGCCGTGGTCTGTGCCGCCGGTGCCATTGACGTGGGCGGTGCGGCCGAACTCGGTGGCGGTGACCACCACCGTGTCGCTCCACGCCGGGCCCAGGCCCGTCACCAGCCCGTCGATGAAGGCGTCCAGATAGGTCAGGCGCGCGGTCAGCACACCGGTCTGGTTGGCGTGGGTGTCGAAGCCGTCAAAGGACACGCCCGCCACCTGCTTGCCGTCCGGCTGCACCATCAGCCCGCCCAGGGTGGCGCCCAGCTTGCGCGCCTGCTCGACGTTCTGGCGCGGGTTCAAGCGCGCCGCGGCCGGCTGCGCGGCGGTGGCGTTGGCGGCCATCGTCGTGCTGTCGGTTGGAGGCTGGGCGGCCGCCATCATGCTGGCGTCGCCCATCAGCGCCTGGTTGGCGTCGGCGGTGGCGATCTTGGCCATGGATTCGGTGGAGAGCCCGCTGGCCAAGGCCTGGCTGAGTAAGGGATCGTGGGCGTAGAGATCCTGCAGGATGCCGGGCAGGCGGTGGTCCCGTTCCGGCGCGCCGCCAGGGGCCCAGGAGGCGGTCTCCACCTTGCCGCGCAGCAGCAGGGGGGCGGTGGCGCCGATGGAGATCGCCCGCACCTTGCCCTCCGGCCCCATGGCCTCCAGCGACCGGTTCAGCCAGCCCGAACTGGTCCCATAGACCACCGTGCCGCCGCTCTCGAGCACGTCCTGGGCCTCGAAGTGCGAGCGGGCGCGGTCGGGGGTGGCCACGGCCGGCGCGATCCGCGCCTGGCCTCTCACCGCCAGGCCATGCACCGAGGCCAGCGCCGGGTGCAGGCCGAAGGTATTGTCGAGCCGCAGCGCGCCGCCCGGCTGGCCAAAGCCCGGGATGGCAATCGCCCCGCGCAGGCCGGCGTAGTCGGGATCGCCCACCGGCGGCGAGACGGAAAGACCGTCCATGCCGCCCCGGCAGATGATCACCACCAGCTTCTTGCCGGCCTGTGCGCCCTCCGAAGCCGCCCGGGCGCGCCCACCCAGGAACTCCACGGCGATACCCAGGCTCAGCGCCCCGCGCAGGGCGTCGCGGCGGTTGGGTGAAAGCCGACCTCGAGGGGAATGGTTCATCGGCGTTGAAACTCCGGGCTCATCAGCAGAATAGCGAGGCCTTCGGGCCGGGTCTCCGCGCGGGCGATGGCGGTGGCCGCCAGGGAGGTCAGGCGGGCGCCCAGGGCGTCCCTGGCCAGCTGAGAGGGGTCGCGGTCGCCGATGGCGCCGGCGGCGAAGCCTTCGCTCCAGGCCATGCGTTTGATGATCGCGTCCGGCGCGCACCAGACAGCGGCCTCCTCGGGCCAGCCCTTGGGGGAGGGCGCGCTGAACGCCTTCTGGCCCATGCTGTTCAGCACCGGCGCCACCCCGGCCAGACTGTCGGGCGCGGTTCCCGCCGCACGCCAGCTTGAAACCATGAACTCGTACGGCGTCTTGAACTTGCGCGCCTCGGAGTCCCAGGCCTCCGGCGAGGCGACCAGGGTGCGGGCCAGGGCCGCCAAGTCGCCGCGGGTGTCCAGGTAGCTGCGCTCCAGCCGCGCCACCAGGGCCGGCGGCGGATCGTCGGCGACGAAGTGGCTGGCCAGCTTCACCGCCACATGGCGGGCGGTGTGCGGGCTGGCGGCCAGGTCCTTCATCACCGCCCGGGCCTGTTCTCCGTCGGGCTGGCTGTAGGTCTTGCCCATGACGGTGCGCGAACCGGGCTCGTGCGCGCCGGCCCGGAACAGGAACCGGCCAGGCTCGCCCTGGTCTTGCCGCAGGCCGCCGATGCTGTAGCCGGTCATGGCGCGGGCGAATTCGGTGACGTCGGCTTGGGTGTAGCCGGCGCCCACGCCCACGGTGTGCAGTTCCATGATCTCGCGCGCCAGGTTCTCATTCAGCCCGGCCTTCTTGCCGTTGCGCGACATCCGTCCCGCCGCGAAGCTGTCCGGCCCGATGGACTGCGCCTGGTCGAGGTACAGCAGCATGGCCGGGTGGGTGGCGCTGGCCAGCAGCATGTCCTGGAAACGGCCGAACACGTGTGGGCGGATGGCCTCCTGTTCGAAGGGGCCGACCACGGTGGCGGTGGCCAGCTTGGTCGCTGAGACGGTGAAGTGGTTGCACCAGAATAGGGTCCATCGCTCGCGGAAGTCGGCGTCGGTGGCCGCCGCCAACCGCACCCGGGCCAGGAAGTCCACCGCCGCGTCGTCGCGCAACAGCCTGGCCGCCATCTTCACCGGGTCGGTCCTGTTGGTCTTGTCGAAGCTGCCGTCCCGTTTCTCGAACCGCTTTTCCTGGGCGTAGTCGCGGAACTCGGCCACGCGCTGGGCGGCGGTGGCGGGGTTGGTCTGGGGCTGGTCGGCCCCGGCGGGTCGGATCTGGCCGGTCAGCCAGCCTTCCGGGTCGCCCTTGCACGCCTCGATCTGGCCGGGCCTGGCGCCCAGGCCAAAGCGGGTGGCGGCGATGGCGGCCTGCATATTCCGGTCGACGGCCAAGGGGTTGGCTCCTGGAAGCTTGCGGCGGCTTGCGGTCCGCGCTGGAATTTGATGGTTGCACGCCAGCGCGCCACCGTTCCGTCGCGACCCCGCCGCATCAACCGCCTCGAAGAGCTCCCG
Source organism: Caulobacteraceae bacterium (assembly GCA_036384135.1). Taxonomy (GTDB): domain Bacteria; phylum Pseudomonadota; class Alphaproteobacteria; order Caulobacterales; family Caulobacteraceae; genus Acaudatibacter. The sequence goes on along the minus strand of DASVMY010000330.1, from coordinate 10,027 downwards.
TCTTGCCCGAAACCACTGACAACCTCGAAAAACCCCGCCGGTTCTACAAGGCCGTGGACACCGCCCCTGTGGACGCCGGCTTCGCCGTGCGCCTCGACGGCCGCACCCCCAAGTCCCCCGGCGGACGGCGCCTGGAAGTTCCCACCGAAGCCCTGGCCGAATTGATCGCCGCCGAATGGCGGGCGCAGATCCAGGTCATCGACACGGGGACCATGCAGCTCACCCGCCTGGCCTACACCGCCATGGACGCGGTCGCCCTGGCGCGGGAGGCCACGGCCCAGGCCCTGGCGGACTACGCCGGCTCCGACCTGGTCTGCTACTTCGCCGAGGCGCCGCGCTCCCTGGTGGCGCGTCAGGAAGAGGCCTGGGGGCCCTTGCTGGACTGGGCCGACACCGAGCTGGGCGTCGCCCTGGTGCGGGCCCAGGGCATCCTGCACCGCGGCCAGCCGGAGCAGAGCCTGACGCGGGCCCGCGCCCTGGCCCTGGAGGCCGACGACTTCCGCCTGGCGGGCCTGGCCTTCGGCGCCGCCCTGTTCGGCTCGACCATCCTCACCCTGGCCCTGGCTCAGGGCCGCCTGACCGGCGAGGAAGCCTTTGAACTGTCGCGCCTGGACGAGGCGTTCCAGGAAGAGCGCTGGGGCGTCGACGAGGAGGCCGCGGCGCGGACGGCGGCCATGGCGGAGCAGGCGCGGATGCTGGAGCTTTGGTTTCGGGCGCTGACGGCGGGCGAATAGGACCTCCCGCGCCGCTCGCTTCTAGGGGGGCGCCCCGGCGTGAACTTGTCACCGCCTGGTCACGCGTCTAGGGCTGAGCGCCGGTTTCGGCGGCCAAATTTGGCGGGAGGGGAACGCCCCATGTATCACATCCTCGAAGAGCTCGAGAAGCGTCGCGCCCAGGCGCGGGCCGGGGGTGGCGGTCGGCGCATCGACAGCCAGCACGCCAAGGGCAAGCTCACCGCGCGCGAGCGGCTGGACCTGCTGCTGGACGAGGGCTCCTTCGAGGAGTTCGACATGTTCGTCGAACACCGCAGCCACGACTTCGACATGGAGAAGCAGCGCATCCCCGGCGACGGGGTGGTCACCGGCTGGGGCACGATCAACGGCCGCGTGGTCTATGTCTTCTCCAAGGATTTCACGGTCTTTGGCGGCTCGCTGTCCAAGGCGCACGCCGAGAAGATCGTCAAGGTCCAGGAGATGGCGATGCGCAACGGCGCGCCCATCGTCGGCCTGTTCGACGCCGGCGGCGCGCGCATCCAGGAGGGCGTCGACAGCCTGGCCGGATACGCCGACATCTTCCTGCAGAACGTGCTGTCCTCCGGCGTCATCCCCCAGATCAGCGTGATCATGGGCCCCTGCGCCGGCGGCGACGTCTATTCCCCGGCCATGACCGACTTCATCTTCATGGTGAAGGACACGTCCTACATGTACGTCACCGGCCCCGACGTGGTGAAGACCGTCATCAACGAGGACGTCAGCCACGAGGACCTGGGCGGCTACCGCGTCCACGCCCTGAAGTCAGGCGTCGCCGACGGCGCCTTCGAGAACGACCTGGAGGCTTTGACCCAGGTGCGCCGGCTGGTGGACTTCCTGCCCCAGTCCAACCGCGAAAAGCCGCCGGTGCGCGAGAGCTTCGACGAGCCCTACCGGGACGAGAAGTCCCTGGACACCCTGGTCCCCGCCAACCCCAACAAGCCCTACGACATGAAGGAGCTGATCCACAAAGTCGTGGACGAGGCAGACTTCTTCGAGATCAGCCCGGACTACGCCAAGAACATCATCATCGGCTTTGGCCGCATGGACGGCGAGACCGTGGGCATCGTCGCCAACCAGCCGCAGGTCCTGGCCGGGGTGCTGGACATCGACGCCTCGCGCAAGGGCGCCCGCTTCGTGCGCTTCTGCGACGCCTTCAACATCCCGATCATCACCTTCGTGGACGTACCGGGCTTCATGCCGGGGACCAAGCAAGAGCAGGGGGCCCTGATCAAGCACGGGGCCAAGCTGCTGTTCGCCTATGCCGAGGCCACCGTGCCCAAGATCACCCTGATCACCCGCAAGGCCTATGGCGGCGCCTTCGACGTCATGAGCTCAAAGAACATCCGCGGCGACATGAACTACGCCTGGCCCACGGCCGAGATCGCCGTGATGGGCCCCAAACAGGCGGTGGAGATCATCTTCCGCGCCGACATGAACGCCCCGGAGCGCCTGGCCGAGCGCGAGGCCGAGTACAAGAAGCACTTCGCCAACCCCTTCGTGGCCGCCTCGCGCGGCTATATCGACGACGTGATCATGCCCCACGGCACCCGTCGGCGGATCGTACGGGCCCTGAAGAGCCTGAAGAACAAGCAGCTCACCAATCCCTGGAAGAAGCACGACAACATTCCGCTCTGAGCGGAGCGTTCCTGGGAACCTTTCGCGGTCCGGCGTTCGGCGAAGGCTGACATCGGCGTGGCGGCGTGCGATGTTGCCCGCGACACGCGAGGGCTCGCGGCCCAGGGTATGTCTGATTTGTACTGACGCTGATTTGAGGGAGAGCCATCATGGCCGACGAGAAGAAGCCGGCGGAAGACGCGCCGAAGACCGAACAATACCATCAAGCCAAAAAGGGCGTCATCGATGCCGGTGAAATCGTCACCAGCGCGGGCGGCGAACCCCTGAGCGGCACCATCGCCGACATCACCGACGGCGATAAGCGCAAGAAGCACAAGTAGATCGCTTCGAAGCCGAAGACGGAGACGCCGCCCCGGCGCAGGTTGGGGCGGCGTTCTGCTGTTTCAGAGGGGCGTCACGTTGAGTTGACTAGCCCTCAAACCTCCCGTCTCCCCGGACAAGCCGCGTCAGCGGCGCCGATCCGGGGCCGGCCCGGCCGGCTCCTGGCTGGAGATCGTCTTGGCGAGGAACGGCCGGCCCCGGCTCTTCGCTGCGCTTCGGCCGGGGTGACGGAGTGAGGTGCGCCGGGCTCTCTCAGCCCCCCGGAATACGGTCCCCACGTCCCAGCGGATCGCGCAGGGGCTGGCCGTTCATCACGAACTCGAGCGACACCGAATTGATGCAGTAGCGCAGGCGGGTCGGCGCCGGGCCGTCGGGGAAGACGTGGCCCTGGTGGCTGTCGCAGCGGGCGCAGCGGGTCTCGATGCGGACCATGCCGTAGCTGGTGTCGCGGATGCCCAGAACGTGATCCTCGTCGTAGGGGGCGAAGAAGCTGGGCCAGCCGGTGCCGCTCTCGAACTTGGTCTTGGCCAGGAACAGCGGCAGGCCGCACAGGCGGCAGCAGTAGACGCCATCCTCCTTGTTATCCAGCAGGCCGCCGCAGAAGGCCGCTTCCGTGCCATGATGCAGCAGGACGTGGCTTTCCTCGGCCGTCAGACCAGCCTCCAGGGCCTTGCGTTCCTGCAGCGTGGGCGCGGTGAGGTCGAAGCCGGATGCGGAGAGGCGCGGGGCGGTGGCGGTTTCGGTCATGGGCGGTTCCAGAACGGCCCCCTGGGGGGCTTGGGGGAGGGCCTTGGGGGGGCGTGACGCGGCGGCACGGTTGTCAGGACGCCGGATGGCGGCTAACCGGCGAAACATAGTCCCGAAACGGGCGCGCGGAAGCAGCGGAAGCCAATGTTCTCGAAAATCCTGATCGCCAATCGCGGCGAGATCGCCGTGCGGATCATCAAGACCTGCCGGCGCATGGGCATCAAGACGGTGGTGGTCTATTCCGAGGCCGACGCCGACAGCCTGGCCGTGGAGATGGCCGACGAGAGCGTGTTCATCGGCCCGCCGCCGGCGGCGCAGTCCTATCTGCTGGCCGACAAGATCATCCAGGCCTGCCTGGACACCGGCGCTGAGGCCGTCCATCCGGGCTTCGGCTTCCTGTCGGAGAAGGCCTCCTTCGCTCAAGCGTGCGCCGACGCCGGCATCGTCTTCATCGGCCCCAATCCCCACGCCATCGAGGCCATGGGCGACAAGATCGAGAGCAAGAAGTTCGCCGCGGCGGCCAATGTCTCGGTCGTGCCCGGCCACGTCGGCGAGATCGACGGCGTGCCGCACGCCATCCAGATCTCCGAGGAGATCGGTTATCCGGTGATGATCAAGGCCTCCGCCGGCGGCGGCGGCAAGGGCATCCGCGTGGCCTGGAACCGCAAGGACGTGGAGGAGGGCTTCCCCGCCGTCCGCGCCGAGGCCAAGGGCGCCTTCGGCGACGACCGCATCTTCATCGAGAAGTTCATCGTCAACCCGCGCCACATCGAGATCCAGGTGCTGGGCGACAAGCACGGCCACGTGGTCCACCTGTTCGAGCGCGAATGCTCGATCCAGCGCCGTAACCAGAAGGTCATCGAGGAGGCGCCTTCGCCACTGCTGGACGAGGCCACCCGGGCGGCCATGGGCGCCCAGGCCGTGGCCCTGGCCCAAGCGGTGAACTACGACAGCGCCGGCACGGTCGAGTTCGTGGCCGGCCAGGACAAGTCCTTCTATTTCCTGGAAATGAACACCCGCCTGCAGATGGAGCACCCGGTCACCGAACTGATCTCCGGCATCGACCTGGTGGAGCAGATGATCCGCTCGGCGGCGGGCGAGGTGATGGCGTTCAGCCAGGCCGACCTGACCATCAAGGGCTGGGCCATCGAGAGCCGCATCTACGCCGAGGATCCCTACCGCAAGTTCCTGCCCTCCATCGGCCGCCTGGTCCGCTATGAGCCGCCAGCGGAGGGCCAGCATGAGGGCTATGTCGTGCGCAACGACACCGGGGTGCGCGAGGGCGACGAGATCTCGATGTTCTACGACCCCATGATCGCCAAGCTGTGCGCCTGGGCGCCGGACCGGGCCGGCGCGGTGGCCGGGATGGCGCGGGCGCTGGAGGACTTCCATGTCGAGGGCCTGGGCCAAAACATCCCCTTCCTGTCGGCGGTGATGGACCAGCCCCGGTTCGGCTCGGGGCAGCTTTCCACCAACTACATCACCGACGAGTTCCCCGACGGCTTCCATGGCTTGCCGCCCAACGACTGGCAGACGGACGTGGTGACGGCGGCGGCGGCCTGGATGCATCTGACCCTGGCCAAGCGCGCGCGCCTGATCGGCAACGGCCTGACCTCGCCGCTGGACCGCGAGGACTGGGTGGTGGTGGCCGGCCAGCAGCGGCGCCCCGTGCGGCTGGTCCAGTCCGGCGCGACGATGACCTTGGCCCTGGACACTGGGGCGCCGGACGGGGGCAAGCGCGTCCTGACCCTCACCGACGTCGATTGGCGGCCGGGCAGGGCGCTGTTCAAGGCCCGCCTCGACGGCCGCGCCTTCTCGGTGACCACGGGGCCGGCGACGGAGGGCTTCACCATCCGCCACCGGGCCGCGAAGATGGCGGTGCTGGTCCTGACGCCGATCTCGGCCGACCTGCACGGCCGCCTGCCGCCCAAGATCCCGCCGGACACCTCACGCCTGGTGATCTCGCCCATGCCCGGGCTGGTGGTCTCCATGGACGTCCACGCCGGCGAGGAGGTCAAGGAAGGCCAGGTGGTCTGCGTCATCGAGGCGATGAAGATGCAGAACATCATCCGCGCCGAACGCGACGGCTTGATCCTGAGCATCGGCGCCAAGGCCGGCGACAGCGTCGCGGCCGACGATGTGCTGGCGGAGTTCGCCTAAGACACATTGCCGAACACTGGTTGCTGGGCGATGGTGAGCCAGCCACACCGGGGGGTAGCAACGCATGTCGATCTGGCAGATTCTCTTCAGCTTCGAGGGCCGCATCCGGCGGACCCACTGGTGGTTGGCGCGGTTGGGCCTGGGGTTCGGCCTCGTGGTCCTGATTCTGGTCCTTGGCGCGATCTTTGCGGCGATAGGAGCGGCCGGCGGCGGCTCGTCCGGCGCCGGCGGTGAAGCCGGGGCGTTGGTCGTGGGGTCAGCCATCCTGCTTTGCCTGCCGTTGCTGATCTGGACTGAACTGGCGATCACCGCCAAGCGCTGGCATGACCGCGACAAGCCGGCGGTGATGGTCTTGATCATCTTCATCCCCTTTATCGGCGGCATCTGGACCCTGGTCGAATGCGGGTTCCTGGACGGCACGCCGGGACCGAACCAGTATGGGGCGTCGCCAAAAGGACTGGGGGCCGCGGAGGTGTTCACCTAGAGCCTGTCCCGTTTTGATGGACTCATCAAAACGGGGAAAACAGGCTCGGCACTTTAGTTTGCGAGCACGATTCAGACTTTTGTCGGTTCCGACAAAAGTCATCGTGCTGCAGGCGATCACAGAACGGCGATCAACGAACGCTTGTCGCCGTAACCGGAATGGGTGTTAGCTCTACTGCAGGAAACAACCGGCAAAAGGGCAAACCCCGTGAATTTCCAGCATCTCTTTCTTAGCTTCGAAGGCCGCACGCGTCGGCTTCACTTCTGGATCGGCCTCATCATCCTGTGGGTCGTGCAAACGGTCGTGCTGTCGGTGACGTTCGGGGGGGCTTTCGCCGCGGCCGCCATGTCGCACAACTACGGCGCAGTGTTCGCGGGCCCGGCCATCATCGGCTGGCTCATCTGCCTGGCTCTGATCTACCCGGCCCTGGCCCTGCAGGTGAAGCGCTGGCACGACCGGGGCAAGAGCGGGTGGATGGTGCTGGTGGCGCTCATTCCGCTTATCGGCGCCCTGTGGGTGCTGATCGAATGCGGGTTCATGGACGGCACCCCCGGCGACAACGCCTACGGCCCCTCGCCAAAGGGCCTGACCGGACCGACATTGACTCCAGCCTGACGCCCCGCCCTTCCTGCGGGTCGCGCCAGGTTCCAGGATTCGTTAGGATTCGGCGCGACTCGGATGGGAGCGGATGAACGGCGGCTACAATGACTGGCGGGCCTTGTTCTGGTCGGCTTCGGGACGCGTTTCACGCGGGCCGTGGTGGCTGGCGGTCGTCCTGCTGGTGACCTTGTCGGCCCTTTATGAAGGCCTGGCGGGACCGCCTCTCAGGTTGGCCACGTTCTGGTTCGTCTATCCGGTGTTGCTCTATTGCGCGGCGTGCGTGAACGCCAAGCGGCTGCACGACCGCGGGCGGTCCGGATGGTGGGCGGCGATGACGCTGCTGGCCTTCGCCGCCGTGTGGCCGGCGGTCCATCCGGTGGCGGCGGTGGTGGCCGCGCCGGCCCTGGTCTGGACCCTGGTGGAGCTTGGCCTGCTGGGCGGCGAGCAGGGCGCGAACCGGTTCGGCCCCAGCCCGGTCGCCGCCTAAGCACGCCGTCCACCCTCCGCTGATGGCTTTCCCCACTTTGGCTTTCCGCGGCCTGCGCATTGGACTAGACCGCCTGATACCTTTCTGGAGGTCTTGATGAAGATCGATTTCGTAGCCGCCGACGCGCCCGCCGGCGCCGGCGCCGCCCTTGCGGTCCTGGCGTTCGAGGATGGCCTGCTGTCGCCGCCCGCCGAAGCCCTGGACAAGGCCCTGGGCGGCCTCATCCGCCGCGCCATCGCCGGCAGCCGCTTCAAAGGTTCCATGGGCCAGACCCTGGACCTGATCGCCGTGCAGGGCCTGGACGCCGCCCGCGTGGTGCTGGTCGGCGCCGGCAAGAAGCCCGCCTGGGACGACCGCGTCCCCGAACTGGCCGCCGCCCACGCCTACAACGCCGTCAAGACCTCGGGCTGCGAGACCCTGGTGCTGCGTCTGGCCGATTCCACGGCCGAGCAGGGCGCCCGCGCCGCCTTCGGGATCACCCTGGCCGCCTATCGCTTCGACCGCTACCGCACCAAGGAAAAGCCGGAGAAGAAGCCGTCTATCGCCAAGGTCCAGATCGCCATCGACGCGCCCAAGCCGGCCGCCAAGGCGTTCAAGCCGTATTCCAGCCTGGCCGATTCCATCATCCTGGCCCGTGACCTGGTCTCCGAGCCGGCCAACATCCTTTATCCCGAGGAGTTCGCCCGCCGGGTGAAGAAGCTCACCGACCTTGGCCTTGAGGTCGAGATCCTGGGCGAAAAGGAGATGAAGAAGCTGGGCATGGGCTCGCTCCTGGGCGTGGGCCAGGGCAGCGTGCGCGAGAGCCAGCTGGCGGTCATCCAGTGGAAGGGCGCCAGGGACCCGAACGCCCAGCCCGTCGCCTTCGTCGGCAAGGGCGTCTGCTTCGATACCGGTGGCGTCAGCCTCAAGCCGGCCGACGGCATGGAGGAGATGATCACCGACATGGGCGGCGCCGCGGCCGTCACCGGTGTCATGCGCGCCCTGGCCGCCCGCAAGGCCAAGGTCAATGCCGTCGGTATCTTGGGCCTGGTGGAAAACATGCCGGACGGGAACGCCCAGCGCCCCGGCGACGTGGTCACCAGCATGTCCGGCCAGACCATCGAGGTGATCAACACCGACGCCGAGGGCCGTCTCGTCCTGGCCGATGCGGTCTGGTACTGCCAGCAGCGCTTCAAGCCGAAGTTCCTGATCGACCTTGCCACCCTTACCGGCGCCATCGTCGTGGCCCTGGGCAAGGACATCGCCGGCCTCTACGCCAACAACGACGGCCTGGCCGAAAACCTGCTGGCCGCGTCCAAGGCCACGGACGAGGCCCTGTGGCGCATGCCCCTGCCGGCCGAGTACGAGAAGCAGATCGACAGCGCCGTGGCTGACGTGAAGAACACCGGCGGGCGCCCCGGCGGATCGATCACCGCCGCCCTGTTCATCCAGCGCTTCATCAAGGACACCCCCTGGGCGCACCTGGATATCGCCACCACCGCCTGGAAGCCGGGATCCACCGTCCCCACCATCCCCAGCGGCGCCACCGGCTTCGGCGTACGACTGCTGGATAAGCTGGTGGCCGACTTCTACGAAGGCTGAAGGCCAGGCGTGCGCTTCACCCTGGTTCCCAGTCCCCTGCTTGGGCCAGCCAGTTGGCGGCCCGTGGCCGCGGCGCTAACGGGTCTAGGCCATGCCGCCGTGGCTGTGGACCATGCCGCCGTCGATCCAGGCGACAGCTACGACGGCATCGCTGACCGGGCCGCCCTGGCGATCGGATCGCCGGGCCTATCCCTGGTGCTGGTCGGCCACAGCGGGGCCGGGGGGCTTCTGGCCGGGATCGCGCAGCGCGTCCGCCCCGCCGCGGTGATTTTCGTGGATGCCATCCTGCCCCATCCCGGCCGCAGCTGGCTCGACACCGTCCCGCCGGGGCTCGGCAAGCGGCTGCGGGGCCTGGCCAGGGAAGGGCGCCTGCCACCCTGGAACCGCTGGTTTTCCGACGATCCGGTGGCCCGCCTGATAGCGGACGAAAAGGTCAAGGCCGGTCTGCTTGCGGAGATGCCGGCGATCCCGCTCGCCTATCTTGAGGCAAGGGCGCCGGACTGGCCGCATCCCGCTTGTCCCTGCGCCTACCTCCAGCTCAGCGAGACCTACGGCCGCGAAGCCATCGCCGCCCGCGCCGGCGCCTGGATGGTGGTGCGCGAGGATCTGCACCATCTCGCCTTGCTCAGCGACCCTGCTAGGGTGGCCGCCATCCTGGTCAAGACGGCGGAGAGCCTAGCGCCAGCATGAGTGATACGGCCTGCGAGGTATGGTTCTACCATCTGGAGCGCTCCACCCTGGAGCAGGTCCTGCCCGAGCTGTTGGAAAAGACGCTGGCGCGAGGCTGGCGGGCGCTGGTGCGGACCGCGGCGCCGGAGCGGGTGGAGCACCTGGACGGCTGGCTGTGGGCCTACAAGGACGACAGCTTCCTGCCGCACGGCCACGACGGCGAGCCCATGGCGGCGCGCCAGCCCGTGCTGATCACCCAGGGCGCCGACAACCTCAACGGCGCCCAGGCGCTGTTCCTGCTGGACGGCGCCGAGGCGGGCGACATCTCGGCCTTTGAGCGGTGCATCGTGCTGTTCGACGGACGCGACGAATCGGCGCTCACAGAGGCAAGGCGGCGGTGGTCCCAATTCAAGGCCGGCGGCGCTCCGGTATCCTATTGGCGGCAGGGAGAGACGCGGGGATGGGAAAAGCAGGCTTGAGGCTGGCCTTGGCCGTTATGCTGGGCGTCTGGGTAGCGGCCTGCGCGACGCCGGCGCCCGCGCCTCCACCGCCTCCGCCGCCGCCGAAGGTGGCCTAGGCCCCGCCGCCTCC
>DASVMY010000329.1:0-8284 GCA_036384135.1 Caulobacteraceae bacterium | reverse complement strand
ATCCCTCGGTGGCGCCGGACGGGACGCCGTTGGCGAAGGCGGGGTGCGGCCGGGGGACACGCGGGTCCGGTCCGCGGGCCCTGGAAGACACCGTCAGTCCGTCCTTCAGCATCTGGGCCGTCTGCATCGACAGGGAGCCGGGGCGCATCCGGTAGAAGGCCAGGGTCTCGGGGAGCTCGACGAAGCGGGCGCCGGTGCGGGCGATCTTCTGCCAGATGTCCCAGTCCTCGCAGGTCATCAGCGACGGGTCGAAGCCACCCACCTCGACCACCAGGTCGCGGCGGGCGATGACGCTGTGGATTGCCGGCGGGCAACCCCGGGCGAAGCTGGCGAAGGGGGCCTTGGCGAGGTCTTCGTACCAGTCCTGCGCCAGCCGCCGCCCATCGGGGCTGACGCGGTTGTAGGCGCAGTAGACCGCGCCGGCGCCGGGTTTGCGCCGCGCCGCGGCCAGCATCTTTTCCATGAAGTCGGCCGCAACCCAGTCGTCGGCGTCCAGGAACAGCAGCCAGGCGGCCCGCGCGTGCGCCATGCCGCGGTTGCGGGCCGCCGAAGCGCCGCCGCGGGCCTGGCCGACAAGCTGGATGCGGGGATCCGCATCGGCGTATCGGCGGGCGATGGCGGCGGTATCGTCCGTCGAGGCGTCGTCGACGACGATCGCCTCCCATGCCGCGAAGGTTTGGGCGACGAGGCAGTCCAAGGTTTCGCCGAGCGTTTCCTCCGCATTGAATGCGGGGATCACGACGGACAGGCGCGGGTCCTTCGTATTTGGGCGTTGGGAAGGCCCCCGCGTCGCAGCCGCCTTGGGTTCAGGCGTGGCGAGCATCGGCGCGCTCCGCGGTCGTGACGACCTCCCGCGCCCCGCCTTGCCACAGGGCGGCGACGGCGGAGCCGATCAGGCCCAGGCGCTCAAGATCCGCCGATGAGCCGTAGCGACGGCTGCCGGGGTAGGTCAGGGGGCGGTCGCCCCATCGCCTCAAGCCGGCGTCAAGCTGATGGTAGCTCAGCCCACGCCGGTAGTGGTTGCCTTCGGTGGCGGCCATCCGGACGCGCTGCTGAAGCTCATGGCAGAACTTGAAGTGGAGCAGCGCCACGGTCTCGCCGGCCAGGGCCGCGTTCGTGCACGAATGGCTGTTGGTATAGCGGAATCCGGGGCGGACATAGTTGATGGGCTTCTTGTGCTGCGCCGGCATCTCCACCGGCCAGACGCGGGCGATCACCGGCATCCAGGCCAGGGGCGCCGCATCGACGAAACGGTCGACCTGGTTGGCGATGGTGTAGTGGACGAACCCTCGGCGGCGCTCGATCTTCAGCCTGGACAGAAGCCGGCAGCGCGGGCCGCCCAGGACCTGGAGCCGGAATTCCGTCGTCGGCGGATCCCAGGGCCGCCGCGGCCAGGGGCGAAAGACATAGTCGGCGTCGAACCACGGCATACTGGCGTGCAGCGGGCCGTCGCCGGTAACCCGAAGGCCGAGGAAGTCGCCATCCGGGTACATGTCGATCATCGCCCCGAAGACGGTGTCGGCGCCCTCTTCGCCCAGGTGCGCGAGGAAGGCGGCGATCGGCGTGCTTTCCATGGCGCGGTAGGCAAGGTGCTCATCCGCGTCCAGGTAGATCAGCCAGCCCTCATACCGTTCATCGGCCAGGATGCGGTTGACCCAGTCCATGCCGAAGGCGGCGTCCCGGAACGACTCCTCAGTGTAGAACACCGCGCAGTCGGGCTGTTCGAGCAGGTACTGCGTCGTTCCATCGACCGACCCGTTGTCGATCATGATGAAGTGGGCAAGCCCAAGCTGGCGGTGATGGCGCAGGAAGTGGGGCAGCAGCGCCAGCTCGTCGCGCACCGGCGTGATGACGCGCGGCTCCGGACCGGTCAGGCTGATCGACTGGCGATCGATGCGTGCGAAGGTCATCGGCCCGCCGCCGGCGCGAAGCTAATAGCAACCGCGTCGCTGCAGGACGGCGGGAACGGTCATGACGATGATCACGACGTTGGCGCTCAGGGACCGCCGACGCGCATAGAGCACATCATAGGCCACCCGCTCACGGTAGGAGACGTCGTTGCGGCCGTTGATCTGCCAGAGGCCGGTGAGGCCCGGGCGAACCGAGCAGTAGCGGGAAAAAAAGCGCCCATAACGGGCGACCTCGGCCTGGACGATGGGGCGCGGCCCCACGACGCTCATGTCGCCGCGGAGGATATTGAACAGCTGCGGCAGCTCATCGAGGCTGGAGCGGCGCAGGAAACGGCCAAGCGCGGTGATGCGCGGGTCCTCCCGCAACTTGTGGTCGGCGAGCCACTCCTCGCGGGCGGCCGGATCGGAGTCCAGCAGAGCGGCGAGACGAGCCTCCGCGTCGATCACCATGCTGCGGAACTTGAAACAGCGGAACCGGCGCCCGCCGTAACCGATGCGTTCCTGGCTGAACAATGGGCCGCCGCCGTCGTGGCTCCAGATCAGCACCGCCAACGCAAGCAGCAGGGGGGCGATGAAGATGATTGCAATGACGGCAACCGCTATGTCCAGGACCCGCCCGGCGTCGAAAGGGGGCGCCGGCCGCGCCGGCTGGTCGATAGCTGCCTCGGGGATCGCGGAACCGCCGATCTGAGACATGATCGCCGCTTCGTAGGGGCTTTTACTAGGGGAATGGAACATGACCCGAGCCCTGACCGTGCTGACTTTACATTCAGCGATGAGAAGGCGCGAACCGCGCCGGCAACAACCCTGCAATGTGCGCTGCAGCATGCTTTTCCGCGCCTGCACACTGATTGGGCTGGCAATTGCCCTCACGGCGCAAATTTCGTGCGGGAAAAACCCCCTAGACTTAGCAATACCCGACAAGGTCGCGCATGAATGCATGACTACCCGTGCCAACTGTTCCAGTAATACTTCTGGGTTGTTTGGCGATAAGATGGCAATTAGGCAGTGCTTAACTAGTTATGGCAGTGATAAATTTGCCAACCCGGTTCATCAGGTTTTAAAACCTTGGGTTCATATTGCCAATATGAGCACCACGGCCATCGAAACGTCACAGTTCCTCGGCGCCCTCGGGGTCAACGTACACGTCGAATACACAGACGGAAAATACGCGAACACAACCAATGTGCTGAACGATCTGAGGTATCTCGGCCTGAATCAGGTTCGGGACGCCAATCTGAATCCCGCCAACCAAGGGCAAGCGAACTACGGAATCTTGGCCAATGCGGGCATCAAGTTCGACCTGATCGTGGGCGGTAGCCGCACGATCGCCCAGTCGATGGCGTCGCTCGACGCCTTCGTGCAGGCCCATCCCGGCGCCGTCAGCGCCGTCGAGGGGCCTAACGAGGTCAACAACTGGCCGTTCACCTACAACGGCCTGACCGGCGCCGCGGCCTACACGGCGTTTCAAAGCGCGCTCTACGCCGCCGTTCATGCGGACTCGAATGTGTCGAAGACGCCGGTCTACAGCCTGACCGGATCGACCGCCGTCGTCACGGGTTTCGACTACACCAACATGCACGACTATCCCAGGAACGGCAGCCAGCCGTGGGCGACCCTGTCGTCGGATTGGGCGGCCAAGTCGGCCACGACGGGCCATGTTCCGCTGGTGATCACCGAATCGGGCTTCAGCACCCTGCCCTCATCCGTCTATGGGGTCGATCAGGCGACGCAGGCGAAGGAGACGCTCAACCTGCTCTTCGACGCCACCAAGTTGGGCGCTTCCAAGGTCTACCTCTACGAATTGCTGGACGCCTACCCCGACACCACCGGAACCAATTCGTCGAAACACTACGGGCTGTTCAACCTCGACAATACCCCCAAGCTGGCGGCGACGGCGATCCACGACCTGACCACCATCCTCGCCGATACGGGGGCGACGGCGTCCACGTTCCAGCCCGGATCGCTGAACTATTCGGTGACCAACCTGCCCGCCACAGGCAGTTCGATGCTGCTCGAGAAGTCGAACGGCGCCTTTGACCTAGTGGTTTGGGCCGAGCCGACGATCTGGGATTCGGTGAACCACGTGGCCATCGCGGCCCCGACCGTCCAGACGACCGTCGCCCTTGGCGCGGTCTTCGCCGAGGTGCGCGTCTATGATCCTCTTTCCGGGACCGACCCGATCAGCATCCTGCACAACGTCTCGCAGGTGACGGTGGGCCTGACGGATCATCCGCTGATCATCGAGGTTGAGCCGGGCGCCGGCGTCGCCGCGACAAGCCCGTCAAAGGCGACCGGCGCCGTGTCTCACAGCGTCGGCGTGATGGCCGCCTCTGACCTGGGGTCGAGCAGTGCGGTGAAGACCGCCGCCAGCCTCTACGCCAGCTATGGCGTATCGGGCGCCGCCGGATCGGCGGCGTCGCTTCACGACCTCGGATTGGCGGGTGACCACGGGCCGGCCAACGGCATGAGCGGCCTATCCAGCCTGTCGGCCGGACACACCTCTCTGCTGGATTACGGCCTGGACGCCACCGCGAGCCTGGCGTCCCTGTCCGCCGTCCATCTCCATCCAGGCCTCGACTTCGTTCTCTAGCCGGGCCGGCCCAGTCCCTTGAGGGGATTGGGCCGCCCGCCGAACGTCGCCTGTGAGCAGGCTTTCCCTTCCAACGCATCGGCCTATGGTGCGGGCGTCATCCGCGACAGTGGTGGCCAATACAAGAATGACGAAGGGAGACGACCTGTGAAAACTCACTTGCGTTTCGCTACGCTTGCCGTTGCGCTCCTGGGTGTAGCGGCGGCTCCCATCCGTGCGTCGGCCGAAACCCAGACCACGTCCGACGCCGCCAGCGCCCGACCAACCGGGGCCGTCGCCGACGATGGCAGCCTGACCCAACCCAATCTTGGCGAAAAGCGAGCCGCGGTCGCGGGGGTGAGCGCGGACGCCTCGGCCGTGCTTGCGGCGATCCAGTCCGATCCCAAGCTGCTTGGCGAACTCGCCCGCAACCCGGCCGGCGGCGCGGCGCTGTTGCGGGCCCACGGAGCGACCCAATCAGAGCACATCGCGGTCAGCGCGACGGGCGGCGGCGGCGCTCTACGAAGAACCTCGGTCACCATCGTCATCACCATCGACAATGTGACGATCACCATCAAGTTTTAGAGCCTGTCCCGTTTTGATGGAATCATCAAAACGGGAGAAACAGGCTCGACTCTTTAGTTTGCGAGCACGATTCAGACTTTTGTCGGTTCCGACAAAAGTCATCGTGCTCTAGGCGTGCAGGGGGATTTCGGGTCGCTGGAGCACGCGCGGCAGTTCGGCCTTGCGCTCACGCACCCTCTACAATCGCCTGAGTCCGGCGGCCTGTTGCATCGCCGGCGCCCCGATGTGGCCCCAACGCGTCCGGCGGGGCTTAGGGCCCGCCGGGGCCGTCGGCCCTAAAACTTATGTTCATTGAAGAAATTGGAGCGGGCGATGAGATTCGAACTCACGACCCCAACCTTGGCAAGGTTGTGCTCTACCCCTGAGCTACGCCCGCGCTCCTTGGACCGCCCAGTGGGCCGCCCGATCGGGAGGCGGCTTATCGCAGAGGCTTTGGTCCTTTGCAAGGGGGTCCGAGGAGGCGGCCGCCGGCGCGCCTACAACCCCAGCCGCAGGGCCTTGAGGCGGCGCTTGTTGGTGTGGACCTTGGGGGCGGGGCCGGTGTCGTCGGGCAATTCGCCGCGGAAGTAGTAGCGCTGCCACGCCTCCTTCACGGTCCCGGCCTCGCGCTTGAAGAGCTTGGCGTTGAAGTCGGAACGCTGCTTGCGCCAGGCTTCGTATTGGCCCAGCAGCTCCAGGTTCCGCTCCAGCGGCCGCTGCACCAGGTCGACGGTTTCCAGCACCTTGTCCTGAGCCAGGGTAATGAAGCAGAAGGGCTCGCCCTTGTTGAACTTCACCTTGCCCGGCCGGGTGAAGATCCAGTTCATGGTGAAGGGGAACGGCAGCCAGTCGGTCTCCACCAGGCCCGACAGGGGCTGGATGCCGTCTTTGACGTGGTTGGGCGGCCCCATCACCCACATCGACCAGCCCTCCGGCGTGCGGAACAGATACTGCGGGTGCAGGGTCAGGACGCCGTGGCTGAAGTGGCTCTTGGCGAAGTCGTCGAAGTTGGGGAACGGGTGGTCGGGAGTGATCTTGATGTCGGCCTGGTTCGTGCCGCCGTTCCATTCGGCGGTGAAGCCCACTGGGCAGAGGATCTCCCAGCCGGTGGAATTGGCCATGCTCAACGGCAGGCAGCGATAGGGGTGGCGGTCGAAGAAGTTGTCCATCCAGGCGCGTTGCGGCCGGCCCGGCACGATGTCCGGCGGGCGGGGATTGGTGGGGAAGGCTTCGAGTTCCATGGGCGCGTCCTGGAAAGTGCGGTGGCCTCAACGTCTAGCCGCGCCGGGCGCTCCGTGCAAAGAGCCCACTCGCATCGAAACCTCCTGTGGAGCTTCTTCCATGAAGACCCGCGCCGACCTGATGGCGTTTCTGGACGCGGAAGGCATCGCCCATTCCACCCTGGAGCACGAGGCGGTGTTCAAGGTCGGCGAGGGCGAGGAGATCAAGGCCTCGCTGCCGGGGGGTCACACCAAGAACCTGTTCCTGAAGGACACCAAGGACCAGCTGTGGCTGATCTCGGCCCTGGGGGAGACGCGGATCGACCTCAAACGCCTGCCCGCCGTCATCGGCTCGGCGCGGCTGTCGTTCGGCAATGAGGCGCTGATGATGCGGCATCTGGGGGTGACGCCGGGCTCGGTGACGGCCCTGGCGCTGATCAACGATCCGGGCAACGCGGTATGCTTCGTGCTCGACGCGGCCTTGGCGGCGGCGGACCCGGTGAACTTCCATCCCATGACCAACACCGCCACCACGGCGCTCAGCCAGGCGGGATTCCGGCGGTTCCTGACGGTCCTGGGGCGGGCGCCGCTGATCGTCGATTTTTCACAAGTCGGCGGGGCTGGAACCTAACTCTCTTGCCCCGAACGAGCGGTGGGGGAGGGGACCACGAAGTGGTGGAGGGGGCTCCAGCGGAGAACCGGCCGATCAGGCCGCCACCGTCCTCGCCCCGACCGGAACCGCCGCTTCCTCCAGGCAACCCATGTCCGACAGGGTGGCGCGGATGGCGGCGTCCAGGGGGGTATGCGGCTCCTCGCCCAGGAAGGCGACGAGCTTGGCGTTGGCCAGGCCGATGGGCTGGCGCCAGAGGTAGCGCATTTCCAGCAGTTCGCGGAACATCTCCACGAAGGGCGAGAGGGCGTACACCATGGGGTAGGGGAAGGGGTTGATCGGCAGGCGCGGCTGGCCGCTGATCCGGCGAATGGCCTCAGCCAAGCCCTGGGCCCCCTGGGTGAAGTGGCCCTTGAAGTGGAAGACCTCGAAGGCGGCCAGGTCGACTTCGCGGTCAAGCAGGCGGGCGGTGGTTTCGCCCAGGTCCGGCAGGTAGGCGAAGGCGTGACCGATGTTGGCCGCGCCCGGTGCGTAGACGCTGGTCATGCGGTTCTTGCGGCGGTTCACCAGCCAGCCCAGGAGGCTGTTGGGTGCGGCGGGGCCGAAGTAGTCGCCGGCGCGGACGATCAGGACGCGGGCGCCCTCAAGCGTGGCGTCGCGCAGCATCGCCTCCATCTCCACGCGGATCTTGCCCTTGCGGGTGACGGGGACCTGGGGGGCGTCCTCGCCGATGGCTGCGCCGCTGTCTGGGGCAAAGTTGTAGACATTGCCGGGGAAGACGATGCGGGCGCGGGCCGCCTTGGCGGCGGCGACGGTGTTCTGCAGCATCGGCACGGCCAGGCCGCGCCAGTTCTTGTAGCCGGGGGGATTGACGGCGTGGACGATGACGTCCGCACCCTTGGCGGCGGCGATGACGTCGGCGGCGTTCATGGCGTCGCCCTTGATCCATTCGATCGGCGTGCGCGGGCCGGCCTTCCTGGCGGCGGCGGCCGGGTCGCGGGCCAGGGCGCGGATGGTCCAGCCGCGCTTGATCAGGGCCATGGCGGCGTGGCCGCCGAAGTTGCCGGTGACGCCGATGACCAAGGCGGTCTTAGGCGCGGCGCGGTTGGAGGGAACGGAAGAGGACATCGGGATGGCTCCAGTTGATGGGGCGATCCTGACCGGCGGCTGTATTATTCGGAATTGGCGAAAGGTGGGCGATCGATATACGATAATGTATGGCTGAGACCGCCCCCGACTGGGATCTTTATCGCACCTTCCTGGCGGTTGTGGACGCCGGCAGCCTGTCGGGCGCCGCCCGGGCGCTGGGCATCGCCCAGCCGACGGTGGGCCGGCACATCGAGAGCCTGGAGGCGGCGCTGGGCGGCGATCCCCTGTTCACCCGCTCGCCGGGCGGCCTGCGCCCCAC
>DASVMY010000328.1:0-4335 GCA_036384135.1 Caulobacteraceae bacterium | reverse complement strand
ACCGGAACCGCGGCCGGCGGACGCGGCTGAACCGGCGGCGGAGGCGGCAGGTTCTTCGGCGGCGGAGGCGGCGGAGGCGGCGGGGGCGGAGGGGCCGGCGGCTTGATGATCTGCGCGTCGGTCTTCTCGTCCCCGTATTCGACCATCTTGGTCTGGAACTTGGCCTGCCAGAGGTAGACGCCGATGATCAGGTGGATGACGGCGGAGATGCCGATGGCCACCCACATGCCGGTCCGTTGCTTCGGACGCGGCATGTCGAACGGGTTGTGCGCCGGATGGGCGATGTCAGGTCCGGGGGTGCTCATCAGTGCATGCCCCGTTTGTCTTCGCCCACGAGCGCCACGCTGTAGAACCCATTGTCCTGCAACTTGTTCATCACGCCCATGAAGTCCTGATACTGCATGTTCTCATCGCCGCGGATGAAGATCCGTTCCTTGGTCGGGTCCCGACGGCCGACGGCTTTCACCAGATCGGTGCCGATGGAATCCAGATCCGTGGAATTGTCGCCGATGTAGATGCGGCCATCCGCCTTGATCGAGATGTAGACAGGCTTCGGCGGGTTTTGAGCGGGCTTGGCCACCGCCGGCGGCAGCGCGACCTTGATCGTCACGCTGGCCAGAGGGGCCGCCACCATGAAGATGATCAGGAGCACCAGCATCACGTCCACGAAGGGCGTAACATTGATCTCGGCGTTCTGATCGACCTCGTACCGGCCGCCGCCAGACCCTGCGAGTTTAGCGGCCATGAGCCTTAGGCTCCCTTGTCGAGCTGCCGGGAGATGGCGTTCATCAATTCAGCGACGAAGCCTTCCGAGCGGGTGCCGTAGCCGGTGATCTGGGTCTGGAAGTAGTTGTAGAAGACCACCGAGGGGATCGCGGCGAACAGGCCCATGCCGGTGGCCAGAAGCGCTTCGGCGATGCCGGGCGCCACGACGGCCAGGTTGGTCGTGTTCGTGTTCGCGATGTTGATGAACGAGTTCATGATCCCGTAGACGGTGCCGAACAGGCCGATGAACGGACCGGTCGAACCCACGGACGCCAGGAACTGCATGCCGCCCGAAAGACGACGGGCCAGCGAGGACTGAACCGCGCCGATGGCCGCCTGAGCGCGCATGATGGTGGAGTCGCGGTGCTCGCCGGCGACGTGCAGGCCCGCTTGACGGCTGAGCTCGACTTCGGCGGAAGCCGCGGCGGCCATGTCGGCCAGCGGGTTGCCGGCGAATTCGTCGGACTCGGCGATGCGGCCCATGTCGTTGATGGACTTGGCCCCGCGGAAGGTTTCCAGGAACGAGTCCGAGGTGCGGCGAAGCGCGCCGAATTCAAACAGCTTGATGACCAGCAGGGTCCAGGAGAGGACCGAGCAGAGCACCAGGCCGATCATCACGAACTTCACGACCAGGGTCGCTTCGAGGAACATGCGGATCGGGGTCAGCTTGCCAGCGGCCTTGCCGCCGACTTTCAGGGACTCGGCGTCCACCGCCGGGGCCGCTTCGGTGGAGGCGGGCGCCGCCGATGCGGCCGAGTCAGCCGGAGCCGCGGCAGAGGCCGCCGCGGGGCTGGCCGCGGGCGCGTTTTGCGCGAAGGCCGGGACGCTCGTCATCAGCGCTACGGCGCCGATCAGAGCGATGATTGGAGTGGTTCGTTTGTTGTCGAGCATCTGTCGCCAGTTCCTGCTTGGTCTAGCCCATGGGACCGAAGGGTCGTCGCGCGATAGCGTCTCACCCTAGCTATAATAGGCGCGGGAGTAAGGCGCCGAACGTTCGTCGCCGCAACTCCCCCGCCGGTGTCGCTACGCCCGACCCGCATGCACATCCGGTCCGAAGACCTTGGTGAACACGTCTCGACGGCGCATTCGGCCGCGACCGTCCCTTGCGAGACGATCTAAGCCTTACCGCTTTGTTAGACTTGCGGCTGTGGTCCTTTGGCAACCCCTTATATCACCGTCAAGAGGCGCCTGTCAGACAGCCGTTCACAGGTCGGAAATCTTAACAACGTCCATTTTGCACTGCACAATGGCCATCGCGTTGCCTTGCAAGGGGCATTTGCCGCCGGGTGACATTTTTGCCGTGCAGTGCAACATGAACTGGGAAACGCCGATCGATCGAAATTCTGTATCAGCCCCCCTTTGGGCGCCGACTTTGGAGGCGATTTTACTGCCGACGCCGCCCTGAAGGAGCAAACTTTCACAACAGCGCCCCCTAAAGATGGCCTCGCCAGTCCATTTTTCTTCGACGCCGCCGCGATCACCTCGTCGAAGATTCGGTATGCTGGCTGCGAGGCCTCGCTTCAGCTAGCGTCGCCGGAAAGCAAGGAGCCTTTGGGGGGCAACGATATGAAGCTTGCCGCCCGGCCCGGCGGCGCCGGTCTTTGGCGCCGTCCTGACTTCCTCAAGCTGTGGGCGGCGCAGTCCGTGTCGTCCTTTGGCGCGCGCATCACGCGCGAGGGCCTGGCGTTCGCCGCCGTCATGAGCCTGGGCGCCAGTCCGGCCCAGGTGGGGGTCCTGGCCGCCCTCGCCCGCGGCCCGGCCATCGTGGTGGGCCTGCTGGGCGGCGGGCTGGTGGACCGCGGCCGCCGCCGGCCGATCCTGATCTGGACCGACGTCGGCCGGGCCCTGGTGCTCGCCAGCATTCCCCTGGCCGCCTGGCTGCACATCTTCAGCATGGCGCAGCTTTATATAGTGGCCGCCGTGGTGGGGGGCCTAAGCGTCCTCTTCGACATGGCCGACCACGCCTACCTGCCGTTCCTGATCGCGCGGGCCGATTTGGTGGAGGGCAACGCCAAGCTGGCCACCACGGAGTCCATCGCCGAGATCGGCGGCCCCAGCCTGGCCGGACTGTTGTTCCAACTCTTGACGGCGCCCTTCGCCATCGTGGTCAACGCCGGGACCTATCTGTTCTCGGCCGCCGTCCTGGCCACCATCCGCGCGCCAGAGCCGGCGCCGGCGCCGTCCGGCGAGATCCCCGCTCACCCGATCACTGATTTCGGGATCGGCCTTGCCGCGGCCCTGGCCCATCCGGTCGTCCGCCCCCTGCTGCTGATCACCTGCGTCAGCGCCCTGTTCGGGTCGTTCTATTCAGCGCTCTATATTCTCTTCGCCCTGCGGGTGCTGGGCCTGACCCCCGCCATGCTGGGCGCCACCATCTCGGTCGGCGGCGTCGCGGCCCTGTTCGGCGCCACCCTGGCCCGGTCGCTGATCCAGCGGTTCGGCATCGGCCCGACCTTTGTCTTCACCGGCGCGGCGGGCGGGTTGGGCAGCCTGTTCATCCCCCTGGCCCACGGCGGCCCGGTGATCGGGATGCTGATGCTGATGGCCGCCCAACTGCTGGGCGACAGCTTCGGCACAGTGAACGAGATCGCCGGCCGCAGCCTGCGCCAGACCCAGGTCCCGCCGGAGCTGATGGGCCGCGTCGGCGGGGTCTTCGCCGCCGCCCCCGGGTTGACCGGTATCATCGGGGCAGTGGTCGGCGGCGTGCTGGGCGGGGTGCTGGGACCGCAGCACACCCTGCTGATCGCCTCGGCCGGCGTCATCGCCGCTCCGGCGCTCGGATACTTCTCGCCGTTGCGCGCTCACACCGAGACCACGGTGGCCGAAGAAGGCTAAACACCGGCCCCTCAGGTTCTGGACAAGCAGAGGGGCCTTGCGTATAGACCGCGCCCTTACGGGCCTCGCCCGCGAAGCCTGGGTAGCTCAGTTGGTAGAGCAGCGGATTGAAAATCCGCGTGTCGGTGGTTCGAATCCGCCCCCAGGCACCACTTCCCCTTCCTTCATCACTTCCGCCCGGAATGCGCCCCGGACGATGGGAGAGACGCCATGCGTTTGCGGATGGCCATTGCGGGCGTGCTGGCGCTCGCCGCGACAGGCGCCGCCCGCCACCTAGGAACCAGAGGCCCAGGCCGGCCAACCGGCGGGAGCTATCAATCCTCCCTGTTTCCCGCCGCGAAGCCCTGCCCGTCCTCGCCCTCCTCATCCTCCTGCGCCGCCGGGATGGCGTAGCGGCCGCTCAGCCATCGGTGCAGGTCCAGGTCGGCGCAGTGGCGGGAGCAGAAGGGGCGGTACTCGGGGACTGTGGGTTTCTTGCAGAGGGGGCAGTTCATAGGGATCTCACCGTGAAGTCGGCGCGGGCGCGGCCGGCTTCCGCCCGAACGGTCACGCGGGCGCCGACGCGGGCGATCAAGGTTTGAATATGGGGTGCGGCGGCGGCGGCGACATCCTCCGAGGCCAAGGCCTCAAGCCGCGCGCCGCCATCGGCCGCGGCCTCGCGCTCCAGGGCCCGCACCAGGGCGAGGGCCTGCGTCTGGACGGAGGGCGCGCCGTGCTCGTCGGCCAGCACCTCCA
>DASVMY010000327.1:0-5866 GCA_036384135.1 Caulobacteraceae bacterium | reverse complement strand
GAAAACGCTCTTGGCCAGATCGATCCCAAATCTGATAGCTTGCATGGCGGACGGTCTCCTCTGCTGGGTCCACTCACGGCCAGCATGGCACATCGATGCCCTTCGGGGGCCGTCCACCCCATCATCCCGGACGGAGCGGCGAGGCCGCGTAGATCCGGGACCGCTATAGTCCCTCTTGAGGTCAATCCCCACCTTTCCGCTCATTCCGGCGAAAGCGGGAACCCAGGCTTTTTCAGTTTGGGCCGGTCCGGCATGGCCTCAGTCTCGCGCAGGGAAACACAAAACACCTGGGTCCCCGCTTTGACTGCTTCGCGCCTCTGCTACGCAGTCGCGGGGAGGAGCGGGTGTGTGGGTGGCTGCCTTCACGCCATCTCAACCTTCGCCGCCGCCCGGGCGATCTCGTCCGGCGCCGGGACCAGTACGGACGGCCGCACCGGCTCACCCCGCGCCAGGGCGATCAGTTCCTGGCTGCGGGTTTCCACACGCTCCTCCAGCAGGCGAAGGAACTCGCCGCGTTCGAGGCCGGGCTGGATCGGGTCCAGGAACTCCACCGTCGCGACGCCGGGGGTCTTCTTGTACTCCTGCTGGGTCCAGAAGACGCCGAGGTTAGTGGCCACAGGCACCACCGGCATGTTGAAGTCGCGGTACATGTAATAGACGCCGGTGCGGTAGCGGAAGCGCTCGCCGGGCTTGGCCAGATTGCCTTCGGGATAGATCAGGATGCGGCGCCCGTCCTCGTGGGCGGCCGAGGCGCGCTCGGCCAGGGCCTTGCGGGCTTCGGGTCCGCCGCAGTTGTCGACCACGATGGCGCCGAATTTCTTGAGGATGCCGCGCAGCAGCGGGATGCGCTCCAGGTGGTCGCCAGTGACGAAGACCAGGTTGGGCACATTGGCGAACATCACGAAGCCGTCGCCCCAGGAGTGGTGCTTGGCGCCGATGATGAAGGCGCCGTCCGGCAGGCGCTCCTTGCCCTTCACCTCGACCTTGACCCCGCCCAGCCAGTGCAGGGCCCAGAGGATGCGGCGCGAGTAGATGGTCAGGGCCAGACCGATGGCGCCGCGCCCAGGGACCAGGGCCATGAAGGCGGTCAGCAGGGCGTAGAACACGCTCATCACCCAATAGGCGACGGCGAAGGCGAAGGCGCGCATGGCGTTGGTCTTTCCAGGCTTGGAAGCAGGGGAGTGAGGGGAAGCGTTACCGGGCGACGAGAATGGCCTGGACGGCGGCCGTCATCAGGGGGGCGTGGGCCGTCAGGGGGCCGTCCAGGCGGTTGTAGGCCTTGTTCTGGGCGGTCTGGACGATGGCGCCGATGGCCATGGCGGCGACCACGCGGGGGTCGGCCGGCGGGATCTCGCAGTCCATCATGGCGCGCTTGAGGATGCCCTCGACGACGCTGACCGGGTCTTTGCCGTCCTCTTGGTAGTAGGGCAGGAAGCGGTGGATGGAGAGCAGGTGGAAGGTGAACAGGGGCCAGTTCTCGTCCGCGACCTGGCAGTAGGCGTTCACGATGGCGGCGGCCTTGGCCTTGATGCCCTTGGCGTCGGCGGCGGCCTCGGCCACCAGATGCGATAGCCGGCGGTGGACCCCCATGAACAGGCTGATCGCCAGCTCATCCTTGCTCTTGTAGTGGCGATAGATCGCGCCCTCGGAGACGCCGGCCAGGGCGGCGATCTCCTTGGTGGTGGCGCCGTCCACACCTACGCGGGTGAAAAGGGCGATGGCGGCCGCGTCGATGCGGGGCTTGGTGGTGTTGGCGCGGGTCATGAGGCGAGATGTAGCGCACCTCGCCTCACAACGCAAGTGAGCGCTCACTCACAATGCTGGATTTTCGTCAGACCCCGGTGAACTGAGCGGTGCGCTTCTGCAGGAAGGCCTTCACGCCCTCGGCGAAGTCGGCGGTGCGGCCGGCCTCGTTCTGGGTGGTGGCCTCGGCCTGGAGTTGGTCGGCCCATTCGGTGTCCAGGCTCTTCCAGATCAGTTTGCGGATCATGGCCAGGGCCTTGGGGCCGTCCGCCAGTTCCTTGGCCAGCCGGGTCGCCTCGGCCATCAGCTCGGCGTCAGGGATGCAGCGGTTGATTAGGCCCCACTCCAGCGCCTTAGCGGCGGACACCCGCTCGCCCAGCATGGCCATTTCCATGGCCCGGGCGCGGCCGATCAGGCGCGGTAGCAGATAGGTGGAGCCGCCGTCCGGCACCAGGCCGATGCGGCGGAAAGCCTGCAGGAAGTAGGCGCTCTCGCCGGCCAGGACCAGATCGCCCATCAGGGCCAGGGAGCAGCCGACCCCGGCCGCGGCCCCGTTCACCGCCGTGACGATCGGCTTGGGAAAGTCGCGCAGCAGGGTGACGAAGGGATTGTAGTGGGTTTCCAGCGAGCTGCCGGCGCCTTGCGGCGCGCCGCCGCTTCCGCCCACGCTGGTCAGATTGGCGCCGGAGCAGAAACCGCGGCCCTCTCCGGTCAGGATGACCGCACGAACCTCGGGGTTCTCGGCCAGGCCTTTGAACGCCTCGGCCAGCTCGATGATCATGTCGATGCCGGCCGCGTTCATGGTCGAGGGGTCGGACAGAGCGACCGTCGCGACCTTGTCGGCGATCGAGACCTTTATCTTGTTGTACGCCAACGGATCCTCCCAGGGCTCAGGCTTTGGGGGAATCTAGGCGATAGGACGCCACGGAACGCCAGAGGAAAAGTTGCGGTCCGTATCTTAGGCGGCGTCGGCCATCTGGTCGCTGTTGGTGACGCGGTTACGGCCGGCGCGCTTGGAGGCGTACATGGCGCGGTCGGCGCGGTCCACCAGCAGGTGGATCGCCTCGCCAGGGCGGCGCTCGGCGAACCCGGCGGAGATGGTGATCGTGCCAAGGTCCTCGTTGGTGGAGCGGCGCTTGAGCATGCGCGAGGAGACCTCCTGGCGGATATCGTTGAGGGTGCGCTCCACTTGCCGCTGGGATTCCTGGGCGAAGATGATGGCGAATTCCTCGCCGCCATAGCGGGCCGCGAAACGCGGCGGGGCGCCGACGCGGCCGATGACGCTGGCCACGAAGCGCAGCACCTGGT
Organism: Caulobacteraceae bacterium; assembly: GCA_036384135.1. GTDB lineage: Bacteria > Pseudomonadota > Alphaproteobacteria > Caulobacterales > Caulobacteraceae > Acaudatibacter. Next base: position 2,815 of record DASVMY010000327.1, on the reverse strand, counting down.
CCCCGGTTTGGTGACCCCAGGTGTCGTTGAAGGACTTGAAGTGGTCGATGTCGAGCACGGCCAGGGCGATGACACTGTTCTGGGCGTCGGCCTCGATGCAGGCGCGCTCCAGTTCTTCGTCGAAGGCCTTGCGGTTGGAGAGGTTGGTGAGGCCGTCGGTGGTGGCGTCGCGGCGGACCTGTTCCAGGTGCTCCTTCAGGCGCGCGACCTCGTCCGACGATTCGGCCAGGCGCTTTTCCAGGGTGGCGTTGTTGCGTTGGACCTGGCGGGTGGCGCTGGTCAGGTTGCCGACCATGGTCTTCAGCACGCCGACATTGACCTCGCCGCTGAGGTCCTTGGTGGCGCCGGCCAGGGTGGCGCCATAGGCGGCGTTGTGCTGCTTGGCTGACTGGATCGCCTCGGAAACCGCAGCCAGTTCCTTGGTCAGGACGTCGCCGGCGTCGCGAATCTGCTCGTTGAGCTTGGCCTTGGGCAGGTAGGTGGCGGCCAGGTCCTCGGCCATGGTGTCAGTGATCGTCTCGCCGGCCGTCAGCAGGCGCTGGATTTCGCGGGCGAGGGGACCGTTGGGATCGGCGACCAGGTGAATCCACAGCTCGAAATTCAGGGCCGTCGGCCAGATCTTTGACGATTCCATCATCTCGATAGCCGCCCGCGCCACGGAGTAGGCCTGTGGGCCCCGCAGGGTGGTTTCGACTTCGCCCGTCATCACGTCCTCATCGGGTGGGAGCGCCGCCTTTTGCGGAACTCCGAGACCTGGGCCCGACCATAGGGCGCAGAGTTCAAACGAGCCGTTAAGGACCAACGGCATGTTCTTGCGTGCGATCGAAAGTCCCTCCATTCTGAACACTGATCAGATTGGAGGACCCGATGGCCGAGACCGCGGACAGCATGCAGCAGATCCTGGAACGCCAGAAGGCGGCCCACCTGCGCGATGGCGCACCGTCGGCGGCGCTGCGCATCGACCGCATCAACCGTTGCATCGGCCTCTTGGTCGACTACCAGTCACAGATCGAGGACGCGCTGAACGCCGACTTCGGCGCCCGCTCGCGCGAGGCCACGGCCTTCACCGACGTGGCGTCCTCCATCGGGACCCTGAAGCACGCCCGCGACAAGCTGACCGGCTGGATGAAGCCGGAGAAGCGCAAGACCACGCCGGCGATCCTGGGCCTGTTCGGCGCCAAGGCCGAGGTGCGCTTCCAGCCCAAGGGCGTGGTCGGGGTGATCAGCCCCTGGAACTTCCCCGTCAACCTGACCTTCACCCCCCTGGCCGGGGTGCTGGCGGCGGGCAACCGGGCCATGATCAAGCCTTCGGAATTCACCCCGGCGACCTCGGATCTGATGGCGCGGATGTTCGGTGGGGTGTTCAGCCCCGAGGAGGTCGCGGTGATCACCGGCGGGCCCGACATCGGCCAGGCGTTCTCGGGCCTGGCGTTCGACCACCTGGTCTTCACCGGCGCCACCTCCATCGCCCGGCATGTGATGAAGGCCGCCGCCGAGCACCTGACGCCGCTGACCCTGGAACTGGGTGGCAAGAGCCCGGTGATCCTGGGCCGCTCCGCGGACGTGAAGACCGCCGCCGCGCGGATCATGAACGGCAAGACCCTGAACGCCGGCCAGATCTGCCTGGCGCCCGACTACGTGCTGACCCCCGCCGAGGGGCTGGAGACCTTCGTCGCCGAGGCCCAGGGCGCGGTGCGCCGGATGTTCCCGACCATCAAGGACAACCCCGACTACACCGCCATTGTCGCCCAGCGGCACTACGACCGGATCACCGGCTACGTCGACGAAGCCAAGGCCAGGGGCGTGCGGGTGATCGAAATCAAGCCGGACGACGAGGACCTGAGCCAGCAGGAGCACCGCAAGATCGCGCCGACCCTGATCATCGATCCCACCGACGACATGAAGGTGATGCAGGAGGAGATCTTCGGCCCCGTCCTGCCGGTGAAGACCTACAAGACCATGGCCGAGGCGGTGGCCTATGTGAACGCTCACGACCGGCCGCTGGGGCTGTACTATTTCGGCGAGGACGCCGCCGAGCAGGAGAGCGTTCTGGCCGGCACGACCTCAGGCGGGGTGACGGTCAACGACGTCATCATGCACGTGGCGCAGGAAGACCTGCCCTTCGGCGGGGTCGGCCCGTCCGGCATGGGCAGCTACCACGGCCTCGATGGCTTCAAGGAATTCAGCCACCGCAAGGCCATCTACACCCAGCTGACGAAGGACATGCCGCAACTGGCGGCCCTGCGGCCGCCCTATGGTCCGGCGTTCAGGAAGTTCCTGGCGGGGTCGATCGGGCGGTAGGGGGCGAGGTCACGTCCGATTGAATCGGCCGTGCGTCGGCCTTGCGCCCCCTCCGTCACTCATCGCTGGCGCGCTGAGCGCCACCTCCCCCGCGTCGCTTCGCTCGCGATGGAGGAGGAGGTTCAGCATGCTCTTCTCCTCACCCGCCAACGAGCGGGGGAGGTGGCGCGGCGGGCAGCGCTCGCCGTGACGGAGGGGGCGCATGGCCGCCGAGCCAACCTAAGCCGACGTTGCTTTAGAACGCGGCCCCCGTCTTACTTCGGTCGCATGAACGCCGGCAGGTCGGAGCCGAAGCCGACGACGTTGCTGCGGTCGTCGTCGTCGCGGCCGCGGCGGGGTTCGCGGTCGCGGTCGCGGTCCCGATCACGGCGCGGTTCCCGCTCTGGACGGGCTTCCGGACGGGATTCGCGCTCGGGGCGGGCCTGAGCTTCGGCGCGCGGGGCGCGGTCGGCCCGGGGTTCGCGATCTGGGCGCGGTTCACGATCCTGGCGCGGTTCGCGGGCCTGGCGGGGCG
>DASVMY010000326.1:0-5556 GCA_036384135.1 Caulobacteraceae bacterium | reverse complement strand
GCTTGAACCCACGCGCGGCGGCGTCCAGCGCCCGGTCCAGGTCGGCGGCCGAGGCCAGCGGCAGTTCGCCCAGGGTCTCGCCGGTGGCCGGATTGACCACCGCGTGCGTGCGTCGGCCTTCGGCGGCGATCGTCTCGCCGTCGATGATCATGTGCAGGTTCGGGTAACCCACGGCCTAGCCCTTGTCGCCGGACCAGCGTTCGGCGGTGATCGGCTTGCCGGTGACCGGGTGCAGGTTATGGAACGGCACCACCTTGTGGGTGGGCCACAGCCAGGCGTCCTGTTTCAGTTCGTCCGGGCCGGTGGGATCCTCGGGCACGGTCTTGTCGAGGAAGGGCACATAGTTCGGGCGCGTATGGGCCCAGCCCGTCTCAAAGTCGGCGTGCCATTGGGGGACGTAGTTGAGGACGTGGATCTTCCAGACCCCGTTCTCCTTGCGGTACTGGTTCTCGTAGAGCCCGCCTTCCCACCATTGGCGTTGGGCGCCGAAGTCCTTGTGGCGACCGGCCGCCATGAAGCAGCGGAACCGGGCAAGCGCGGTCAGGCCGTCCGCCGCCACGTCCACGACGTCCTGCATCTGCATGTGATCGAGCAGGAAGCCGTCCACGGGCCCGTTGTTGCCGTGGGTGAAGTTGTTCTGGAAGCGGTCGATGTAGAGGCGCTTGGCCCCAGCCTTGCCGCGATAGATGCCGCCGAAGAAATGCACCTCGCAATCGTCGGTGAACAGATCGACGGTCTCGCGATACAGGCACTTGTCGATGAAGTAGCCATAGAGGTGGTGCAATTTCCGGATCGCATCGACGTCTTCCATCACCGTCAGGCGTCGTTCGAGCCGGGCCACCGTCGATTCAAGGGCTGAAATCCGCGCCGATTGCGCCACCACGTTTCCCTCGTCCGCCACGCCAACCTCCCTGGAGCGCCCGGGCGCCCATTGTCGCCCGGGTCGTTGCTAAGAATTGTATTGAACACATACAATCAATCCGCCAACATCCGCAATGCCTATCGCGGCCGAGGAGGGGACGATCCCATCCCGTCCGCGGGCCAAGCGGCGCTGTCGGTCCCGGCCGGCGCAGCCGACAGGGAGGATGAGCATGACGACGCAGCCGTCCGTGATTGACGGTACCGAGGCGCGCGCCGGCGCGCCGCGAGGCTGGCCCAGCGCCGGCGTCGGCTGGTACGCCGTCTTCGTGATCTCCTTGTCGTTGTTGGTGAATTTCCTGGACCGGGGCATCCTCGCCCTGCTGGTGCCCTACATCAAAAGCGACCTGCGGCTGTCGGACTTCCAGATCAGCCTGGTCATGGGCTTCGCCTTCGTCATGTTCTACATGATCGCGGGCCTGCCGATCGCGCGCTACGCCGACCGGGGGCATCGCCGCAACCTGATCTCCTTCGGCCTGCTGTTGTGGAGTCTGGCCACGGCGATGTGCGCCTGGTCGCGCAGTTTCGTCAGCCTGTTCGCCTTCCGTATGGGCGTGGGCGTGGGCGAGGCGTGCACCGGGCCCGCCAGCTTCTCGCTGCTGGGTGACCTGTTTCCACCGGAGAAGATGCCGCGGGTGCTGGCGATCATGAACTTCGGCTTCATTGCCGGAACCGGCCTGGCGCTGGTCATCGGCGGGACCATCGTCCAGTCGCTGGCGACCGCGGGGGCCATTGTGTTTCCGGTCTTTGGTCCATTGAGGATCTGGCAGGCGGCCTTTCTGCTGGTGGGCCTCCCAGGGCTTGTGGTTTCGCTGATGATGCTCTCGGTCCCCGAGCCCGCCCGCCGCGAGACGGGGCCGCAGCCGAGCATCGCGCAGGTCTTGGCCTTCCTGGTCGCCAACCGGTGGGTCTATGGACCCCTGATCGCCACCATTGCGATCAACACCATCGTGGCGGTGGGCAGCTCCAGTTGGGGCCCCGCCTTCTACATGCGCACCTTCGGCTGGACGATCGGCCGCGTGGGGCTGACCTTGGGCCTGGTCTGGCTAGTCGTCGCGCCCTTCGGCGCCATGATCGGCGGCTCGTTGGCCGAGGCCCTGGCGCGCCGCGGCCGTCACGATGCGAACCTGCTGGTCGTTGTCCTTTCGATGCTGGTCAGCACCCCCTTCGCCGTGCTGGCGCCGCTGATGCCCACGGCTTCACTGGCCATCGTCATGCAGGCGGTGGCGGTGTTCGGCGCCGCCCTGCTGTTCGGGCCCCAGAACGCCGCTATCCAGGTGGTGACGCCCAACCGGATGAAGGGGCAGGTCACGGCCGTGGTCCTGTTCGGCTTCAACATCATCGGTTTCGGCCTCGGGCCGACCGTGACGGCCTTGTTCACGGACTATCTGTTCCGCGACGAGAGGCAGGTCGGCCATGCGCTGGCCACCTGCCATGCCCTGCTTGGGCCGCTGGCGTTCGTGATCATGCTGATCGGCATGAAGCCCTACGCCCGGGCGGTGGCGCGGATGCAACGGGATGGAGTGAGTTGATGCAGAACCTGGCGGGAAAGACGGCGTTTGTAACGGGAGGGGCGTCCGGCATCGGCCTTGGCATGGCCCGCGCCTTCCTGGGGGCCGGGATGAATGTCGTGATCGCCGACGTGCGGCAGGACCACCTGGACAGCGCCGCCGCGGACCTGGGGCGAGACCGCCTGCTCACCATGAAGCTCGACGTCACCGATCGCGCCGCCTATGCGGAGGCCGCCGATGTGGCCGAAGCGCGCTTCGGCCCGGTGCATCTGCTGGCCAACAACGCCGGCGTGGCCGTCGTCGGACCGGTGGAGCTGGCGAGTTTCAGCGACTGGGACTGGACCCTGGGCGTCAACCTGTTCGGGGTCATCAACGGGCTGGTGATCTTCCTGCCGCGCATGCTGGCGCACGGGCAGGGCGCCCATGTGGTCAACACCGCATCCATGTCCGGCTTGCTGCCGCATCCCGGCGCCGCCATCTACGCCACGACCAAGGCGGCCGTGGTCGCGCTGACCGAGGCCATGCGCGCCGAACTGGAGCCGCGCGGGATCAGCGCCTCGGCCTTCTGTCCTGGCCCGGTGCAGTCCAACATCGCCGAAGCGGGAAAGACGCGCCCCGCCGAACTGGCGCAGACCGGCTATGCCGAGAGCGACAAACGCCGTCAGCAGGGCGGCAACTTCTCGCACCTCTTCAAGAGCGCCGAGCAGATCGGACAGCAGGTGCTGCAGGGCGTCCTGAACGACGAGCTCTATATCCTGACCCACAGCGAGTTCCGCCAGGGTGTGGAGGAGCGGGCGGAGGCCATGGTGCGCGCCGTCCCCGATATCCCCGAGAACCCGGAGTTGAAGGCGACCTTCGCCATGCTGTTCCGCAATCCGATCCACGCCGCCGAAATCGAACGTCGCAAGAAGGGCCAGACGAAATGAAAGACTTTGCAGGCCGCACGGCCTTCATCACCGGTGGCGCTTCCGGCATCGGGCTGGGCTTGGCGCGGGCTCTCCTGGCGGAGGGCTGCAAGGTCGCCATTGCCGACGTCAGCGAAGACCACCTCAGCGCGGCGATGGAGGTCCTGGACAATCAGAACGTTGCGCCCATCAGGCTGGACGTCGCCTCGCGCTCGGGCTTCGCGGCGGCAGCCGACCGCGCCGAGGAGGCCCTTGGCCCGGTCTCGCTGCTGTTCAACAACGCCGGCGTGAACCTGTTCCAGACCATTGACGAAAGCACCTACGACGATTGGGACTGGGTGCTGGGCGTCAATCTGCACGGGGTGATCAACGGCGTGCAGACCTTCGTGCCGCGCATGAAGGCGCGGGGCGGGGGCGCACACATCGTCAACACGGCCTCCATGGCGAGCTTCCTGGTCGGCCCGTCGCCCGGGATCTACAACGCCTCGAAGTTCGCCGTGCGGGGCCTCAGCGAGTCGCTGCGCTACAGCCTGGCGCCGCAGGGGATCGGCGTGTCGGTGCTTTGTCCGGGCCTGGTGCGCAGCGCCATCCACGAGAGCGACAAACTTCGGCCCGCGGACCTGTCGGCCCGTGGCAAGCCCATCGACGAAGTGTTCAACGCCCGCCTGGCCCAGGTGCATCAGGCCGGCATGGAGCCGGAGGAGGTGGCCGAGAAGACGCTGAACGCCATTCGCGCCAACCGCTACTACATCTTCCCCCACGCCGAATTCAAAGATGAGCTGCGCGAGGTGTTCGACGAAATCCTCGAACAATTTCCCGATGACGCGGTCGATCCCCAGCGGCTGGCCTTCGAGAACGGCCGACGGCAGGGTTACAAGGCCGCGCGGGTCGCGGCGCGGGGCGAGGGCTGACGGGGCCCGAAAGGGCGGACGGGGCGGTCCGGGACAGCCCCGCCCGTTCCGATCAGCGCGCTTCGCCGGTGAAGGTGCGAAGCGCCGGGTTGGTGTGGTCCGGCATGGCGAGGGCGGCCTTGACCCCTGGTCGCGCCCGCATCCGCTCGGCCCAGTCCAGCAGGCGGGGGCAGCGCTCCTGGGTTCCGATTTCCGGGAACATCCGGGCGATCATCATCCCGCAGTGGGCGAAGAAGTTGGCGTCGGCCAGGGTGAAGCTGTCCCCGGCCAGCCACGGCGTCCTGGCCAGCTGCGCCTCGACCTTGTCCACGGCGGCCTCGACCTTGACGGTGGCCGCGGCCAGCTGTTCGGCGGTGAAGCCGGAGCGGGCGTTGCGCCACTTATCGCGCTGATCCTTCAGCGGAATCCGCTCCATCAGAGTCTCGAAGTCGTTGGAATCCACCGAGCGCGCGATCACCGAGACCATGCGGTGCCAGCCGTGCATCGAGACGTAGTTCATGACGTGCTCGTCGACGAACTTGTTCCAATAGCGCATCCGGGCCTTGCCGGCGGGATCGGCGGGGCGAAGCGGCGGCGCATGGGGGAAGGCGTCTTCCAGGTATTCGTTGATCACCGTGGTGTGGGTGACGATGACGCCGTCATGATCGAGCACCGGCACCTGGCCCTCCGGGTTAATGGCCACGAACCAGGGCAGGTGCTGCTCGAACTTGTGCAGGTCGACGTAGACGCTCTCAAAGTCGAGTTCCTTTTCCTTCAAGGCAATCAAGCTCTTGAGCGAGTTGGCCACCGGTTCGGCGTGGTAGAATTTCAACGTCATCAGGGCATCCTTCAGGGCTCGCCGCCGCACTGGCGGCGCAGCGAATGGGTTCATGCGCCGTTGGCAATGGTCGACAGCACGCCGCCGTCGACGGCGAAGGCCTGGCCGGTCACGTAGCTGGCCGCGTCAGAGAGCAGGAACACCGCCAGGCCGGCGACTTCCTCGGCGGTCCCGACCCGGCCCATCGGCGCCATGCGGCCCAGGGCGGTCAGGCCGGCAGCCAGGTCCCCGTCGGCCAGGGTCCCGGCGAGATCGCGCAGCATGCGGGTCTCAATCAGTCCGGGCAGGATGGCGTTGACGCGCACATTGTGCCGCGCCACTTCGGCGGCGGCGGAGCGCACCAGCCCCAGGACCGCGTGTTTCGAGGCGTTGTAACCGCTGGTCATCGGCAGGCCCCGCTCGCTGGCCAGGGAGCCGGTGGCCAGGATCGAGCCGGCGCGGCGCGCGATCATCTGCGGCAGCACGCGTTTCATGGCCCAGAAGACGCTCTTCAG
>DASVMY010000325.1:0-8106 GCA_036384135.1 Caulobacteraceae bacterium | reverse complement strand
GCCGCGGCTTTTCGCCGCCGCCGCCGCCGCGCCCAAGCCCTCCGGCCCGGCCCGGCTGATCATCGCGAGCACACGGCGCAACCAAGGTTCTGCCGTGTCCCGTCTCAAGACCCTGTCCTACCTGGACAACATCCTGGCCCGCCGCGAAGCCGCGGCCGCCGACGCCGACGAGGCGGTGATGTTGAACACCCGCGGCGAGGTCGCCTGCGCCGCCGCCGCCAACCTGTTCTGGCGCTCGCGAGGCCGGCTGTTCACCCCGGCTCTGGCCTGCGGGGTGCTGGACGGGATCATTCGCGGTGAGCTTCTCGCCCGGGCGCGGGCGGAGGGCCAGCCTATCGAGGAGGTCGCCCTGAGCGCCGCAATCCTGGCGGACGCGCAGGCCCTGGTGCTGACCAACAGCCTGATCGGCGTGCGGGCGGTCTCGTCGCTGGACGGACGGAGCCTGGACTCCGCGGACATGGCGGAAAAGCTGGGCGCTTGGATCGAGGCCCTGACCTAGACTTTGATCGACGTCTAAGGCGCGGCGTTTTGGCCGGAGCTCTGCTCGGCGTTGTGGGTGCGGCTCGAATATTCGTTATAGGGAGCCGAATAGGGCGCGTAGACGCCGTCGGCGCGCTCGCCGGGCATGGGGGTGCGTTCGCACCGGGCGTTGCAGGCGTAGTTGTAGACGTCCGGTCCACGATAGACCGACACCCGTCCCTGGTTCGACGCGCCCACCACCAGGGACCGGCTCATCACCGCTCGGCCGTTGGTGTCGGTGATCAGGATGTTGGTGACGCCATAGCCCTTGCCGGTGATCAGCAGGTGGTGCGGGTCCAGCACCGCCACGTCGGCGATCATCGGGTTGCCGACGATCACATCCTTGACCGCGTGCGAGATGGTGACGCGCTCCGCCTGGTCGATATTGACCGACAGTGTGGCGGCCAGAGCCGCCCTCGGCGCCGCCAGCGGCCCCAGCACGGCGATGATCGCCAGGATGGGGGTCACCAGGATGGAGGACAGCAGGCGGGCAGGGCGGCGCATGGCGGCGAATCTCAAAACCAGTTCGATGCGCCAAGGCTGGGCCGGAATGGTCAATAAAGCTTGAATCCCCCTCGCGCGCGTGCGCGCATCGATTCAGGCTATTGGCCCAGTTTTGAGGGTGGGATTGGCGTCCGGAATCGCCGTGGTTAACCGATGGTAATAGTAAACATAAGTAAACCATAGAAATATTTCGCACAATACTTCTCTGTTTACTGGCCATTAAGCGCCCTGGGGCAAAGTGTGCTCGTGTTCGGGGGCAAGCGGGCCGATCAGCGGCTTGATCCCTCAAAAGCCTGCTTGCACATCAAGGAGATCAAGCAATGTCCAATTTCGTCACGCGTTTCATCAAGGATGAGTCCGGCGCCACGGCCATCGAATACGGCCTGATCGTCGCTCTGATCGCTGTCGTGATCATCACCGCGGTCACCGCGGTCGGCACGCAGCTGAATGCGAAGTTCACCGCCGCCGGCACCGCGATCGGCGCGCGCTAAACCCGCGCATAAGACTAAACTTGCGAAGGGCCGCGGCGAAAGCCGCGGCCTTTTTCGTTGGCTATTGATTAAAGTACTTTTACTACAATATTTTACTCAGGATTAATTCGTTTGTCGTAATACATACAGGTAATGGGCTGGGGTGTTTCGTGAAGCCAGCGCCTTTTTGTTTGTCTTTATGGAGCAACATCATGTCCAACATCATCAATCGGTTTCTGCGGGACGAGTCGGGCGCGACGGCTATTGAATACGGCCTGATCGTCGCTCTGATCGCCGTCGTGATCATTACCGCCGTCACCGCGGTCGGCACGCAGCTGAATGCAAAGTTCACCGCCGCCGGCACCGCCATCGCCGCGCGCTAAACAACCGCACAAGACCAAGCTTGCGAAGGGCCGTGGCGAAAGCCGCGGCCTTTTTCGTTAGCTGACGTTTAAATTACTTTTACCACGACAGTTTACTCAGGATTAATGCGAAATCTGCAATATACACAGGTAATGAGCTGGGGGCGTTTCGTGGAACCAGCGCCTTCTTGTTCGTCTTTCTGGAGCAACATCATGTCTAAAGTCATCAATCGGTTTCTGCGGGACGAGTCGGGCGCGACGGCCATTGAATACGGCCTGATTGTCGCCTTGATCGCCGTGGTGATCATCGCCGCGGTCACGGCCGTCGGCACTCAGCTGAACGGGCAATTCTCTGCCGCCGGCGCCGCCATCGGCGCTCGCTAGAGCCTGTCCCGTTTGGCTTGGATCAAGCCAAACGGGATGAGCAGATCGCTTTCTTGAACTGCAAAAGAGCCGTGGCGATCGCCGCGGCTTTTTTTCTGCCCGCCCCTTTGCGCCGACTCCCTTGCCGCCCAACCGCGCGGCGGCGGGCTGCCCGGCCCGCTTAACCGCCTCCGTTCAGGCGTTCGAAACCATTGGTTCACCCGGTTGGGCCCAATCTGGGTTGGGCCGAATCTGGCGGCCGACACCTCGCGTACGGATACAGCCATGGCGCTCGACATCGCCCGTCCTCTGCTGATCGCGATCTTCGCCATCCTGGTGGTGGTCGCCGCGGTGCGGGATCTGACCACCTTCACCATCCCCAACTGGATCTCCGTGGCTCTGGCCGTCGCCTTCGTGCCCGCGGCCGTCGTTGTCGGCACGCCGCTGGCCGCCATCGGCTGGTCGGCCCTGGTGGGCCTGGCCATGCTGGTGCTGGGGATCGTCATGTTCGCAATGCGCTGGATCGGCGGCGGCGACGCCAAGCTGATGGCGGCCGCATCCCTGTGGCTGGGCGTCCAGGGCCTGGCCCCGTTCATGCTCTATACCGGCCTGGCGGGCGGCGCGCTGGCGCTGGCGCTGCTGGCCGTCCGCTCGACCTGGCTGCGGCCGTTCGCCGCCGTCGGCCCCTCCTGGGTGGACCGGCTGGCGACCCCCGGCGGCTCCACCCCTTACGGCGTAGCGATCGCGGTCGGCGCCCTGGCGGCCTTTCCGGCGGGAATCCTGCTGGGCGGTCCCCATGCCGGGTTCTGACCGCGCCCACCATTTAGGCCCGCGTTAACCATGGGCCGGGCACTCTGGCGGGGCGCCAGAAGGGTTGCGACTCGAATCGACAATGGACGGCGCCGGAATCAGGGCGACGTCCCCTCAGAAATCCCACGTGCGGGAGCCGCGCGAGACCCATGAACCCTGTCCGAATCACGATCTTGGTCGTGGCCGCCATCGCCGCCGTCATGGTCGCGCTGCTGCTGCGCAACATGAGCGCCAAACCCAAGGCGCCGCCGCCTTCGGCCGCGGCTCAGCAAGTCAAGATGACCACCCGCGTGCTGGTCGCCGGCCGTGATCTGGCGGTGGGTGTGCGCCTGACCAACCAGGACATGAGCTGGCAGCCCTGGCCGGCCGACGCGGTCAACGCCGCCTACATCACCGACGGCGTGCAGAGCACGCCCAAGCCCGCGGGCGCCGCCGGCGCGGCCAAGGACGTTCAGGTCGCGGCCAAGGACGTTATCAACAACGGCGGTCCGAAGATGCAGGCCCTGGTCGGCTCGGTGGTCCGTTCCGACATTTCCAAGGGCGAGCCGCTCGTGGCCGGCAAGCTGGTCCGCGCCGGGGACGGCGGCTACATGTCCGTGGTCCTGAAGCCGGGCATGCGGGCCATGGCGGTGCCCGTGAACGCCGAGGCCGGCGCCGGCGGCTTCATCCAGCCGGGTGACCGGGTGGACGTCATGCAGTCCTACGCCGACAACGGCCACCGCGGCGGGTCGGCCTATATCAACGAGGTCGTGGTCTCCAACGTCCGCGTGCTGGCGGTGGATCAGAGCACCGATCCGCCCAAGAACGGCCGCTCGACGGTCGCCGCCACCCTGACCCTTGAGGTGCCGGCCGAGGCCGCTCCCCTGATCACCGAGGCCAGGCTGCGCGGCAACATCATCCTGGCCCTGCGCTCCTACGCCGACATGGCCGGCGCGCCCGGCCATCCCCCGGTCGCCGGCTCCGGCGGCATCCGCCTCATCCGGGGCGGCCAGATGAGTCAAGTGACGGTGTCGCGATGAGATCCCTGCTCAAATCCTCGGCCCTGGCGGCGATCGCGCTGGTCACGGCCACGGTGTCGGCCGTCCCGGCGGCGGCAGGCCCTGAAACGGCGACAGCGTCCAGCTCCACCGCCTACGCCCCGGCCACCGTGCGGGTCGACCTCACCGCCGGCGCCACGTCGCAATCGCTCGCCATTCCGGCCGGCAAGTCAGCCCTGGTCGATCTGCCGGTCGACGCCCGCGATGTGCTCGTGACCCGTCCGGGGGTAGCCGACGTGCTGCTCCGTTCGCCCCGGCGCATATCGGTGCTGGGCATGAAGGAGGGCTCCACCGACGCGATCTTCTTTGACGCCGCCGGCCGCCGCATCCTGTCTTTGGACATCCGCGTCGATATCGACGGCGCGGCGGTCAGTGAAATGATCAACCGCGTCGTTCCCGGCGCCCGCGTCCACGTGGAGGGCATGAACGGGAGCCTGGTGCTCAGCGGCCTGGTGGCCAGCGCCTCGGACGCCGACCGGGCCGTCCAGCTGGCCAGGGCCTCCGTCGAGAAGCCCGAGCAGGTCATCAACATGCTCAGCATCGCCGGCAAGGAGCAGGTCATGCTCAAGGTGCGCATCGTCGAGATGCAGCGCCAGGTGATCAAGCAACTGGGCTTCAATCTCGCCGCCCTGGAAGGCAATTCCGGGATGGCGCAGTTCCTGCTGAACCACGCCCCGACCTATGGCGTGAACGGCGCCCTGCTGGGCGGCCTCACCGGGGGCTACAACCTCGACACCACCAAGCAGCCGGAGCTGCAGATCCCTTGCCCCGCCGGCGTGAGCGGCACCTGCATGCAGGTGGTCCACGGCCCTGGCAGCGGCTTCTCCAACTGGCAGACCGCCACCACCCAGACCACCTCGGGCAGCAATGGCCTCAACCAGGCCAACGCCACCATCCAGGCCTTCGAGCGCGTGGGCCTGGTGCGCACCCTGGCCGAACCCAACCTCACCGCCATCTCCGGCGAATCGGCCAGGTTCCTGGCCGGGGGTGAGTTCCCAGTGCCCACCGGCCAGGACACCACCGGCAAGGTGACCATCGAATTCAAGTCCTTCGGCGTCGGCCTGGGCTTCACCCCGGTGGTGCTGTCGGGGGGGCGGATCTCGCTGAAGATCTCCACCGAGGTCTCGGAGCTGTCGCAGGAAGGCGCCTTCTCCCTGGCGGTCGGCACATCGACGCTGGTGGTGCCTTCGCTCACCGTCCGGCGGGCGGAAACCACCGTCGAACTGCCCTCCGGCGGCTCGATGATGATCGCCGGCCTGCTGCAGGACAAGACCAAGGAAGATCTCGATTCGGTGCCCGGCATGATGAACATGCCCGTCCTGGGCGCCCTGTTCCGCTCGCGCGACTACCAGGCCGGCCAGACCGAGCTGGTGGTGATGGTCACGCCCTATCTGGTCAACCCGGCCAGCCCGCAGGATCTGGCGACCCCGGTCGACGGCCTGCAGATGGCCAACGACATCGACACCGTGCTGCTGGGCCGCATCAACAAGGCCAACAAGCGCGCCCCCGAAGCCGCCGCCGGCCGGACCTACCAAGGCCCGTACGGCTACGTGGTCGAATGAGAAGGACCAAGATGATGATCCGCGCTTCGCTCATCCTTCTCGCCAGCCTGGCCCTGACCGCCTGCGCCACCGATGACGACATGGTGGTCAACAAGCCCGCGCCGGCCACCGCCCTGACCCCTACCGAACGCTTCGCCATCGAGGTGCGCGAGCATCCGGAGGAACTGAAGCTGGCGCCGCACGCCCAGGGGCTGTCGCCGAACCAGATCACCGCGCTGGGCGCCTTCGTCGATCATTGGAACAGCGTCCAGGGCGGCGACGTGCTGCTGAAGGCGCCCTCCAACGGCGCCGATCCCCAGGCGGCCTACCGCACCACGGTGGACGCCCGCGACTATCTGCTGGCCCATGGCCTGGATCCCCAGCGCGTCAAGATCGTCGGCTACGACGCCGCCGGGGACCGCCAGGCGCCGGTGCTGGTCGGCTATGCGGCCTATGTCGCCAAGGGCCCTCGGTGTGGCCAGGATTGGGAAAACCTGACCGCCACCAAGGATAACCGCGAGTACAACAATTTCGGCTGCGCGATGAGCGCCAACATCGCCGCCGAGATCGCCAACCCCGCCGACCTGCTGTCGCCGCGGCAGATGGATCCCGCCGACGCGGCCCGCCGCCAGACGGTGCTCGACCACTATCGCAAGGGCGAATCGACCTCGACCGTCAAGGACGATCAAGCCAACGGCGCCGTCTCCACGGCGGTTCACTAAGGTCCGTTTCATGCAGCCCAAATCAGCCGAATCCGATCCCTTCGACCTTGAGTTCGACGCCGACGACGAGTTCGCCGCCCCGAGCAACATGGACGATGCCTGGCGCGAGACGCCGCTGGACTACCCCTCCGCCAAGGTGCACCCCGACCCGTTCGTGGGCCTGACACCGGGGGGCCCAACGGCGGGGGGCCTGACTTCGGCAGACCTGACTTCGGCGGACTTGGCCCCAGGGAGCCTGACCTCGGGCTCGGGACCGGCCATGGGCGGCTTGAGCGGCCTCAGTGGTCTGGGCGAGGAGGCCTGGCGCGACGACGACCTGTCGGTTCCTCAAAGCGCGCCTCACCCCGATCCTTTCGCGGGTCTCTCGCCGCCGCCCGCCGAGCCGATCTCCGACCCATTCGCCGACCTGCCGCCCGCCCAGCATCGGGCCTGGGCCGAGACGCCGGAGGAGTCCACGGTTCCGGACACCGCACCCCAGGTCGGCCCGGTGGTCGGCCATGAGTTCGTCGCCCACGTCCCGCACACCCTGGGCGAGCCGGTGGTGCCGCGCATCACCATCCACGCCTTCTGCGAGGCGCCCGAGACCGGCGACATGATCCGCGGCGCCGCCGGCGACCGGCGCATGGAGCGCGCCTCCACCGTGGTGCGCACCGGCGGCCTCACCGCCGCGGCCGACTACTACCAGAACCAGCCGACCCCCTCGTTGGTGATCGTCGAGAGCAGTGATCCGGCCCCCCGGATGCTGAGCCTCCTCGACCGCCTGGCCGAGGTCTGCGATCCGGGCACCAAGGTCGTCGTCATCGGCCAGGCCAACGACATCGCCCTCTATCGCGAACTGATCCGCCGCGGGGTCAGCGAGTATCTGGTGCCGCCGCTGCGGACCCTGCAGCTGATCGCGGCGGTGACCACCCTCTACGCCGATCCCTCCGCCCCCTTCATCGGCCGCCAGATCGCCTTCTGCTCGGCCAAGGGCGGCGCCGGCGGCTCGACCCTGTCGCACAACGTCGCTCACGAGATCTCCGAGCGGATGCACGCCGGCACGGTCATCGTCGACCTGGACCTGGCCTTCGGCACCGCCGGCCTCAACTTCAATCACGACCCCCTGCAGGGCATCTTGGACGCCCTGACGCAACCCGATCGTCTGGACCCGGTGCTGATGGACCGGATGATGGTCAAGCACACCGACCATCTGTCGCTGTTCGCCGCCCCCGCCACCCTGGACCAGGACTATGCCATCGACGCGGAAATCTTCGAGGAGGTCATCCAGAAGATTCGCGCCGCCGTCCCCTATGTGATCCTGGACCTGCCGCACGCCTGGACGGTCTGGAAGCGCCGCATGCTGCTCACCGCCGACGACCTGGTCATCGTCGCCGAACCGGACCTGGCCAGCCTGCGCAACGCCAAGAACATCATCGACCTGGTCAAGGCCGCCCGTCCCAACGACGCCCAGCCGAAGGTGGTGCTGAACAAGGTCGGGGTGCCCGGCCGGCCGGAAATCCCGCTCAAGGACTTCGGCGACGCGCTCGGCATCCAGCCGGTCATGGCCATCGGCTTCGACGCCAAGGCTTTCGGCCAGGCGGCCAACAACGGCCAGATGATCATGGAGCTCGCCGCCAAGACCAAGACCGGCGAGTCCATCGACCAGCTCACCAGGCTGTTGCTCAACCAGCGCGAGGCCCCCGCCTCGACCGCCTCCAAGGCGTCAATGCTCTCGTCCCTGTTCAAGCGGAAGTAGGTCCTAGTGTTCGGTAAGCGCGGGCCAGATACACCACAGGCGC
>DASVMY010000324.1:0-33841 GCA_036384135.1 Caulobacteraceae bacterium | reverse complement strand
AGCCACCCCCAGCCACCCCCTGACTGCCCTCAGCCACCCTCTGGCTGACCTTATTTCACCCCCAACGGCCCACCTTTTCGTGCGCGTCAGGATTCCGCATGTGCGAGCGCTCAGGGTGTGCTATGTTGCATCGCAACATGCTGGCGCTTGGCCCGGCGAAACCGTGAAGGAACAATGACATGGCGTGGTTGAACGAACTGCCCGGCATGGGCGCGGCCGAGGATCGGGCCGCCAAGGCGTTGAGCTTCCCGGTCGGGGCCGCTTCCCCGCTGTGGTTCGCCTTCGGCGCCGCCGCCAGCGCCGGAGTCGCCTGGTGGTGGGCCACCCGCTGGGCCCGCCCGGTAAACCTGGAAGCCCTCTTCGCCACACCGCAAACGACGCCCAAACCTGTGCCCACCGCCGTGGTCCACGAACTGTTCCCCAAGCTTGAGCCTGTGCCCGAACCTGTCGCGGAACCCGTTGTGGTGCTTGAGGTTGTGCCCGAGTTCGTGGTCGAGCCGGTGGTCGAACTGGTCCCGGCTCCGATCCCCGAACCTGTCGTCGAAGCCGCGCCCGAGCCGATCCCGGAGCCCGCTCCCGCCCCGGTCGTCGTCGCTGCGGCCGCGCCCAAGCCCAAGCCCGTCCCCGCGCCGCCCCCCGAGCCCCTGGTCCCTGACGACCTGACCCAGATCGTCGGCATCGGCCCCAAGCTCGCCGCCGCCCTGGCCGAACGCGGCGTGGTCCAGTACGCCCAGCTGGCCAAGTGGACCGGCAAGGATCTGGAAAAGATCGATAAGGCGTTGAATCTCAAGGGCCGCGCTATCCGCGATGCCTGGGTGGCCCAGGCCAAGCGCTTCGCCGGCGCGTAAGGGGAACGGTCCCTAAACCACGGCCGTGCTTGTCTGATCCCGCGGCCGCCCCATCTGCGTACGGGGCGGCGCGGAGATTGGCATGGACGATCCCGACACCGCCGCGGCCCACCGCGCCTGGCTCACCGCTGAGAAGATCAAGACCGCCTCGGATCGGCTGCTGAAGTTGGGTCCGTTCGGGGTCGGGCTGGATGGCTTCCTGGCCTTCGTGCCGGTGGCGGGGGGTGTCTATAGCGCCGCCGCCGGCCTGTGGCTGCTCGGCGAAGCCTTCCGCGCCGAAGCCCGGCTGTGGACCCTGACGCGGATGAGCGCCTATGTGCTCTTCAACACCGCCAGTTCCCAGGTTCCGATTGTCGGCCAGACCTTCGACTTCTTCTTCCGCGGCCACCTGATGGCCGCCAACGCCCTGCAGAAGGATATCGCGGCCCGGCACGGCGTCCCCTGTCGCGACGCCATCGAGGACGCCCGCCGCCGGCCCTTTTCTGTCTCGACCAGCGCGCCCCAGCCTTCGCCGCTATAGACGTTTAGGCCAACCGCCGGCCGGTCTCTTCCGCCCGCCCGACGCCGGTCGGCGCGGGCGCGTATTTGGGAAATTCGCTGGGGTGGACGAATTCCTCGCGGAACCAGGGCCGCCTCATCGGGTCGAACGTGCGCTGCAACCACTCCTTGACCCGCTGCACCCGGCCGTGGCGCACCACCGCCGGATGGTGGCGCAGCCAGAGCGTCGGGTGGGCCACAGGCTCCAGATCGAGCATCACCAGGTGGGAGTCGACGGTGTAGATGGCCGTCGGCAGGCTGCCGACACCGGCCCCGGCGCGAACCGCCTCGACCATAGCGGCGCTGGAGTTGGTGACCAGGTTCACGCCCACCAGTTCACGCAGGGCTTCGGCCTTGCGGCTCCAGGTCGACCGCTGCTCGCGGAACGCCGAATGGCGCACCATGCGGTGGTTGGCCACGTCGGCCAGGGTCTTGGGCGTGCCGTAGGTGTTGAGGTAGGTGCGCGAGGCGTAGAAAGCATAGTGCAGATGGGCGATCGGCGTCGTCGCCCGGTCCGTGGAGGGGTCTTCCATGAACTCCAGCGACAGGTCCACGTCGCCAGCCGTCAGGCTGCCGGGGTACATGCCGCAGTCGAGGACCAGATCGATCTCGGGGTTGGCGGCCTGGAAATCGGCCAAGGCCGGCATCAGCACATAGCTCGCCATGCCGTCCGGCGCCGCGAGGATCACGCGGCCGGAGTTGTTCTTGTCGCTGCCGGCCACGTCGCGGACGATGGACCCGCCAAGCCGC
The DNA here is from genome assembly GCA_036384135.1 of Caulobacteraceae bacterium. Lineage (GTDB taxonomy): Bacteria > Pseudomonadota > Alphaproteobacteria > Caulobacterales > Caulobacteraceae > Acaudatibacter. The sequence continues at coordinate 31,706 of DASVMY010000324.1, read as the reverse complement.
GCCATGCCCGCGGCCAGGTCGCGCATGGTCTCGCCCGCTTCGGTGAGCTGCACGCCCTTGCTGGACCGGCGGAACAGCTGGGCCCCCAGCCGAATCTCAAGATCTTCCATCCGCCGGCTGATCGTCGGTTGGGTCATGCCCAGCAAGCGGGTGGCGGCGTTCAGGCTGCCCGACTCCGCCACCGCCAAGAAGACGCGCACGTCATTCCAATCAAGACGACGCCAGATTTCTTCTTCTTCGCTCGCGGTCTCGTGCATGACGGCTATTCGGTTGCGGCATAGGCGCCTGTCGCGAGTAGATTACATTACTCACACAAAAAGTCAGCGCGCCGCGAAAAACAGACCATTTCGCCGCAGGCGCGTGTCCGAAATCGCCTCTTTGGTCCCCAAGAACCCGCATATCGGCTCTGTTAAACTCGCCGAAGCGCCGTCCGGTCATTCCGTCTAGCCCTTGTGCCATCGCCCTCCGAAAGGATCTGAGATGGCCAGCAAACCGACGGTCGTCCTGATGTCCCAACCGCCGCTGGTCCTGGCGCGCGTCATCGAGGTCTCCTCGCCGTACGGGATTTCGCCCGTGAGCGCCGAGGATTTGCCGCAAGCGCAGGACCTGGCGACACGGCTCATGGAGCACAAGGTCGCCAGCCTGGAGACCTATCTGCGCGTTCAGGCCGTCCAACCGGCGTCGGTGCTGGTCAGCAAGGAAGAGGGCCGCCTCACCGGCGTGGTCGGGATGCTGTTCCTTCGCCAGGCCGGGGTCGATCAGATTCTTGAAGGCGCCTTCGACGCTCTCGATCCGGACTCCGACCTGCTGACCCACGAAGGCGAATGTCCCATCGCTCTCTACGCCTGGGGCGTCGCCGCTTCGACGAAGACGGGCGGGCAGGCGATCCTCGGCGGCGGCGGGGCCATCCGCCAGGGATTGTTCCCGACCATCACGGGCTTTACCCGGGCCGTCACCGGGGCTGGCCGCCACGTGGCGCTCACGCACTATGGGTATCGGCCGCTGCGGCACGCCGACGATGACCTGATGGTCAGCGAGCCGAAACTGGCCTCGGAGAAGGCGGCATGAACGCTCAGCTCCGGCTCCAGGGTTCGCTGCGGGCCTTCCCCCGGTCCAACAGCCTCGAGATCACGGTCGCGCGCAGCCTGGACGATCTGCTGCAGATGGCCGTCGTGCGGGCGGTAGTCTACCTGGGCGAACAATATTGCCCGTTCGAGGAAGAGTTCGACGGCAACGACTTCAACGGCGCCACCCACTTCATCGCCCGCCTGAACGGCGAGCCGGTCGGGGTGCTGCGCATGCGCTGGTTCGCCGACTTCGCCAAGCTGGAGCGGTTCGCCATCCGTTCACAACACCGCGGCGGCGACATCGCCAGGGCCTTGTTCGACGCCGCCTACGGCATGGCGGCGCGCAAGGGTTATCGCCGCGTGCTGGGCTACATCCAGGCTCGCCTGCTGCCGTTCATGCGCCGGGTCGGCGGGGTGGTGGCGCGGGAAGGCCGGCCGCGACTGGTGTTTTCCGATCACGAATACATCGAGGTCGAACGGCTGCTCACGCCCTGCGAGGACGCCCTGACGATCGACTCCGACCCGATGATCATCCTTCGCCCCGAAGGCGCCTGGGACCGTCCAGGCGTCCTCGACTTTTCAATGGCCCGTCCAGCCACCAACCCACATTGAGCGCCATGTTGCTGTCATCGCTTGAGCGGACCGATGGGTTCGCTGGTCGTCCCCAGCCCAGGCTCGTGTGCCTGGACCTGCAAAGGGAATACGTCGTGCCGGGTCGGCCGCTGTACGCCGATGGCGCGGGCCGCGTCGCGGACATCTGCGCCGCCGTGCTCCAGCACGCCCGGACCCATCACTGGCGGATCATCCATGCCCGGCGCCAGAAGACCGAAGGCCCGGTCGACCGGGCCGACTACTTCAGCGCCCCCATTGAGGGACTGCGCCCCCTGATCAGCGAACCGGTCTTTGCCCGCAGTGGCCTGTCGGCCTTCTGCAATCCCGACTTTGCCGCCGAGATGCGCGACGCCCAGGGCGAGGAGGTGTTCATCATGGGCTTCTCCTTGAACGAGACGTGCCTGGCCACGGTGTTCGCCGCCGCGGACATGGGCCTGAACGTCACCATTCTGACCGACGCCACCGGCGCGGCCGGCGCGGGCGCGGCGGAGGCGCGGCAACTGCGCGAGGCCGCCGAACGCATGCTCTCGCCGCTGGCGCGCCTGGCGACCAGCCACGAAGTCATGGAAGGCGATCCCGCCCTGGGGGCCTGGTCTTGAGCGAAGCCAATTGGAGCCATGGCCTGATGGATCGCGACGCGACCCTGGCGGCCTTGCCCGGCCTGCTGGCCCTGGCCCGGCAGGTTGTCGTGACCGCCCTCGACGCCGGGGACCCGGAAACGGCCGCCCTGCGGGAACTGCTGGAAGAGTGTGTCGTCGGCGCCCACCGCATCTGCCTTCGGGAGCAGCTGCGGACGGGCGATGAACAATGAGGGTGTGAAGAGATGCGTGGGAAGGTTTGTGAGCCATGAGCGGGGGCAAAATGGAATTCGAGGCGCTGAAGCCGCGGCTGTTGCTGCTGCTGGAGCTGTATCGCAACGCCGGAACGGACGAGGCGAGGGCCAATCTCACGAGCCTGTTCGAGGATGTCTTCCTGGCGGCCGCGTGGAACGTCGCCACGGACCTGTTGAACAATGGCTGGGAGCCGACGATACCGGCGCGTCTGGGTGATCGCCCCCAGGGCGGTCTGAGGCTGGTGAAGGGGTAGCGGACTCCGACTGACACCAGCCTCAGAAAATCTGCAACTGAATCTGTTGCATTTTGTCTTGCGCGGAGGGGTTCTCGAATTATGTAACCGACACCGTTTCGGTTTCATAATCCAGAGGAGATTCTCCCATGTCGAAGGGCCAACCGGCGAAGGTCGCCGTCGTCTATCATTCCGGTTTCGGTCACACTGAAGTCCTGGCCAAGAACGTGGCGCAGGGCGTCGCGGACGGCGGCGCCGAGGTGGTGCTGCTGAAGATCGACAGTCCCGTGCAGGACTTCGATCCGCTCCTGGCAGCCGCCTCCGAGGCCGACGCCATCGTCTTCGGCGCCCCGACCTACATGGGCGACGTTTCCGCCACCTTCAAAGCCTTCGCCGACGCCAGCTCCAAGGTGTTCTTCACCGGCGGCTGGAAGGACAAGCTGGCGGCCGGGTTCACCAACTCGCACAGCTTCGCCGGCGACAAGGGCCACGCCCTGGAAAGCCTGACCATCCTGGCGGCCCAGCATGGCATGAACTGGATCAACCTGGGCTTGAACCCGCCGCACGTGACTGCCGCCGAACGCGGTCCCGACACGATCAACCGCGTGGGCTCATTCCTGGGCGTGGCCGGCCAGTCCGACAACGCCGGCACGGACATCTCACCCCCCGCCGGTGACCGCGAAACCGCCCGCCTGCAAGGCGTGCGCGTCGCTGAAGCGGCCCGCCGTTGGAAGCGCGGCCAGGCCGAAGACCTCGCCGAAGCGGCTTAAGGCGCCTCGGTCGACGCCCCGCCACCGGCCGTTGAGGCCGGTGGCGCCAGCGAGGCGAGGCTGGATGCAGTCGGTATGCCTCGCCGGCGGATGGGAGCTCGTCACCCTGAAGCGGGAGGATTGGGACCTCTTTTCTTCCCCCGTAGAGAACGGGGGAAGGATTGGGGCCTAGGCCGGCCCCAGGCCAGGCCATACTGGAGATAGTTGAAGCGCGCGGTCACGCCGCCGCTTCGGTCTGGGCGTAGCCGAGGTCCTTGTTCAGTTCGTCCAGGATGGCGGTGGCGGCGTCGGCGACCACGGTGCCCGGTGGGAATATCAGCCGCGCGCCGGCGTCCCTCAGGGCCTGGAAGTCGGCGGGCGGGATGACGCCGCCCACCACGATCATGATGTCGCTGCGGCCCAGCCTTTCCAGCTCCGCCTTGAGCTCGGGAATCAGGCTGAGATGGCCGGCGGCCAGGGAGCTGGCGCCCACCACGTGCACGCCCTTGGCCACCGCCTCCTTTGCGGTCTCTTCCGGGGTGGCGAACAGCGGTCCCACGTCCACCGAGAAGCCGAGGTCATCGAAGCCCGTGGAGATCACCTTCTGGCCGCGGTCGTGGCCGTCCTGGCCCATCTTGGCTACCAGGATGGTAGGGGGGCGGCCGTCGGATTCCTTGAAGGCGGCGATCATGGCGCGGGCGCGGGAGACCTTGGGGGCGGGGCCTACTTCGGCGGCGTAGACGCCGCGGACCACCTGGGTCTTGGCCTGATGGCGGCCGAACACCTTTTCCAGCGCCAGGCTGATCTCGCCCACCGTGGCCTTGGCGCGGGCCGCGTTGACCGACAGCTCCAGTAGGTTGCCGCCGGCGCGGGCGCCGTTCTCCAGGGCGGTGAGGGCGCTTTGCACCTCCGCCTCGGTGCGCTCAGCGCGCAGGCGGCGCAGCTTCTCGATCTGGCTGACCAGCACCGCGGAATTGTCGACCTTGAGGATCGGAATCTCCTCCTCGGTCAGGGGGATGTACTTGTTCACCCCCACCAGGGTCTGGCGGCCGCTGTCGATGCGGCCCTGGGTGCGGGCCGCGGCCTCCTCGATGCGCATCTTGGGCACGCCGGCGCCGATGGCCTTGGCCATGCCCCCCAGGCGCTCGACCTCCTCGATGTGCTCCAGGGCCCGCTTGGCCAGGTCGTGGGTCAGCCGTTCGAGATAGTAGCTGCCGCCCCAGGGGTCGATGACCTTGGTCAGGCCGCTTTCCATCTGCAGGAAGATCTGGGTGTTGCGGCTGATCCGGGCGGAGAAGTCCGTCGGCAGGGCCAGGGCCTCGTCCAGGGAATTGGTATGCAGGCTCTGAGTCTGGCCGTTGGTGGCCGCCATGGCCTCGATGGTGGTGCGCGCGACGTTGTTGAACACGTCCTGGGCGGCCAGGGACCAGCCGCTGGTCTGGGTGTGGGCGCGCAGGGACAGGGAGCGGGCGTCCTTGGGATCGAAGTGCTGCCGCATCAGCTTGGCCCACAGAAGGCGCGCGGCCCTCTGCTTGGCCACTTCCATGAAGTAGCTCATGCCCGAGCACCAGAAGAACGACAGGCGCGGGGCGAAGACGTCGACATCCATGCCTGCGGCGATGCCAGCGCGCACATATTCCACCCCATCGGCCAGGGTGTAGGCCAGCTCGAGGTCCAGCGAGGCGCCAGCCTCCTGCAGGTGATAGCCGCTGATCGAGATCGAGTTGAACTTCGGCATCTCCTTGGCCGTGTAGGCGAAGATGTCGGCGATGATCCGCATCGAGGGGTCGGGGGGATAGATGTAGGTGTTGCGGACCATGAACTCCTTGAGGATGTCGTTCTGGATGGTCCCCGACAGGGCCGCGTGCGGCACGCCCTGTTCCTCGGCGGCGACGATGTAGAGCGCCAGGATCGGCAGCACCGCGCCGTTCATGGTCATCGACACGCTCATCTTGTCCAGCGGGATGCCGGAGAAGAGGGTGCGCATGTCCAGGATGGAGTCGATGGCGACGCCCGCCATGCCGACATCGCCCCTCACCCGCGCATGGTCGCTGTCGTAGCCGCGGTGGGTGGCCAGGTCGAAGGCCACCGACAGGCCCATCTGGCCGGACGCCAGGTTGCGGCGGTAGAAGGCGTTGGAGTCCTCGGCCGTGGAGAAACCCGCGTACTGGCGGATTGTCCACGGGTTGGTGACGTACATGGTGGGGTAGGGGCCGCGCACGAAGGGGGCCAAGCCCGGATAGCCGTCCAGGAAGTCGAGGCCGGCGGTGTCCTCCGGGCCATAGGCGCCGCTCACCAGGACGCCCTCGGGCGTTTCCCAAGGTTCGGCGGGGGGCGCGGCGGCAGCCGCGGCGGCGGCGGGGTCGAAGGCGAGATCGGCGAAGTTGGGGAAGGCGCTCATGCGGCCAGGTCCTCAAACCGGATGGGCGTTAAGGGGGGGCAATGGCTGTCGGGGCCGGGTAGGCGCGGGTCGGGCGCCTTGACCGGCGTGGGAGCGGCGGTCTCCACTTCCACCGGCGCCAGGTCGGGGTTGCGGAATTGGGTGACGCCCAGGATCTTCTGGTCGCCGGCGACGATGCGGGCTGTCAGGGCTTCGCAGGCGGCGGTGGCCCCTTCGGCGATCAGGCCGCTTTCCAGCGCCGCGACGATGCCGCCGGCCGCTTCGATGGCCTGGAAGCGGGTCCAGGCGGCGGCGGCGAGGTCTCCGGTCAGGCGTTCGAGGTACCAGGTCCCAGCAGCGGGATCGTTGACGCGGCCAAGGCCGGCCTCTTCGGCCAGCACCAGCTGGGTGTTGCGCGCCTGACGGCGGGCGAAGGCGGTGGGCAGGCCCAGGGCGTCGGTGAACGCGCCCAGCACAAGGGCGTCTGCCCCGCCCACGGCGGCGGCGAAGCCGGCGGCGGTCAGGCGGATGAGGTTGGTCCAGGGGTCGGTGCGGGCCAGCATCCGGCCCGAGCTCCGCGCCTCGATGCGGGCCGGGACTTCCGCGCCGCAGGCCGTGGTGATCTGGGCCCAGACCAGGCGGGCGGCGCGGAGCTTGGCGATGCTGGTGAAATACTCGGCGTCCGCCGCCAGGCCCAGGGTGATGCGCTCGAAGGCGTCCCGCATCGGCAGGCCGGCGCGGACCAGGGCCTTCGCGTAGGCCAGGGCGGCGGCGGCGGCAAAGGCGATCTCCTCCGCCTCGGTGGCGCCCGCCTCGTGCGCCGCCTGGCCCGAGGCCAGGAACAGGCCGGCCTTGGGATAGGTGACGGCCAGACGCGCGGCCACGTTGGCGGCGCTGATCAGGTGGCTCTGGATGGGGCCGGGGCTGGCGCCCGTGCGGGCGAAGGCGCTGAGCGGGTCTAGGTGGAACTGCAGCGGCGCGGCGGGAGATGCCTTGGCCAGCTCGCCCAGCCAGTCGGCCGCCTTGGCGCCCAGGAAGCCGGCGTCCAGGGCGACGGGGGCGATGTCGGTCACGACGCTATCCAGCACCCGGGCCATATCCTCGGCCGAGCCGATCGTAACGCCGTCCGCGCCGGTGGGGTCCAGGATCAGCAGCAGCGACGCACCGCCGCCGGCCAGGCCTTCCAACGCTTCGGCATTGGCCGCGGCGGCGTCTGGATGGCGCACGGCTACTCGGACGTCCCAGCCGGTCGTGGCGGGGCGGGGCGTTGGCGCACCGGGCGCATCTTCGGTGCGGTACAGGGGCTGAATGGCGACGCCGTCGGCGCTGCGGCCGACCAAGGTCTCGACGCCGGCGCCCTTGAGGGTCTTCTCGACCAGCTTCAGCCAGTCCTCGCGCTGGGCGTCGGCGAAGCCCTCGGCAAGGGGAATGACGACATTGTCCAAGGCCTTGAGCCTCCTGGAAATTCGCGCCCGGTTGCAGCGCAGCCGGCGGGGAAGGTCAAGTCACAACCCCATATGCCCCTGGGTCAGTCGAGGGGCAGTCCCGTCAGCGCCCAGTCGTTCCGGCGCCGTCCAACCCCGGTCCAGCAGATGAACGCCCACTGAATGCGTCATGCCGATCCGGTTCAGGCTTCGGATCCTACACCGACATCGTCCCCGGCCAATCGGTGACCAAGGGATCTAGAGACAGGACCTTAAGACCATGAACTTCCGTAACATCCTGATCGCCGCCATGGGCCTGACGATGGCCGCCGGCGCCGCGTCGGCCGACACGGCCTGGCAGAGCCATCACCCCCGGCGCGAGGAAGTGAACCATCGCCTGGCCAATGAAAACCATCGGATCGCCAACGAACGCCGCGAGGGCGACCTGACCGCCCGTCAGGCTCATCGCCTGCACCGCGCCGACTTCCGCATCCGCATGGAAGAGCGCCGCATGGCGATGCGCCACCACGGCCACCTGACCCGCGCCGAGCAATGGCGCCTGAACCATCAGGAAAACCGCCTCAGCCATCGCATCGGCTAGGCCGAACCTTCTAGGTCCCCCCCGGCGCCCGCTCCCTTGCCGTCATTTCGGGCGGGCGCCCCCCCCTAGGGGCCTTGAGAAAACAGCTCCAGCGACCGCGCAGCCCCCGCGTTGCGCGGTCCCTCGATTCGGGGCCTATGCTGCGGCGGCTTTTTGGGAGCGGGAGGCGGCCATGGCCGAAGAGACAGGTTCGCGGCGCTGGCCTCGGGTGCTGCAGCCCTTCGCGGCGCGACCTCGCCTGATCGCCGGCTTTCTCATGGGTATGGTGGCCTATGTGGCGCTCAGTCCCTGGATCGTGCGCGATATCACGCGGGGGCTGATTTCCTGGAACCTGGGCGCGTTGACCTTCATCGTCCTGGCGCTCAGCTCCATGGTCGACGCCGACCACGAACGGATGAAGAAGCGGGCGCTGGAGCATGACGAGGGCAAGCACTTCATTCTGGTGCTGACCCTGGTGGCCGCCGTCGCCAGCGTCGCGGCCATCGCCGCCGAACTGGGCACGGCCAAGGGGCAGACCGGAGGGCGGGAAGGGTTGCAGGTGGCCCTGGGCGCCGGAACGATCGCGCTCTCCTGGACCTTCGTGCAGATCGTGTTCGCCCTGCACTATGCCCACGACTATTACATGGAGCACGAGGAGTGCCATGGGGAGCACCGCGAGGGCCTGGACTTTCCGGGCGACGAGCCGCCGGACTACTGGGACTTCGTGCACTTCGCCGTGATCATCGGCGCCACCGCCCAGACCGCCGACGTGACGATCGTTTCCAAGGCCCTGCGCCGCGTGGCGACCGTGCACAGCATGATCGCCTTCGCCTTCAACACCGCCATCCTGGCGCTGATGATCAACCTGGCCGCCGGGCTGTTCTGAGCCCGACCTTTGCGGCGTCCCGCCGCGTGGCCGGCGCCTCGATCGCTAGAGCACGATGACTTTTGTCGGATTCGACAAAAGTCTGAATTGTGCTCGCAAACTTAAGAATCGAGCCTGTCCCGTTTTGATGATTCCATCAAAACGGGACAGGCTCTGGTATGGCTAAACGCTCGTCCGACTGATTGACCAATACGGCCTGTTAAGACTGTCGTGGGATGACAGACTTCAGTGCCCGAGAGGCAAGTTCTAGTGTCCGAAGCCTTGACCAGTTCAGATCCGCCGGCGACTGACGGGGCTGAGAACCGGCGCGAACTGCGGCGGCGCGTTCTGCTGAGTGGGCGGCTGGTGCATTCGGCTAGCCAATTGAGCGCCGAATGCGCCATTCAGGACATTTCGCATACCGGCGCCCGCGTCCGGGTCGCCCCCGAAATCTTGCTGTCGGACCCGCTGTATCTGATCAATATGAGCCACGGCCTGGGTTTCAAGGCGAAGGTGGCCTGGCGGCGCGAGAACCGCGTGGGCCTGACCTTCAGCGGCTACTACGACCTCAACAAGCCGAACCAGGAGGCGCCCCCGATTCTGCGCCGCCTGTGGCTGGAATACATCCGCTGAACGGACGCGTGTGGCGCCCTACGGCGCCGGCGGCTCTACAGATCCAGGGAATACCCCGCCGAACGAACCGTGCGGATTGGATCCTCTTCCTCGACCTTGGTCAGGGCGCGGCGCAGGCGTCCGATATGCACATCGACGGTGCGGGTCTCCACATAGACGTCGGAGCCCCAGACCGCGTTCAACAGCTGCTCGCGGGAGAACACTCGGCCGGGGTGTTGCATGAAATAGTCCAGCAGGCGGAATTCGGTGGGGCCCAGGTGGACCTCCTTGCCGCCGCGGCGCACCCGGTGGGCGACCCGGTCGATCAGGATGTCGCCGCAGCGGACCCGATCCTCGGCCAGACCGGGCCGGATGCGACGCAGCACGGCGCGGATGCGGGCGCAGAACTCGGTCATCGAGAACGGCTTGACCACATAGTCGTCGGCGCCGGTGTCCAGGCCCCGGATGCGGTCAGTCTCCTCGCCGCGGGCGGTGAGCATGATGATCGGCAGGTTGCGGGTTTCCGGCCGCTGGCGCAGGCGCCGGCAGACCTCGATGCCCGACACTGTGGGCAGCATCCAGTCCAGCACGACCAGATCCGGCTGCTTCTCGTCGATGCGGATCAGGGCCTCTTCACCGTCGCCGCAGACCTCGACCCGGTAGCCTTCCTTGTCGAGGTTGTACTGCAGCAGCGTGGCCAGGGCGTCTTCGTCTTCAACCACCAGAATGTAAGGCGTCACTGCGTAATCCTCAGCGTTCCGCTTGCTCAAGCGCATCCCACTTCGGCCGTTGCTCGGTGAGCTCAATACCGGTGATCTCGTAATAGAGGATCTCCGCGATATTGGTGGCGTGGTCGCCGATTCGTTCAAGGTTCTTGGCGACGAACAGCAGATGCGCACAGGAGGTGATCGTCCGGGGGTCACCCATCATATAGGTGAGCAGCTCGCGGAAGATGGCGTCGTAGTGCTCGTCCACCTCCTTGTCGCGTTCGCGCACCGAGACGGCGCGGTCCGGATCGCGTGACGCAAACGCGTCCAGCACGTCCTTCAGGCGGCCCGCCACCAACTCGCCCATTCGCTCGATGGAGCGGGTCAAGGGGGTCAGGGGATCGGACTCGGCGATCACCAGGGCGCGCTTGGCGATGTTCTTGGCCAGGTCGCCGATGCGCTCGAGGTTCATGCTGATCTTCATCGCCGCCACGGTGCGGCGCAGGTCGTCGGCCACCGGCTGGCGGATGGCGATCAGGCGGATGGCCTTGCGCTCGATGTCCGCCTCAAGTTCGTCGAGCTTGGCGTCGCGGCCGATCACGGCCTGGGCGAGCGAGACGTCACGCCGGGAAATGGCGCGGATGGCGTCACTGACCTCGGCCTCGGCCAAACCGCCCATGCGGGACAGCTCCGCGGTGATGGCGTCCAGTTCTTCGTCGTAGGCCCTGACTGTGTGTTCCATGGCGATCAAGCGTCCGACTCGTCCCAGCCCGTGCGAACGAGGCTAGGGAGGGTTTGTGACAGATAGGTCCTGGCGGCGGCGGTCATCCGAAGCGGCCGGTGATGTAGTCGGAGGCGCGCTTGGTCACCGGCTTGGTGAACATGCCGGCGGTCTCGCCGAACTCCACCAACTCGCCCAGGTACATGAAGCCGGTGTAGTTCGACACCCGCGCCGCCTGGCCCAGGTTATGGGTGACGATGACGATGGTGTAGTCGCTCTTCAGCTGGGTGACGGTCTCTTCGAGCTTGGCGCTGGAGATCGGGTCCAGGGCCGAGGTGGGTTCGTCCAGCAGCAGGATTTCGGGCTGCACGGCGATGCCGCGGGCCACGCATAGGCGCTGCTGCTGGCCGCCGGAGAGGCCCAGGCCCGAGGTGTGCAGCTTGTCCTTGACCTCGTCCCAGAGGGCGGACTTGCGCAGGGCCTCCTCGACCCGGCCGTCCATGTCGGCCTTGCCCAGGGTCTCATAGAGCCGCACGCCGAAGGCGACGTTGTCGTAGATCGACATCGGGAACGGCGTCGGTTTCTGGAACACCATGCCGATCTTGGAGCGCAGCATGGGCAGGTTGACGCTGGGGCTGAGGATATCGATCCCGCCCAGGTCGCCCATGGTGATCTTCCCGGTCGCGCGTTGACCGGGATAGAGGTTGTACATCCGGTTCATTACCCGCAGCAGGGTGGACTTGCCGCAGCCGGACGGACCGATCAGGGCCGTCACCGCCTTGTCGGCGATCTGCATCGACACGCCTTTGAGGGCATGGGTCTTGCCGTAGTAGAAATCCAGATTCTGGATATCCAGCTCGATCTTCCGGTCCGTGATCTTGGTGACGGACGTGTCGAAGGCGTCCGGGGCGAGGCTGTTCATGAGCGTCGCGGCTCCTTTGAGACGGCGCGGGCGATAATGGTGACGGCCAGCACCGAGACGGTGATGATCAGCGCCGCCACCCAGGCCAGGCGGATCCAATTGTCCTGGGCGGAAAGCGCGAACTGATTGATCACGAACGGCAGGTTGGCCATCGGCTTGGTCATGTCGAGGCTGAAGAACTGGTTGTTCAGCGACGTGAAGAGCAGGGGGGCGGTCTCGCCGCTGATGCGGGCGAAGGCCAGCAGGGCGCCGGTCAGTATGCCGCCGCCGGCGGCCCGCCAGAGGATCTGCCTGACCACGTGCCAGAACGGCGCGCCCAGGGCGATGCCCGACTCCCTCAGCGCGACCGGCTGCAGGCGAAGGACTTCCTCGGTGGTGCGGGTGATGACCGGCGAGGCGACGATGGCCAGGGCCACGCCGCCGGCCAGGCCCGAGAAGCCATGGAAGGGCCGCACCAGCAGGTACCAGACGAACAGGCCGGTCAGGATCGACGGCGTCGACAGCAGCACGTCGTTCAGGAACCGCACCGCCGAGCCGTACTTGCTGTTCCCGGCGTATTCGGCCAGCCAGGTGCCGGCCAGGATGCCGATGGTCAGGCAGATGGCCATGGCCATCAGGCACAGCATCAGCGAGCCAACAATGGCGTTCAGCAGTCCGCCTTCCGACCCCGGCGCCGGGGTCGACATGGTGAAGACGTCGAGGTTGAGGCCGCCGACACCCTTGATTACCAGCGACCACAAGATCGCGGTCAGGGCCACCAGGGCGATGCCGGTCACCGCGCAGCAGAAGACCACGAAGACGCTGTTGCTGAGCCGGCGGCCGGCGACGCGCGCTTGGGAAACAGCCATGGCTAAACCCTCGCCGAGGTGCGGAGCATCAGCCGGGCCAGGCCGAGCACGATGGAGGTGAGCAGGAACAGCACCAGCCCCAGCGCGATCAGTGACGCCGTGTGTAGGGGCGAGGTGGCCTCAGCGAACTCGTTGGCGATGGTCGAGGCTATGGTCGAGCCGCTATCGAACAGCCCCTTGGGAAAGCCGTGCGAATTGCCGATGATGAAGGTCACGGCCATGGTCTCGCCTAGCGCTCGGCCCAGGCCCAGCATGATCGCCCCGATGGCGCCGCGGCGCACATAGGGCAGGGTGACCTTCATCACCACCTCCTGGGTGGTGGCGCCAAGGCCGTAGGCGCTCTCACGCACCTGGGGCGGCACGGTGAGCAGCAGTTCACGCAGGGTGGCGGCCATGAAGGGCAGGATCATGATGGCCAGGATGATCGAGGCGGCCAGGATGCCCGAACCGTTGGGGGTGCCCTGGACCAGGCTCTCCATGAACGAGCCGGGCGCGGCCGAGGTCATCAGCGGCAGCTCCAAGAACTTGGCGAACAGGGGGGCGAACACGAACAGGCCCCACATGCCGTAGATGATCGAAGGGATGCCCGCGAGCAACTCGATCGCGGTCGATATGGTGCGGCGCAGGAACGCCGGGCACATCTCCACCAGGAAGAAGGCGATCCCGAAGGCCACCGGCACGGCCATCAGCAGGGCCAGGGCGGCGGTGATGATGGTGCCGACGATGGGGCCGGCGGCGCCGTAGACGTCGTTCACCGGGTCCCAGGTGGAGGTGGTGATGAAGCCGACGCCGAACTTGGCGAAGGCCGGCCAGCCCCCCAGGAACAGGGAGATCAGCACCCCGCCCAGGGCGGCCAGCAGGGTGGTCGCGGCGGCGAAGCAGAGGATTTCGAAGGCGCGTTCAAGGGAGGCGCCCCTGGGGGAGGCGCGTCGCTCGGACGTCGAAACAGTGGCGTCGAGGGCGGCTTGCGTCATGGGGCTCTGAAGAACGGGTCTGACGGTTCACTAGCATGCCCGCGGTGCGGACGGCGACTGTCGCGCTCCCCTGGCTTGCGAAAGCCAGGGGAGACCAATACGCGGCGCCTACTACTGGTAGACGGGCCGGCCGTCAGGCCCTTTCACGCTGGTCCACGACTTGCGGATCATCGTCTTCACGCTTTCGGGCAGGGGCACATAGTCCAGGGATTCGGCGGCGCCGTTGCCGTTCTTGTAGGCCCAGTCGAAGAAGGCCAGGACGTCGTGGCCGGTCTGGGCGCTGGCCTGCTTGTTATGCACCAGGATGAAGGTCGCGCCGGTGATCGGCCAGGAGGCCGCGCCGGGTTGATCCAGCAGCAGCAGGTAGAAGCCCTTGGACGCATCCCACTTGGCGCCGGCGGCGGCGGCGCCGAAGGCCGGCGCCGTCGGCTGCACCCAGGCGCCTGCTTTGTTTTGCATCACCGTGTAGGTCATGCGGTTCTGCTTGGCGTAGGCGTATTCCACATAGCCGATGGCGCCGGGGGTCTGGCGCACAAAGGCGGAAACCCCGTCGTTGCCCTTGCCGCCCAGGCCCGTCGGCCAGTTGACCGCGTCGTTGGCGCCGACGGTGGCGGCCCAGTTGGGGGCCTTCATGGCCAGGTAACTGGTGAACAGGAAGGTCGTGCCCGAGCCGTCCGAGCGGTGAACCACCGTGATCGGCATATGGGGCAGGGCGACGCCAGGATTGTAGGACTTGATGATGGGATCGTCCCAGAACTTGCGCACGCCGCGATAGATGTCGGCCAGCAGCGGGCCGGTCAGCTTCATCTGGCCCGGCGCCACGCCGGGTATGTTGACCACGGGAACCACGCCGCCGATGACGGTGGGGAATTGGCTGAGGCCGTTGGTGGCCAGGTCGTCCGGCTTCAGGGGCTTGTCCGAGGCGCCGAAGTCGACGGTGCTGGCGTTGATCTGACGGATGCCGCCGCCCGAGCCGATGGCTTGATAGTTCAGGCCGTTGCCCGTCTGGGCGCGATAGGATTCCGCCCACTTGGCGTAGACCGGCGCCGGAAAGGTCGCCCCCGCGCCCGACAGGTTGGCGGCGATGGCAATCGTGCACGCCCCTACAGCGGCGAAGCCGACGGCGGCCGCCACGATGTTCTTCAACATGGTCTTCTCCTGAATTGAGCGCCCCATCCAAGTCGCCCGTTGGAGCGTGCTCTAGCCCCGGTCATTGTCAGTTTAGTGACAGTTCCTTCACATTTCGAACCAGTCACAAGGGCTGGTGTTGCTGCACAGGCACACCGTCTGGACTGTCTTAAATCTGTTACATAAAGTAAGATTGAGCGTCACAGCTTGGCGCTAGGCATCGCCCCTATCTGGAATCACGGTCTCGGAAAGATCGTGCGACGCGAGGGGAACTCTATGAATATCGATACGCGGGCGCAGGTTGCGCGCCTTGGGCGCGGCGCTCTATTGGCGCTGTTCATGTGCGGCGCGGCCGGCGCGACCATGGCGGCCCCAGCGGCCAAGGGGCCTGATCCCCGCGACGCCAAGATCGAGATGCTTGAACAGCAGCTCCAGCAGATGAACCAGGAGTTGGCGGGCCTGCGCTCCAGCGGCGGCGCTTCCAATGAGAAGCTCGACCAGTTGCAGGCGCAGATGAACGCCTTTGCCGCCCAGATCGCCGATATCAAGGGCGCCACGGACCAGGCCACCGCCGACATTATTACCCTGAAGGCGCCGCCCACCGGCAGCACGGTCACGCCGACCTTGCCCAATGGCAAGATCGCCCTGGCCACCGCTGACGGCCGCTTCACCGCCAACGTCCGCTCGGTGATGCAGTTCGACACCACCCAGTACTTCCAGGCCACGCCGGGCTGCACCGTCGTGTCCGCCACCTGCCTCACCGCCGACAATCGCCGCAGCGGTTCGGGCAGCGGTGAAGCGGCCCACGCCCGCGACCTCAACAACGGCACCAATTTCCGACGCGCCCGCCTGGGCCTGGATGGCAAGGTGTTCGGCTTTGTCGACTACGGCGTGGTCTATGAGTTCGGCGGCTCGGGCGCTGAAGACGCCGGCCACATTCACGAGATGTGGCTGCAGTACGCCCCGCCCCAGCTGAAACCCTTCAACGCCAAGATCAAGGTCGGCGCCTTCGAACCGGTGATCGGCATGGAAGCCAGCGTCTCCACCGGCTCCATGGCGCTGATGGAACGCGCCTCCCCGGCCGAAGTGGCCCGCAACGTGGCCGCCGGCGACTCGCGCAGCGCCATCCAGTTCTATGGTAACGGCAACGTCGGCGAGGGCAGCGACCAGGGCATCTCGACCTACTGGATGGGCTCCACCGCGCTCACCGGCAACACGGTCAGCACTGTCAATTCCACCGGCGGCTTCGCCAGTCAGCCCTTCGACGAGCAGAAAGCCTGGATCGGCCGGTTCGCCGTGGCCCCGCACTCCGGGACCGACTGGCTGCTGCACCTGGGCGTGAGCGGCCAGTATGTGTTCCGTCCCGCCGACACCGGCGGTCCGGACGTGGCGGCGACGTCGCGCTACACCGCCCAGTTCCGCGACCGGATCGAAAGCCGCACCGACGGCACCCGCTTCGTCGACACCGGCGGCATCCCGGCCAAGGACTACTGGGTGGTGGGTCTGGAAGCCGGCTTCCAGATGCACAACTTCTACGGCGAGGGCGAATACTTCCGTTACGGCATCGACCGGATCGCGCAGCCTGGCATTCCTAACCCGCGCTTCTCGGGCTGGTACCTACAAGGCAGCTACGTCCTGACCGGCGAGCCGCGCGTCTACAATAAGGTCAACGGGGCCTTCGACGGTCCGGCCGTGGCCTTCCCGTTCAATCCCATGGCCGGCCAATGGGGCGCCTGGGAAGTGGCGATGCGCTATTCCGACCTGGACCTGAACTTCCATCAGCTGACGCCCGCGGCGACCGCCGCCGCTCTCACCACCGCCGGCTCGGTCCGCGGCGGCGAGCAGAAGATCTTTACCTTGGGCGTGAACTGGTACTGGAACCCGACGGTCCGGTTCATGGTCGACTACTCGCATGTCGACATCAATCGCCTGTCGCCCAGCGCCAACTTCGGCGTCAGCGGCACCCCGCTGGGCGTTCAGATCGGTCAGAAGATCGATGTGATCTCCGTCCGCAGCCAACTGCAGTTCTAGACCTGGCGAACCCTATCGCGGTGACCGCGTTTACCTGACCACGAGGACGGCTCCTCCCCCCTTGCCGTCCCGCAAACTTCGCCCGGCGCCTCACAGCGCCGGGCGATTTCTTTTTCGCCCTTCACTGGACGCCGCCGCCCCGGCGCGACAGAAGACGCCAGTGACCGCCACGTCTGCCCAAACCGCGCCGCACCCAGACTCACAGAGGCTGGCCCTGGCCGCCCTGGTGTTCGGCGCCCTGGCCATCGGGGCGGCTCCGATCTTCGTGCGCCTGTCGCAGACGGGACCTGCCGCCACCGGTTTCTGGCGGCTAACCTTCGCCCTGCCGATCCTGGTGGCCCTAAGCTTGCGGCGCGAGCAGGGCCCGCTAGGCGAAAGGAGCCTGGGCCGGCCCGGCGCCGCCAACCTCGCCGCCGGGCTGATGTTCGCCCTGGACCTGGCCTGCTGGCACTACGGCATCCGCTTCACCAGTGTCGCCAATGCCACCGTCCTGCCCAACCTCACCCCGGTGCTGGTCACCCTTGGCGCCTGGGTCCTGTTCAGGGAGCGGCCGCGGGGTGCGTTCCTGATCGGGCTGAGCGTCGCCATGGGCGGGGCGGTCCTGATGGCCCTGGCCAACGCCGGCGCCGGCGCAGTGGGGACGCGGCCGCACCTGGGCGACGCCCTCTCGGTGTCCACCGCCTTCTGGTACGCCCTCTATTTCGTGGCGGTCCGCAGGGCGCGCGACAGCCAGAGCGCTACGCGGGTGATGACCTGGTCCAGCCTGGCCGGTGCGCCGATCCTGCTGGTCGTCGCCCTGGCTCTTGGCGAGCGAATCCTACCCGCGAGCCTCGCTGGCTGGGCGCCCCTGGCGGCGCTGGGCTTGGTGCATGTCCTGGGCCAGGGCGCCATAGCCTGGGCGTTGGGACGTCTGCCGACGGCCACTGCCTCTCTGGTGGTGCTGGTGCAGCCGGTGGCCGCGGCCCTGCTGGCCTATGGCGTGTTCGGCGAGGCCATGACCCCGCTGCAGACCCTTGGCGGCGCCCTGGCCCTGGCCGGCGTGGCCTTCGCCCAGTGGAAGGGCCGGGCGGCGGCCACCGAGGGCGCGGAGGCTTAGGACGCCGGTGGAGCCTTTGGCCGGGCCGCTGATCGGGGCGGCTGTGGCCTGCGCCTGCGGCGACGATCCGGGGCTGGCCGGGCCGGCTCCTCGCTGAATATCGTCTTGGCGACTGCGCGGCCAACCCCGGCTTGGCGCTGCGCTTGGCCGGGGTGACGGGTCAGGCCCGCAGCCCCCGCATCAGCGCCCCCAGCGCCGTGCGCCTCAGCGTCTCAAAGTCCGGCTCCCTGGGCAGGCGTCCGGCCAGCTTTAGCACGATCAGTCCGTGGATCGTGGCCCAGAACACAAAGCCAAGCAGCTCCGGATCCCCGGTCAGCACCCCGGCGTCGACCATCTCGCGGACGTATTTGTTCATGCACCAGCGCGCCCGTGTGGCCGCCTCCGACAGCTCCGGATAGCGGGTGTCGTCGGGCTGGCTGAGGTCGAACATCAGGCGGTATTCGGCCGGATTCTCGTCGGCGAAGCGCACATAGGCCTCGCCGATGTCACGCGCTTTGCGCCGCTCGCCGTCGGTCACCGACTCCAGGGTGTCGGCCAGGCGGCGATAGGCCCTCGCCCGCACGGCGGCCAGCAGGTCTTCCTTGGTTTCGAAATAGCGATAGGCCGCCATCGCGCTGCAGCCCGCTTCCGCCGCCAGGGCGCGCATGGAAAAGGCCATCTCGCCGTGGTCCACGAACAGCCGCGTCGCCACCTGGCACAGGCGCTCGCGCACCGCCTCTCGGTCCTCCGGCGACCTCGCCCGGGTCTTGCGCACCACCGTTTCCGTCATGACGCCTTCAGCAAATCTACGTTTACACCGTACGCTTATCATGGCTAGATGGAGTCAGGAACGCTTTTGAAGACCTCATTTCCAAGGAACATCCCATGGCCCTGCCGCCCGTTCTGCGTGACCGCCTCCGCCTGCCGGCCATCGGCTCGCCCCTGTTCATCGTCTCTGGCCCCGACCTGGTCATCGCCCAGTGCAAGGCCGGCATCGTCGGCTCCTTCCCGTCCCTGAACGCGCGGCCGGTCTCGCAGCTGGACGAATGGCTGGCCCGGATCACCGAGGAACTGGCCGCCTGGGACCGCGCCCATCCGGAGGCGCCGTCAGCCCCCTTCGCGGTCAATCAGATCGTCCACAAGACCAACAACCGCCTCGATGAGGACGTCGCCCTCTGCGCCAAATACAAGGTGCCGGTCGTGATCACCTCCCTGGGCGCCCGCGAGGATGTGAACCAGGCCGTGCACGGCTGGGGCGGTATCGTGTTGCACGACGTGATCACCAACGCCTTCGCCCACAAGGCGGTGGAGAAGGGGGCCGACGGCCTGATTCCGGTGGCGGCCGGCGCCGGCGGCCATGCCGGGCGGCTGTCGCCCTTCGCCATGGTGCATGAGCTGCGGGAGTGGTTCGACGGCCCCATCGCGCTCTCGGGGGCCATCTCCAACGGCTGGTCGATCCTGGCCGCCCAGGCCATGGGCGCGGACCTGGCCTATATCGGCTCGGCCTTCATCGCCACCCAGGAGGCCAATGCCGTCCAGGGCTACAAGGACATGATCGTCGAGAGCAGCGGCGAGGATATCCTCTATTCCAACCTGTTCACCGGGGTGCACGGCAACTACCTGCGCCCCAGCGTCGAGCGTGCGGGCCTGGACCCCGACAACCTGCCCACCGCCGACCCGTCGAAGATGAACTTCGGCTCCGGCGGCAACCAGGAAGCCAAGGCCTGGAAGGACATCTGGGGCTGCGGCCAGGGCATCGGCGCCATCAAGCACATCCCCACCGCCGGTGAATTGATCGCCCGCCTGGCCGCAGAGTACGAACAGGCCAAGTCCGAACTGGCCGCCAAGACCAGCTTCACCGCCGGCAAGCCGTTGGCGATGGCGGCGGAGTAGGCGCGCTATCCACACACTGTCCGGGAATGCGCGCCAGCGCATATCCGGGATGATGGGGTGGGGCTACCCCTGCGCCGCCGATGTTCCGCTGAGCGACACCTCGGCGCCCTCGCAGTCGACAAGGCGCGACAGCAGCACGCCGTGCTCCTCCATGGGCGGGGCGGAGAAGGTCAGGCTGGCGGCTTCGCGCGCGGCATAGATCGCCGGCAGGTCCGGCGCCGTGAAGCCCAACTGCACGCCGCCGGCCGGGTTGCGCTCCGACGCGGGATGCAGCGCCAGGGTCACATCGCCGGTGTCGAACTCGCTCCAGAACGGGGTGGCGAACTTCACTGTCAGCCCCACCGTGTCCCGGTAGAAGGCCAGCGCCCGGTCCATGTCGGCCACGAACTTGATCGCATAGACGAACTTCGCCTGCATGAGCGCCTCCCTGGTTTGCGGACATCGTAACACAATGTCACGCCCCAAAACGCCTGGCCGGGGTTGATCCAGCGGCGGAAGAAGAAGATAGTTAGGCATCCTAACTATCCGGACGTGCTCCTGCCCATGAACGCCGTCGCCACTGCTCCGACCAAAGAGGTGCTCGATCTCGCCGAAGCGCTTCGGCCGGCGCTCCTGCGCGCCTCCCGCGCGCTGCGCCGCGAAGCCCAAAGGGCGGGGGTGTCGGCCCTCGACGCCCAGATCTTGGGGGTGGTGAAGAAGCATCCGGGCATCGGCGTCAGCGCCCTGGCCGACCACGAGCAGATGACCCGCCCGTCCATGTCCAGCCACGTCAAACGGCTGGAAGCCGCCGGCTGGATCGGCCGCGATGAGGCTTCCGAGGAAGACCGCCGCCGGGTCGGCATCCGCCTCACCGCCAAGGGCCTCAAGGCCCTGGACGCCATTCGCCGCCGCCGCAACGACTGGCTGGCGGCCCGCCTCTCCACCCTCTCCAATGAGGCCCGCGCGGCGCTCGCCGCCGCGGCCCTACCCTTGACCCAGCTTGCCGGCGACCGCTGATGGATGATGGCGTTGTGGCGCGCCGCGCCGACACTGAGAGCGATGGACAGGTGGAAACGCCCCTGGTGGGCGACCTGGCCATCCAGGCCGCCGGCGAGGACCTGGGCGTCACCACCCTCATGGAGGAACCGCCACGCGAGTTCCTCGCGGATGCGCCGCCGGAAAGCTCCGAAGGGGCGGCCGAGCCGTTCAGCTCCCTGGCGCCCGCCATCATCGGCGGCGCCTTGGTGATGCAGACCCTCAACGCCACGGTGATCAACAACGCCTTGCCGACCATGGCCAAGGCCCTGCACGAGAACCCGGTCAACCTGAACACCGCCATCACCGTCTATCTGCTGGCCTCGGCGGTGTTCCTGCCGATCAGCGGCTGGGCGGCGGACAAGTTCGGGGCCAAGCGGATGTTCCTGCTGGCCATCGTCGCCTACGCCCTGTCCTGTGCCGGCTGCGGCGTGGCCCAGAACCTCCCTGAACTGCTCATCGCGCGGCTGTGCGAGGGCGCGGCGGGGGCCATACTGGGACCGGTGGGCCGGCTGGTGCTGCTGCGCTCCACCCCCAAGCACAACCTGGTGCGGGCGATGTCCGTCCTGACCATGCCGGCCCTGCTGGGGCCGGTGCTGGGGCCACCCATCGGCGGCTTCATCGTCACCTACGGCTCCTGGCGCTGGATCTTCTTCCTCAACATCCCCATCGCCATCCTCGGCTTGGTGCTGGTCAGCCGCTACATCAAGGACGTCAAGGAAGAGGGCGCCCGCCAGCTCGACTGGCCCGGCCTGTTCCTGACCGGCCTGGGCATGGCCGGGGTGGTCTATGGCTTCGAGAACCTGGGCAAGGGCGTCCTGCCCGCGGCCCTGGTGGCGGGGATGATGGGCGGCGGCGTGATTTGCCTGGCCCTCTATGTCTTCCACGCCCGCCGGACGCCCCACGCCATCCTCGATCTCAGCTTGCTGAAGACGCGGACCTTCAGCGCCTCAGTGGTGGGCGGCGCCTTCATGCGCATGGGCATGGGCGCCTCGCCCTTCCTGCTGGCCCTGCTGCTGCAGGTGGCCTTTGGCCTGTCCGCCCTTCAGGCCGGGCTGATGACCTTCGCCAGCGCCGCTGCGGCCCTGGTAATGAAGACCGCCGCCCCACCGATCCTGCGGCGCTTCGGCTTCAAGACGGTGCTCAGCGTCAACGCCGTGATCGTGGCGGTGACCTTCATGGGCTACGCCCTGTTCACCCCCACCACGCCGCACTGGATGATCTACGCCGTGCTGCTCACCGGTGGCTTCTTCCGCTCGCTGCAGTTCACCAGCCTCAACGGCATGGCCTTCGCCGACATCGGCCGCGCCCAGATGAGCCGCGCCTCGACCATGTCGACCATGGGCCAACAGCTGGCCCAGAGTATCGGCATCGGCATGGCCGCCACCCTGCTGCACCTGTCCCTGGCCCACAGCCACGCGCACAAGCTCACCGCCGCCCTGATCACCCCCACCTTTCTGGTCATCGGCGGGGTGGCGATGATCTCGACCCTGTTCTTCATCACCCTGCCCAAGGACGCCGGTGCGGAGCTGCACGGCGCGCCGAGCGGACCCAGATTGCGGGTGGCGTAAGGGCCGGGGCGCTCGACGGACCCTGCAAAGTCCGATTTATAGTCGGTCCCGACAACCGCCGCCGAACCTTGGGCCGCGGACTCCGGGAGAGACCATGAAGACGCGCATCACCGAACTGTTCGGCATCGAGCACCCCATCATCCAAGGCGGGATGCACTTCGTCGGCCTGGCCGAACTGGCCGCGGCGGTGTCCAACGCCGGGGGCCTGGGCATCATCACCGGCCTCACCCAGCGCACCCCCGAACTGCTGGCCAAGGAGATCGCCAAGTGCCGGTCGATGACCGATAAGCCCTTCGGCGTGAACCTGACCTTCCTGCCTTCGGTCACCCCGCCCGACTATCCTGGCTATGTCCAGGCCATCATCGACGGCGGCGTCAAGATCGTCGAGACGGCCGGCAACAACCCCCAGAAGTGGATGCCTCTGCTCAAGGAAGCCGGCATCAAGGTGATCCACAAATGTACCTCTGTGCGCCACTCGCTGAAGGCGGAGGCCATCGGCTGCGACGCCGTCAGCGTCGACGGCTTTGAGTGCGGCGGTCACCCCGGCGAGGACGACGTGCCCAACTTCATCCTTCTGCCCCGCGCGGCCGAAGAGCTGAAGATCCCCTTCGTGGCCTCCGGCGGCATGGCCGACGCCCGTTCCCTGGTCGCCGCCCTGGCGCTCGGCGCCGAGGGCATGAACATGGGCACCCGCTTCATGGCCACGGTCGAAGCGCCCATCCATGAGAATGTGAAGAAGGCCCTGGTCGCCGCCTCCGAACTCGACACCCGCCTGGTCATGCGCGCCCTACGCAACACGGAGCGCGTGCTCAACAACGCGGGCGTTGAAAAGCTGATCGCCAAGGAGAAGGAACTGGGCGCCAACCTCAAGTTCGAGGACATCATCGCCGAAGTGGCTGGGGTCTATCCGAAGATCATGGTCGAGGGCGACATGGACGCCGGCGCCTGGTCCTGCGGCATGGTCGCGGGGCTGATCAACGACATCCCCACCTGCAAGGATCTCATCGAAAGCATTGTCCGCGAAGCCGAGACTATCGTCCGCCAACGCTTTGAGGGCATGTTCGGCCGCCAGGCAGCGTACGCCTGACCTGGCCCGCTAGGAGCGGGGCGGGGAGTCCGCGCCGCCGCCTAGCGCGCTGTAGAGGCTGACGCGGTTGGCGGCGGCGGCCAGGCGGGTGGCGATCAGGGTCTGCTGGGCGGCGTAGAGGGTGCGCTGGGCGTCCAGGAGGGTGAGATAGCTGTCCACACCGCGGTCATAGCGGGCCTGGGATAGCCGCCTGGCGCTGTCGGCGGCGGCCACCAGGCGTTCCTGGGATGATATCCGGTCGGCGATGGTCGCCTGGACAGCCAGGGCGTCGGCCACGTCGCGGAAGGCGGTCTGGATGGCCTTCTCGTACTGGGCCACGGCGATGTCGCGTCCAGCCCTGGCGGCGTTCAGGTTGGCGCGGTTGGCGCCGCCGTTGAACAGCGGCACGCTGACCTGGGGCGCGAAGCTCCAGGCGCCGCTGCCGCCCGAGAACAGGCCCGACAGGTCCGGGCTGGCCGTTCCCGCCGAGCCGGTGAGGGTGATGCGCGGGAAGAAGGCGGCGCGGGCGGCGCCGATGTCAGCGTTCTGGCCCTTGAGCGCATGCTCGGCGGATAGCACGTCGGGACGGCGCACCAGCACGTCGGAGGGAAGGCCCGGCGGCAGGTCCTGGCGCAGCTGGATGGCGGTGAGGTTGCCGGCGGGTTCGAGATCGGCGGGGATTTCGGCCCCGACCACCAGGCGCAGGGCGTTGCGGTCCTGGTCGACGCGGGCGATGGCGGCGGCGACATCCGTGCGGGCCTGCTCGGTAAGGGTCTGGGCCTGGTTGACGTCCAACTCCGAGGCGGCGCCGGCGTCGAAGCGGCTGTGGGTGAGCCTCAAGGAGTCCTCGCGCGTGGCGACCGTGCTCTGGGCCAGCTGGAGTTGGTCCTGGTCGGCGGCCAGGGTCAGGTAGTCGGTGGCGACCTCGGCGATCAGGCTGATCTGGGCGGTGCGGCGGTTCTCCTCGGTGGCGAAGAAGGTCTGCAGGGCTGCTTCGTTCAGGCTGCGGATGCGGCCGAACAGGTCGACCTCGTAGGAGGCCAGGCCGACGCTGGCGCTGTACTCGGTAGTGTCCAGCGCCGAGCCGGTTCCCGAGAGCGAGGCCGGGGTGTGGCTGCGCTGGGCGGCGGCGTTGGCGTTGATGGCGGGGAAGAGCTCGGCGCGCTGGACGCCGTACTGGGCGCGGGCCTTGGCGATGTTGCCGACGGCCACACGCAGGTCGCGGTTCTGGGTCAGGGCCAGGTCGATGACGGCGGCCAGGCGCTTGTCCAGGAACACGTCGCGCCAGGCCAGGTCGGCGGCGGTGGTCTGGCCGGCCGCGATCGGGGCGGCGCTGGGGCCTCCAACCGCCGGCCAGCTCTGTGTCACCGGTAGCACTGGGCGCTCGTAGGTGGGCGCCAGGGTGCAGGCGGAGAGGGCCGCGCCGGCCAGCAGGACCGTGATCAGGGAAGCGTGTCGGCGCATGTCAGGCGGCCTCGGGCGAGGTGGGGGCGGTCGGCGGGACCGGCTCGGCCGGGGCCGGTTGGGGCTCCGGCTGGGCCTTGGGGCGTCGGGCGAAGATGGTGCGCACCAGGACGAAGAACACCGGCACAAAGAAGATGCCGAAGGCGGTGGCGGCGATCATGCCGCCGATGACACCGGTGCCGATGGCGTGCTGGCTGCCCGAGCCCGCGCCGTTGGAGATGGCCAGGGGCATGACCCCGAAGATGAAGGCCAGCGAAGTCATCAGGATCGGCCGCAGGCGGATGCGGACCGCTTCAAGCGTGGCGTCGATCACCGAGCGGCCGGCCTTTTGCAAGTCTTTGGCGAACTCGACGATCAGGATGGCGTTCTTGGCGGCCAGGCCCATGGTGGTGAGCAGGCCGACCTGGAAATAGATGTCGTTGGACAGGCCGCGCACGGTGGTGGCCAGGACCGCGCCCAGGACCCCCAGCGGGATGACCAGGATAACGGCCAGGGGGATCGTCCAGCTCTCATAGAGGGCGGCCAGCAGCAGGAAGACCACGATCACCGACAGGGCGTAGAGGGCCGGCGCCTGGGCCCCCGCCTCGCGTTCCTGCTGCGACAGGCCCGTCCATTCGTAGCCGATGCCCGGCGGCAGCTTGGCGGCCAGGCGCTCCATGGCGGCCATGGCGTCGCCGGTGCTCTTGCCCTTGGCGGGGGAGCCCTGGATGTCCACCGACGGCAGGCCGTTGTACCGCTCCAGCCGTGGCGAGCCGACCGTCCAGCTGGAGGTGGCGAAGGACGAGAACGGGGCCATCTGGCCGGAGGAGCCGCGGACGTACCACTTCTGCAGGTCTTCGGGGGTGGTGCGGTAGGGGGCGTCGGCCTGGACATAGACTTTCTTGACCCGGCCGCGGTCGACGAAGTCGTTGACATAGGCGCCGCCCAGCGCCGCGCTGAGGGTGCTGTTGATGTCGGCGGTCGTCAGGCCCTGGGCGCCGGCGCGGGCCTGGTCGACGTTGACGCCGAACTGGGGCGTGTCGTCCTGGCCGTTGGGCCGCACCCCGGCCAGGTTGGGATCCTGGGCGGCCATGCCTAGCAGCTGGTTGCGGGCGGCCATCAGGGCGTCGTGGCCGAGGCCGCCGGTGTCCTCCAGCTCGAAGTCGAAGCCGGACGCGGTGCCCAGTTCCGGCACGGCCGGTGGGGTGATGG
The DNA here is from genome assembly GCA_036384135.1 of Caulobacteraceae bacterium. Taxonomy (GTDB): domain Bacteria; phylum Pseudomonadota; class Alphaproteobacteria; order Caulobacterales; family Caulobacteraceae; genus Acaudatibacter. The sequence continues at coordinate 5,747 of DASVMY010000324.1, read as the reverse complement.
GGAAGACCATGGCGTCGCGGATGCGGCCGAAGGCTCCCATAGCGCGCCCGGCCACGGCCTGGGCGGACTGGCTGGGGCGGGGACGGTCCTTGAAGTCGCGTAACCGAACGAATGCCAGGCCCGCGTTCTGGCCGGAGCCGGCGAAGCTGAAGCCCGAGACGGTGAAGACCGACTTCACCGAGTCCTTCTCTTCGGTGAGGAAATGGCCGGCGACCTGTTTCAGGACCGCCTGGGTGCGTTCCTCGGTGGCGCCAGGGGGCAGCTGGACCAAGCTGTAGAGGAGGCCCTGGTCCTCTTCGGGCAGGAAGGAGGAGGGCAGGCGCACGAACAGCAGGGCCAGGACCACCACGATGGCCCCGTAGATGGCCATCATCCGCCCGCCGCGGCCCAGGACACGGCGCACGCCGCCCTGGTAGCGCTGGCTGGCGTGGTCGAAATTGCGGTTGAACCAACCGAAGAAACCGCGGTCGGCGGCCTTGTGCTCCTGGTCGATGGGCCGAAGCAGGGTGGCGCACAGGGCCGGGGTCAGGACCAGGGCCACCAGCACCGACAGGCCCATGGCCGAGACGATGGTGATCGAGAACTGGCGGTAGATCACCCCCTGAGAGCCGCCGAAGAAGGCCATGGGCACGAACACCGCGGCCAGGACGAGCGCGATGCCGATCAGGGCGCCGGTGATCTCGCTCATCGACTTGCGGGTGGCTTCGACGGGCGGAAGGTTCTCTTCGCGCATCACCCGTTCGACGTTCTCGACCACGACGATGGCGTCGTCGACCAGCAGGCCGATGGCCAGGACCAGGCCGAACATGGTCAGGGTGTTGATGGAATAGCCCAGCGCCGCCAGGATGCCGAAGGTGCCCAGCAACACCACCGGTACGGCGATGGTGGGGATCAGGGTGGCGCGCCAGTCCTGCAGGAACAGGAACATCACCAGGAAGACCAGGACGATGGCCTCGGCCAGGGTCTTGACCACCTCCTCGATGGATTTCTGGATGAAAGGGGTGGTGTCGAGCGGCACGACGTACTTCACGCCGGGCGGGAAGGACTTCGACAGCTCCGCGACCCTGGCCTTCACGGCCTTGGCGGTGTTGAGCGCGTTGGCGCCAGGGGCCAGCTTGATGGGCATGCCGGCGGCGGGGAAGCCGTTGAACTTGGCGAGCGAAGCATAGTTCTCGGCCCCCAGCTCGACGCGGGCGACGTCGCGCAGGTGGACGATGGCGCCGCCTTCCGAGTTCTTGAGGATGATGTCCTCGAACTGTTGCGGCGTCTGCAGACGCGACTGGGCGGTGATTGTGGCGTTCAGGGCCGTGCCCGGCAGGGACGGCGTGCCGCCCAGTTGGCCGGCGGAGACCTGGGCGTTCTGAGCCTTGATCGAGGCGATGACGTCCGCGGGCGTCAGGGAATAGCCATACAGCTTGTTGGGATCGAGCCAGATGCGCATGGCGTGCTGGGCGCCGAACAACTGGGTGTCGCCCACCCCTTCGACCCGGCTGATGGGGTCCTGAAGGTTGGAGGCGATGTAGTCAGCCAGGTCGGAGTTGGAATATTTGCCGTCCTCGGAATAGAGGCCGATCACCATCAGGAAGTTGCGGGTGGATTTGACCACCGTCAGGCCCTGTTGCTGGACTTCCTGGGGCAGCAGGGCGGTGGCGGTCTGCAGCTTGTTCTGGACCTGGACCTGGGCGATGTCGATGTTGGTGCCGGCCTTGAAGGTCAGGGTGACCGTGGCCGCGCCGGCGCCGTCGCTGGCCGAGGACATGTAGAGCAGGCCATCGATGCCCTTCATCTTCTGTTCGATGACCTGGGTGACGCTGTCCTCGACGGTCTTGGCCGAAGCGCCCGGATAGACCGCCTGGACCGCCACCTGGGGCAGGGCGATGTTGGGATACTGGGCAATGGGCAGGGTGGTGATGGCCAGGGCCCCGGCCAGCATGATCACGATGGCCACGACCCAGGCGAAGATTGGCCGATCGATGAAGAAACGCGACAGCATGGGCTCGGTCCTAGCGCTGGGCGCTGGCGGAGGGGACGGAAGCGACGGTGGCGGGCACGGGCTTGAGCGGCGCGCCGGGGCGGACCTTCTGCAGGCCCTCGACGATCACCCGCTCGCCGGGTTTGAGGCCTGAGGAGACCAGCCACTGGTCGCCGACGGTCTGGCCGACGGCGATCGTGCGGGCGGTAGCCTTGTTGTCCGCGCCAACCACCTGGACCTGCGCTTCACCCTTGGAATTCCGCGAGACCGCCGCTTCGGGGACCAGGATGCCGGCCGGGGCGATGCCCTTGGCGAGGTGGGCGCGGACATAGAGGCCGGGCAGCAGGACGCCATTGGGATTTGGGAAGAGCGCGCGCAGGCCCACCGAGCCGGTGCTGGGATCGACGGTGACGTCGGAGAATTGCAGCTTTCCGGTCAGGGGATAGGTGGAACCGTCATCCAGGGTCAGGGTGACGTCGGCCGAGCCGGCCTGGTCGAGGGTCCCTTGAGCCAGGTCGCGCTTGAGCTTGATCAGGTCGGCGGCGGACTGGGTGACGTCGACGTAGATCTGGCTGAGGTCTTGGACGGTGGCCAGGGGTGTGGCCTGGCTGGCGGTGACCAGGGCGCCGGCGGTGACCGACGACTTGCCGATGCGCCCGGTGACCGGCGCCAGGACGCGGGTGTAGCCGAGGTTGATGCGGGCCTGCTCCACGGCGGCGGCCTGGGCGGCGACATTGGCCTGGGCCTGCAGATAGGCGGCTTGGGCGTCGTCATTGTCCTGTTTGGAGACGGCGTTGATGGCCACCAGGTCCTTGTAGCGGCTGGCTTTGAGCTTGGCGGAGGTCAGGGTGGCGTTGGCCTGGGCCAGGCCGGCGGCGGTGCTCTGGTAGGCGGCGCGGTAGGTGGCCGGGTCAATCTGATAGAGCGGCTGGCCTCGACGCACGGCGGCGCCTTCTTCGAACAGACGCGACTGGACGATGCCGCTGACCTGGGGCCGGACCTCGGAGACCAGGAAGGCGGAGGTGCGGCCGCTGAGTTCGGCGGTCAGAGCCACCGGCTGGGTCTTGATGGTGATCACGCCGACCTCGGTGGGACCGTTCATGCCCTGACCGGCGCCGCTCTTGGCGCTGCAGGCGGCAAGGGCCAGGGCGAGGGCTATGGCCAGGATGGCGGGACCGACGCGGAGGATCGAAAGGGGCATGACTCACCTGAGGCGGCGGGGTGTCGCGGGGGCAGGCCCCTTGACGACTCGGACAATGTAACCGACTTGAGAATGAACGTTCATTCACGCGTCGAGGCCGGGAGATAGGATCGGGCTTCGGGCAAGTCAACTTAGCAGCGGGCATTTTTGCTGCATTGCACAAGGATACCGGAAATTGTCCGCGACCGATGCCCATATCCTAGCTCGTCCGAAGGCGGAGATGCGTCAGCAACAAATCCTGGACGCCGCCTGCGACTGCGTGCGCCGCTCCGGCTTCCACGGCGCCAGCATGGCGGAGATCGCCAGTGCGGCGGGCCTCAGCGTCGGCCAAATCTACCGCTATTTCGAGAACAAGGAAGCTATCGTTTCGGCTATCGTCCAGCGGGATTTGGCCGAGATGCGGGCCAAGTTCGCCGAGTTCGAGACCTCCGGCGCGCCGATGGTGGCGATGGCCATCGATTCCTGTGTCCAGGCGGTGGAGCGCAACTACGACCCGGCGCGGGCGGCCCTGGTGCTGGAGGTGCTGGCCGAGGCGGCGCGCAATCCCAAGGTGGCCGCCATCGTGCAGGCGGCCGATGCGGCCGAGCGGGGGTTGGTGCGAAAGCTGCTGGATCAGGTCAGCGCTCCCGGGCGCAGCGAGGGTGAAACGACGGCTCGGGGCGAGGTGCTGAGCATGGTTTTCGACGGCATGGCCATGCGCGCGGTGAACAATCCTGGCGGCGACCGGGGCGAGATCGCCCGGGTGTTGGAGGCGGTGATGGGGTTCTTGCTGTCCGATCAGCCTCTGGAAAAGGCGCCGTAGGGCGCGGTTCGAGTATTTCCAGCCTGAAACCCAATCAAATTTTCTAGCCAAGCAACCAAAAGGGTAGCATCCTCTTCCCTGTGTACGGGCTGCCCTTGAGAGTGGTCCGACTTCGGAGGAAGACGATGTCGCTGCAAACAGCGCACGGGCCGCACGGCAAAGCCGCCGCTCACAAGAGCGTCGTCGAGCACGGGGCCTGCTTTGGCCTCGCGATCGGGGTGCTGATGGTGGCGGCGGTAGCCATACAGTGGCTGCTGCACTTGGTGCCTTAACGCCCGGCGCCTGAAGCGCTGGGGACCTTCTCGAACGGAACAGAGCCACTGGAGTGGGGTGGCTCGGTGTTGTGGCGACGCGCCGGCAACCCATACCTTCCTTTATGCAGACCTTCCTCGATGCTGACGAGTTCGAACGCGTCCCCCGCTTCGCGTTCGCTCGCGAAGGAAGGGTCGACTACAGCGCCAGCAGCGCCGGGTCGCCGCCCTGGGCGGCGGTGTTCACGCTCACCGCCCGTTCCACCGCGTAGCGCAGCAGGGCATGTGGTCCGCCGGCCTTTGGGCCGGTGCCGGACAAGCCCTCGCCGCCGAAGGGCTGGACGCCGACGACGGCGCCGATGATCGAGCGGTTGACGTAGGTGTTGCCGGCCGGGACCAGGGCGGCGACCTCGGCGGCGAAGGCGTCGATGCGGCTGTGGACGCCCAGGGTCAGGCCATAGCGGCGGGCGGCCAACTGGCGGGCGACGGTCTCCAGGTCGGCGGGGTCGTAGCGGACGATATGCAGGATCGGGCCGAAGACTTCGCGCTCCAGGAAGTCGGCGGCGGGGATTTCGGCCAGGACGGGGGCGAAGAAGACGCCTTCGGGGGCGGGCAGGCGGTGGAGGATTTTGGCGTCCCGCTCCAGTCGGACCAGGTGCTGTTCCAGGGCCGCCTTGGCGTCTTCGTCGATGACCGGGCCGATGTCGGTGGCGGCCAGGGCGGGATCGCCGATGACCAGGGCGTCCATAGCTCCTTTGAGTCGTTCGATCATGTCGTCGGCGATCTGGTTTGGCACGAATAGCAGGCGCAGGGCCGAGCAGCGCTGACCGGCGGAGCCGAAGGCGCTGAGCACGGCATCGTCGATCACCTGTTCGCGCATGGCGGTGGTGTCGGCGAACATGCCGTTGAGGCCGCCGGTTTCGGCGATAAAGGGGATGATCGGGCCGCCGCGGGCGGCCAGGGCGCGGTTGATGGCCCAGGCGGTTTCGGTGCCGCCGGTGAAGGCGACGCCGTCGATCTGAGGGTGGGCGATCAGGGCGGCGCCGATGGTCTCGCCGCGGCCGGTCAGCAGGCTGAGCAGGGCCGGATCGAGGCCGGCGGCGTGGTAGAGGCGCACGGCCGCCGCGGCGACCAGAGGGGTCTGTTCGGCCGGCTTGGCGGCGACGGCGTTGCCCGCGGCTAGGGCGGCGGCGATCTGGCCGGTGAAGATGGCCAGGGGGAAGTTCCAGGGGCTGATGCAGGCAATGACGCCGCGGCCGTGCAGGGAAAGGGTGTTGGCCTCGCCGGTGGGACCGCGCAGGACCTGGGGCGCGCCGAACTGGGCGCGGGCCAGGTGGGCGTAGTAGCGGCAAAAGTCGGCGGCCTCGCGCACCTCGGAGATGGCGTCGGGCAGGGTCTTGCCGGCCTCGTTGGAAAGGATCCCGACCAAGGCGTCGAGGTTGGTCTCCAGGGCGGCCCCCATGGCGTCCAGGACCTTGGCGCGGGCCTCGCCGCCGACCGCGTCCCAGGCGGGCTGTGCGG
>DASVMY010000323.1:0-4882 GCA_036384135.1 Caulobacteraceae bacterium | reverse complement strand
CAGCTGAGGGGGCGATCACGTCGGCGGCCGGCAGGCCTCGCGCCAGGATCTCGTCGGTGAGCCGCAACGCCAGGCGCGCCGCCCGCGAGGCGCCGATGATCCGGTCGTCGGCGTCCACCGCCAGTAGCGGGCTGGAGGGGCGGTCGGCGACGGTGTCCTCGCCTAGCAGCACGATCCGGGCCGCCTCGAAGGCCTGGCGAAAGGCCCGCCCCTCGATCCGCCGCGCCGCGTCGAGCACCGCCGCCGCCACCAAGCCAACGGCGCTGTCGGCCATGTCCGAGCGGCAGGAGGAGACATCCAGCGCCCCGGCCAGACGGCCCAGGTGGTCGTAGACCGGCGAGACCGTGCACGACAGGCCGATGTTGCGGGTGTGGAAATGCTGGTCGTGATGGATGGTCAGGGGCCGCTGCTCGGCCAGGCAGGTGCCGATGCCGTTGGTGCCGGCGGTGGCCTCGCTCCACACCGCGCCGACCCACAGGCCCGCGCGCCGAAACGCCTCGTCGTCCACCGACACCCCCCGGCGGGCCGCCGGCACCCCCTGCGGATCGGTGAGCAGCACGCAGCAGCCGGCGTCGCCCACCGCCAGGAACAGCCGGTCCAGCACCCCTTCAGCGGCGCGCACCAGAGGCGCCATGGTCTCGCGGATCGGCCGCAGCTCGCCTTCGGTAAGGATGCGCGGCGGACCGCAGGCTTCCGGGTCCAGCTGGTGCACGGTCAGGCACCGGCGCCAGGACGCGGCCACCACCGACCGCGCGGCGTCGGCGCCGCCCAATACGGCCAGCACCCGTCCGGCATGGTCGCCAGCCCTCATCGGCGTCTCGCTCCCAGGGAAGGCTGGACGACTGCGCGCCCACGCCTCTCCCACCGGGACCCTAGGCGCCGTCCGCCCAAAGACCAATTCCGTAAGTTTACGTAGCGGTTAGCAGAAGCGGTGGCGGCTACCGCCGCCCCGTGTCCAGGAAATCGCGCGCCGAGAACCCTTCCGGCGCGGCCACCTCGACGATGGGGTCGTCGCGGTCGTCGAACTCCAGGCGCAGGGCGCGGACCATCACCGCATGCATATCGTAGAGGGCGACGATGTAGGTGAACTCCAGGATCTCCTCGTCGCTGAGGAAAGCTTTCAGCGCGTCCATCACCGGCTGGGGCGTGCGCCCGCCGGCCAGGGCCAGGCAGTCGGCGTAGGCCAGCACCGCCCGCTCGCGTTCGTCATAGCAGGGCGCCACCTGCCAGGCCGGCACGGCGGCGATCTTCTCCTCCGATACGCCCAGCCCCCGCAGGGATTTGCAGTGCTGGGAGAAGACGAACTGGCTGGACTTGCACCAGCCCACCCGGGTCTGGCCGAGCTCGCGCAGCACCGGGTCCAGCTTGCGGGCCGGGTTGCGGTACAGCCCGAACCCGCGGACGGCATGCTCGAACACGTCCGGCACCAGGGCGAACACGGTCCACCAGTCGCCGCGGGTGCCGGTGTCGGTGCCGGGCTGGGCCACCGGGTCGCGGTCCCCGAACAGCAGCTTGTAGGTGCGCAGAATGACGTCGCTGGTCACCTCCGCGCGGGGAACCTCGCGCAGCCTGGGCATCAGGCGGTCACGGGTGTCTTGGACTTAGCCTTCGCCGGCTTGTGCCGCACGTCCTCGGGCCGGCCCAGCTCGCGGGTGAAGGCGGCGAATTCCAGCATGATGCCGTTGGGGTCGCGGAAATAGACCGAGCGGACGAAGACGCCCTCGTGCATCTCCTTGGCCACCCCCGTCTCCGAATCGTCGTGGTTGACCACCACCGGCAGCACCGGAACGCCATGCGCCTCCAGCCGCTTGATCCCCGCCTCCAGCTCCGCCTCGTCGAGGGTGAAGGCGACGTGGTTCATCGAGCCGATGCCGCTCATGGGCTTCTTCGGGAACTCCTCCACGAAGGCGATCCCCGGCGCCGCGGCGGGCGCGTTCTCCCACCAGAAGAAGGCCAGCAGCGAGCCGCCGCCACAGTCGAAGAAGAAGTGCTGGCCGCCGTCGGGCAGGGCCACCGTCTTCACCAGGGGCATGTCCAGCACCTTGGTATAGAACTCCACCGTCTCTTCCATGTCGCGGCAGACCAGCGCCAGATGATTGATGCCGTTCGTGCGCATCGTCGTCTCCTAGAGCCTGTCCCGTTTTGATGGATTTATCAAAACGGGAGAAACAGGCTCGATTCTAGAGTTTGCGAGCACGATTCAGATTTTTGTCGGTTCCGACAAAAATCATCGGGCTCTGCTTGTTTGGCGCGATCAAACGCCCAAAGCGCCCGGTTGGGAAGGCTGACGTGGCGCAAACCGCCAAGGCTGGCTGGGCGTCGGTGCGCGGTGCTAGATGGCGCCTTCAACCCTTGGAGGTCCCATGCTGCTGCACCTTTCCACCTGGGCGGAGATCGAGGCCTATCTGAAGCGGTCGACCACGGTGGTGATCCCCATCGGCTCCAACGAGCAGCACGGTCCCACCGGCCTCTTGGGCACCGACTGGCTGTGCCCCGAAATCATCGCCCACGAGGCGCACAAGAGCGGCGACATCCTGGTGGGGCCAACCTTCAACGTCGGCATGGCGCAGCATCACCTGGACTTCCCCGGCACCATCGCCCTTCGCCCCTCGACCTTCATGCTGGCCATCCGCGATTGGACCCAGTCCCTGGCCCATCACGGCTTTACCCGGATCTATTTTCTCAACGGCCACGGCGGCAACGTCGCCACCGTCGAGGCGGCGTTCTCCGAGATCTACGCCGAGGCCAGCTACAAGGGCGGGCGCACCGGCTTCGCCTGCCGCCTGCGCAACTGGTGGGACCTCAAAGGGGTGCAGAAGCTGGCCTACCAGCAGTTCCCCACCGGCCACGGCAGCCACGCGACCCCCTCGGAGATCGCGGTCACCCAGTGGGCCTATCCCGACGACATCAAGACCGCCAACTACGCCCCCCAGATCGCCCCTACCGGCCCGATCCGCGAAGCCGCCGACTTCCGCGCCCGCTTCGCCGATGGCCGCATGGGCTCCAACCCCGCCCAGGCCTCGCCGGAAAAGGGCGGCGAGTTGGTCAGGCTGGCGGTGACGGGGTTGCTGGAGGAGGTGGCGACGTTCGGGGCCGAGGTTTCGCCGGCCTAGGGGGGCCAGCGGCCTTGCGCCACCACCACGTCCTCCCCTACCACTGTCACCCGCCAGGGCCACAGCGCCTTGCCCGCGCACGGCCCGCCGATGCAGATCCCGTCTCTCGGCCGAAACAGCGCCCCATGGGAGGAGCAGAGGATCAGGTCGCCCTCGCGGGTCAGGAAGCGGTCGCCGAAGGTGGCGAGCGGCAGGCCGGCGTGGGGGCAGCGGTCGATATAGCCGAACACCTCGCCGCCCTGGCGCACCAGGAAGCCCATGAACAGCATCTCGCCCTGCCGGAAGCTGAAGCCCTTGGCCCCCGGATCGGCGATGGCGTCCAGGCGGCAGAGAACGGCGCCGGGCGCCGGCTGGGCCGGGTTCTCCCGCACTAGGCGATCGCGCCCATCGTGACCTTGAAGGGGGAGACGTTGCGGCGCTGGAACAGGTTGGCCTTGGTGTAGGGGTCGTTGTCGCTGAAGGTCCGGGCGGCCTCGACGTCGTCGACCTCAAGGATCAGCATCGAGCCGCCCATCTCGCCCGCGTCGTTCATGATCGGCCCGCCCAGGCGAATGATATCGGCGTTGGCGCGGCAATAGTCCAGGTGCGCCTCGCGGTTGGCCATGCGCAGGGCGAGGCTGGCGGGCTTGTCGATGTGGATCAGCAGGAAGGTGGCCATGCGGGACTAGCTCTCGGTTTCGGTGCGGAGGGGACGGGACAGCAGGCCGGCGATGGCGGCGTCGACGCCGACGCGGCCGGCCAGGATAGCGTCGACGGCGTCGCAGATGGGGGTTTCGGCGCCCAGCTTGCGCGACAGGGCCACGACCGCCGGGGCGGAGGCGACGCCCTCGGCCACCGACAGCTTGCCCGCCAGCGCCGTTTCGAGGCTCTCACCCCGGCCCAGCGCCAGGCCGACGCTGTTGTTCCGCGATTGGGCGCTGGAACAGGTCAGCACCAGGTCGCCCAGGCCGCAGAGGCCGGCCACGGTCTCCGCCCGCCCGCCCAGGGCGACGGCCAGGCGGGTCAGTTCAGCGAAGCCGCGGGTGATCAGGGCGGCGTGGGCGCTGGAGCCCAGGCCGCGGCCCTCCACCACCCCGGTGGCGATGGCCAAGACATTCTTCACCGCCCCGCCGGCCTCGGCCCCGATCATGTCGGCGGCGGCGTAGGGGCGGAAGGTCTGGGTGGCGATGGCGGCGGCCAGGTCCTGGGCCAGCTCCAGGTCCTCGGCCGCCAGGGTGACGGCGGTGGGCAGGCCCATGGCCACCTCGCGGGCGAAGCTGGGCCCGGACAGGACGGCGGCGCGGGCGGTGGGCAGGGTCTCGGCCAGCACCTCGTTCATCAGCTTCAGCGTCCCCTGCTCCACCCCCTTGGCGCACAGGATCACCGGCAGGCCGGACGGGGCGCTGGGCGCGAACTCCGCCAGGGCGGCGCGCAGGTGCTGGGCCGGGGTCACGGCTAGGATCAGGTCGCGGGTGGCCAGGTCGGCCAGGTTGGTGGTGGCGGCGATGGAGGGGTCCAGCGCCACGCCGGGCAGGAACAGGCGGTTTTCCTGGTCGTGGCGGATGCTGTCGGCCACCTCGCTCTCGCGCGCCCAAAGGGTGACGCCCAGCCCGGCGCGGGCGCAGACCTGGGCCAGGGCCGTGCCCCAGGCGCCGCCGCCGATGACGCCGACGGTCTGGATGGTTTCGCCGCTCATGCCCCCCTCCCTCATGCCTTCGCCCCCTTGCGGCCCGGAAGATGGGTCGGGCTGAGCCGCGCGGCGGCCTCGTCCAGGGGCCAGCGCGGGCGGG
>DASVMY010000322.1:0-18901 GCA_036384135.1 Caulobacteraceae bacterium | reverse complement strand
TCGTGGCCTTGCCGCTGGCGCGAGCCGCCGCCACAGTCGCCGCGATGAGCGAATCCGGCAGCCTGATCACCACCGTCGGCCTCGATGCCGACGACACCCTCTGGCACAACGAGACCATCTTCCGTCTGACCCAGGACCGGTTCGTGGCCCTGCTGGACGCCCACGCGGACGCGGCGGCGGTGCGCGAGCGGCTGGCGGCGGTGGAGCGGCGGAACCTGGCCCTCTATGGCTACGGGGTGAAGGGCTTCACCCTGTCAATGATCGAGACGGCCATGGAACTGGCCGCCGGCGCCGACATCACCGCGGCGGTGCGCGAGATACTGGCCGCCGGACGGGAGATGCTGAGCCACCCCGTCGAACCGTTGCCGGGGGTCACCGAGGCCCTGGCCGAACTGTCGGAGCGCTATCGGCTGGTGCTGATCACCAAGGGCGACCTGCTGCACCAGGAGAACAAGCTGGCGGCGTCCGGGCTGGGCGAGCTGTTCGCGGCGGTGGAGATCGTCAGCGAGAAGGACCGGGGCACCTATGAGCGGGTGTTCGCCCAGCATGGCACGGGTGCGAGCGAGGCGGCGATGGTGGGCAACTCCATGCGCTCGGACGTGCTGCCGGCCATCGAGGCGGGGGCTTATGGGGCCTACATCCCCTATGTGGTGACCTGGGCGCACGAACTGGCCGACGCGCCGGCGGACAATCCGCGCTATGCCGAACTGGCGTCGATCAGCGAGCTGCCGGGCTGGCTCGAAACGATAAGAGGGGAAGCCGCGTGATGGCGGACGGCGGGACTGGCGTGGAGCGGCCCTGGTGGCGCGGCGCGGTGATCTATCAGGTCTATGTGCGCAGCTTTTTCGACAGCAACGGCGACGGGCAGGGGGACTTGCCGGGCGTCCTGGCCAAGCTGGACTACATCCAGGCCCTGGGCGTCGACGCGATCTGGCTCTCGCCCATCCATCCCTCGCCCAACCGCGACTGGGGCTATGACGTCGCCGATTTCGACGGGGTGCAGGGCGATTACGGGACCCTGGACGACTTCCAGGCCCTGCTGGACGCCGCCCATGCCAGGGGCATCCGCGTCCTGCTGGATGAGGTGCTGGCCCACACCTCGGACGAACACGCCTGGTTCCTGGAGAGCCGCGAGGGCGGTGACAAGGCCGACTGGTACGTCTGGGCCGATCCGGCGCTGGACGGCACGGCGCCCAACAACTGGCTGTCGGTGTTCGGCGGACCGGCGTGGTCCTACCAGCCGGATCGGCGGCAGCACTATCACCACAAGTTCCTGCGCCAGCAGCCAAAGCTGAACTGGCGCAACCCGCAGGCGCGCGAAGCGGCGCTGAAGGTGCTGGAGACCTGGCTTGCGCGCGGCGCGGACGGCTTTCGCCTGGACGTGGCCAACGCCTATCTGCACGACCCGGCCCTGACGCCCAACCCGGCCGTGCCGATGGCGGAGCGAACCGCCTACAACTGGGGCCACGCCTCCAACCTGCAGGAGCAGAAGTACGACGCCAACCTGCCGGAAAACATCGAGGTCCTGGATGAAATCCGCCGCCGGGTGGACGCCTTCGACGACCGTTTCGTGTTCGGCGAGTTTTCCGAGGAGGCAGAGCGTGCGGGCGGCTTCGCGGCGCCAGACGAGGGGCTGCACGCCGGCTACAGCTTCCCGCTACTGATCGCCAAGCGTTTTTCGCCGGCCTTCATCCTCAAGCACTTCGCCAACCTGGCCAAACATCCGCGCCATTGGCCGTGCGTGTCGTTCTCGAACCACGACGTGACCCGCACGGTGAGCCGGTTCGGGGACGGCGGGGCCAATCCGGCCCTGGCCAAGCTGATGATGGCGCTGCTGGTCACCTTGAAGGGCACGACCCTGATCTACCAGGGAGAGGAACTGGGCCTGCCCGAGGCCGACCTCAAGCGCCACCAGTTGCGCGATCCGGTGGGCGATCTCTACTATCCGGTGGCCAAGGGTCGCGACGGTTGCCGCACGCCCATGCCCTGGCGCTCGGAGGCGCCGGCCCACGGTTTCACCAGCGGCGTCCCCTGGCTGCCGGCCGCGCCGGAACACGACGCCCTGACCGTGGACCAGCAGGAGGGCGACCGCGACTCCCCCCTGGCCTTCGCCCGCCACGTCATCGCCCTGCGCAAGGGCTCGGCGGCGCTGAAGTGGGGTGAGATCACCTTCCTGGACGCCCCCTCGCCGATCCTGGCGTTCGCCCGCGAGGCCGACGGGGAGATGGTGGTGGCGATGTTCAACATGAGCGACCAGCCGGCGACATGGCCCGAGATCCCCGGCGGCGAGTTGCTCAGCATCACCGGCGAGGTGCTGGACGGCTGTTTCCAACCTTATTCGGCCATGCTCATCAGGACCTGATGTCACAAAGCTGATCCCCGCCTCGTCTCCCCTCCGAATCGACGAGAGGACGAGGCGATGAAACGCGGATTGGCCGGATTTCTAGCCCTGGTGTTGGGCCTCAACGGCCTGGCGATGCTGTTCGCCGGGCTGTGGTGGTACGGCGCCGTGCCAGGCGTGGTGACCACCGGTCCCTACAACCCGCACTTCGTGAAGGACATCGGCGCGGCCTATCTGGTCTGCGCCGCCGCCCTGGCGTGGCGGGCGATGAGGCCAGACGCGGGGCAGGGCGCCCTGGCGGCCGCGGCGGGCTTCCTGGTGCTGCACGCCGGTATCCACGTCGCCGACGCCGCGGTCTGCGGCAACGCCGTGGCGGCCCTGATCCGCGACCTTCCCGGCATCTTCGTCCCCGCTCTGATCACCGCCTGGCTGGCGCTGCCGGCCAAGGCCCGAACCATCGCAGCCTGAAGGAGAAACCCGATGCTCAAAGCCATCCTCAGCCGCCAGATCGACGCCTTCGAGCGGACCTGGAACTATGACGCCAGCTACATGCGCGACGTTCTGGATGTGAGCCCAGTCAGCCTACTGAAGTTCTTCCTGGTCACGTCCCTGGGCCACGGCAAGCACGCGCCCGCCGAAGCCCAGGCCGCGGCCGGCATCGTCGGGACCCTGTCGGAAGACTGCGGCCCCTGCACCCAGATCAGCGTCGATATCGCCGCCAAAAGCGGTGTGAGGCCGGAGATCATCCGCGCCATCCTGGCCGGGAACGAGGCGGCCATGGGCGAGGCGGCGCGCCTGGGCTATCGTTTCGCCCGGGCGGTGCTGGCGCGGGACATGGAGGAGGCCGATCCCTTGCGCGACGAGATCCTGAAGCGCTGGGGCAAGGCGGGCCTTGTGGACCTCAGCCTGAACCTGACCACGGCGCGGATGTACCCGACGCTGAAATACGGCCTTGGCCACGGCAAGACCTGCTCTCGGGTGGTGGTGGCGGGGACCGCGGCGCCGTTCGAGCGGCCGTCGGCGGCGCTGGCGGCATGAGCGAGGCTGACACCGCGAGCGTGTTCGAGGCCCAGCGGCCGCGGCTGACGCGGCTGGCCTACCGGATGCTGGGTTCGGTGGCCGAGGCGGAGGACGCCGTGCAGGACGCCTGGCTGCGCTGGAACGGCGCCGACCGGGGCAAGGTGGATGACGTCGGCGCGTGGCTGGCCCAGGTGACCACGCGGCTGTGCCTGGATCGGCTGAAGAGCGCCCGCGCCCGGCACGAGACCTATGTCGGCCCCTGGCTGCCCGAGCCGCTGGTGGAGGAGATCGACGACGACCCGTTGGAACGGGCGCAGGATGTGTCGGTGGCCTTCCTGCTGGCCCTGCAGCGGCTCTCGCCCCTGGAGCGGGCGGTGTTCCTGCTGCACGACGTGTTCGACCAGGACTATGGCGAGGTGGCCCGCAGCCTTGGCCGCACCGAGCCGGCCTGCCGCCAGTTGGCCGCGCGGGCGCGCCAGCATGTGCAGGAGGCGCGGCCGCGGTTCGCCGTCAGCGACGCCGAGGCCATGCGCCTGGCCGGCGCCTTCATGCAGGCCGCCGCCAACAACGACATGACGGCGCTGTCGAACCTGCTGACCGAGGACGCGGTGCTGATCTCCGACGGCGGCGGCAAGCGCAAGGCGGCGCTGCGGCCGATGGTCGGGCGCGAGGACGTCATGCGGCTGATCGAGGGCCTGGCCTGGCGCCAATCCGCCTGGCTGACGGCGGCCGGCGCCCGCGTGGTGCGGATCAACGGCTGTCCGGGCCTGGTGCTGCAGTCCGACGACGGACCCATGACCCTGGCCTTCGAACCCTCCCACGACGGCCGGATCGCGGCGATCTACATCGTGCGCAATCCGGAGAAGCTTAAGGGGGTGGGGTAGCGCCTACCCCTCGCCGCCGGTCGCCTCGGCCATGGCGCTGAGCAGGGCTTCGGCGCGGATGGGCTTGCCCAGGTGGGCGTCGGCGCCGGCGGCCTGCGAGGCGGCGAAGTCGTCGTCGGAGGTGTTGGCCGACAGGACGATGATCGGCAGGCGCGGCGCGCCCGACTGGGCCTCGCCGTGGCGGATGACGCGGATGGCTTCCAGGCCGTCCATCACCGGCATCTGCAGGTCCATGAGCACGACATCGAAGTTGTCTCCTTTGAGCGCGTCCACCGCCTCGCGGCCGTTCTCGACGCTGGTCACCTGGGCCCCGACGGCGTCCAGCATCAGCTCCACGACCTTGCGGTTGGTGGGGTTGTCATCGGCCAGGAGGACGCGCAGGGCGGCGCTGTCGCCAAGGACGGCGGCCTCGGCGCGGGGCAGGGACAGGATCACCGTGAAGGTCGCGCCCTGGCCGGGGCGGCCACGGGCGGTGATCTCGCCGTCCATCAGCTCGGCCAACTGGCGGCAGATGGCCAGACCCAGGCCGACCCCGCCGTGCCGGCGCGTGGTCGAGGCGTCGCCCTGTTCGAACCGGGCGAAGAGGCGCTCGGCGTCGGCCTCGTCGAAGCCGGCGCCGGTGTCGGTGACCTCAAGGCGCCAGCGGGTGCGGCCCTCCTCGAAGAATGGAGCGACGGCAACGTCAACGCCGCCGGCCTGGGTGAACTTCAACGCGTTGCTAAGCAGATTGCTGAGGATCTGGCGCACCCGCTCGGCGTCGCCGAGGACCTCGCCGGCGACGCCGTCCGAGAGGTGAAGGGTCAGGGTCAGGCCGCGGGCCCGCGCCTCGTCGCCGAAGGCCTGGACGGTGTCCCGCGCCAGGGCGGCGAGGTCGAAGGGCGCGGTAGCGATGGCCAGGCTGCCGGCGCCCAGGCTGTTGAAGTCCAGCAGGTCGGAGACCAGGCGGTTGAGGGATCCGGCCGAGGCCAGGATGTTCTGGACAATGTCGCGTTGTTCCTCGCCCAGCGCCGTCCGAGCGAGAACGTCGGCCAGGCCCATGACCCCGTTCAGCGGCGTGCGCAGCTCGTGGCTGACGTTGGCCAGGAACTCGCTCTTGGCCTTGCTGGCCGCCTCGGCCCGCGCCAGCGCCTCGGTGAGCGCGATGGCCTGGGTCTTCATGGCGGTGATGTCGACGCGCAGGCCGATGACGCCGCCGTCGCTGGTGCGGCGCTCCTCGATCATCACCCAGCGGCCGTCCATCAGGCGCTGTTCGTGGCGCTGGCCGGGATTGCGCAGCATCTCCAGGCGCCGGCGCAGCCATGCCTCCTCGTTCCCGATCGCCTCGGGGTAGTCGCCGCGGGCGACGCCGATCGTCAGGGTGTCCTCCAGCTTGGCGCCCGGCGCGAAGAGGTCGGCCGAGCGGTGGTAGATCTCGGCGTAGCGCTTGTTCCAGAGGATGTAGCGGCCCTCGGAATCCAGGAAGACGATGCCCTCGGGCAGGGCGTCGAGGGCGGCGGCCAGGCGCTCCTCGGCCAGGCGCGCATCGGCCTCGGCCCTGGCGATGGCCTTGCGCGGAAACAGCGCCTCGGCCATGGCGGTCCAGAGGCGAGACGCGAGGCCTCGCTTTGGCGCGTCGTCCGGCACTGAACTCATGATTTACGCCGCTCTCCCGGAGCGTATTCCCCAACCGACCCAGGATGCCGTCGCAGCCGTGACCGCATTGGTGACGGCTCCGTCACCTGGCCGGCATTTGCCGGGGACGCCATGGAAATGGGCGCTTCGGCGGGGACGGCGCCGAAAATGTAATCATCAATCACCCAGGCCGCGCCGCCGACCAGGATCGGCCGATCCGGTCAAAGGCCGAGCCGGCCGAATCTGCGGCGCCGCGACGAAATCTTGCCGCCCCGGCCCGCTGGCGCGCTAATGAGGGCCGTGCGCTTCGATGACCGCTTCCTTGACGAGATCAAGTCCCGCCTTCGCCTGTCAGACGTGATCGGCAAGACGGTGAAGCTGCGCCGTCAGGGGCGGGAATATGTCGGCCTGTCGCCCTTCACCAAGGAGAAGTCGCCGTCCTTCTTCGTCAACGACGACAAGGGCTTCTTCCACGACTTCTCGTCGGGCAAGCACGGCGACCTGATCGGCTTCCTGCAGGAGACCGAGCGGCTGACCTTCGTGGAGGCGGTGGAGCGGCTGGCGGCGGAGGCGGGGCTGGCCCTGCCCGAGCCGGATCCCCAGGCGGCGGCGCAGGAGAAGAAGCGTCAGGGCCTCACCGACTGGCTGGACGCGGCGGCCAGCTGGTTCGAGGCGGAGCTGCGCCGGCCGGTGGGCAAGGCGGCGCGGGACTATCTGATCAAGCGCGGCCTGCCGGAAAGCGAATGGGGCCGCTTCCGCCTGGGCTTCTCACCGGCCGGCCGCACGGCGCTGAAGGACTATCTGATCGCCAAGGGCGCGCGGCCGGCGGAGCTGGTGGAGACGGGGCTGCTGATCGCGCCGGAGGATGGCGGCGCGCCCTATGACCGGTTCCGCGACCGGATCATCTTCCCGATCACCGACGGCCGCGGGCGAACCGTCTCCTTTGGCGGCCGGGCCATGGATCCGGAGGCGCGGGCCAAATACCTGAACGGCCCCGACACCGCCCTCTTCGACAAGGGCCACGTGCTCTACGGCCTGCCCGAGGCGCGCAAGCTGCTGCATTCGGGCGGCGACGGCGCGGCCCTGGTGGTGGTCGAGGGCTATATGGATGTGATCGCCTGCCAGCGGTCGGGGATCGCGGCGGTGGCGGCCATGGGTACGGCGCTGGGCGAGACTCAGATGGAGATGCTCTGGCGCCTGCATCCCGAGCCGACCCTGTGTTTCGACGGCGACCGGGCCGGAAAGCAGGCCGCCAGCCGCGCCATGGACCGGGCCCTGCCGTTGCTGAAGCCCGGCAAGAGCTTCCGGTTCGCCGCCGTAGTGGGGGGCAAGGACCCGGACGATGTGCTGCGCGAACAGGGGGCGGCGGCGCTGAAGGCGCAACTGGCCGCCGGCGTTCCGTTCGTGGACATGCTGTTCAGCCGTGAGCGCGAGGCCGAGACCCTCGACACCCCCGAGCGGCGCGCCGGCCTCAAGCAGCGCCTGCGCGCCGCGGCCGGGGCCATCGCCGAAAAGGACCTGGCCCAGGCCTACCGCGACGAGCTGCTGCAGCGCTTCGATCAGCTTTTCGCGAGCGCGCGCGGGGCGTCGTCGGCGCAGGGTTTCCGCGGATCAGGTCAGCCTGGCCGCCGAGGCTGGCGCGGCCCCGAGCCGATCAGTCCCTATCCGACGCCGGAGGGCGTCGCCGCGGCGAAACGCCTCGCCTCGGGCATCGAGCCGGCGCCGGCCGCCCTGGCCAAGCAAGCGATCCTTGATCCGCATGTATTGGATGAGCATCTGGAGGCCCTGGAAGCTCACGGTTTCGGCGATCCGGCCCTGTCGCAATTGGCCAAGGAAATCATCCGCCTGCGTCTGGAGGCTGAACATCTTGACTCGGAGGCTCTGCAACGCCATTTGGCAGCTACAGGCTTTAACGCGCTGCTGACTGACATCGACCGGGCCGCACCGAAATCGGGCGCGCCCTTCATTCAATCGGATGTCACCCTCGCCGCCGCCAGAGCCCAGTGGTCGCACGCCTTCGGGATATTGAACCGGTTGGCTGCGTTGGAACAGGCTTTGACAGCCGCCAAGCAGGACTTGGCGGATAGCTCCTTGTCGACTGGTTCCGGCGCGGCGGTGTTCATGTCGTTGAAGACCGAACGCGACGCGCTGCGGCGGGCGGTAAAGTTGGGAACGATTTGGGCACAAGACGGGTCGTAGTAGGGCGAAAGTCTTTACTTCGGCCGGTCATTAACCATTTACGGCGCCGCTCTTGCATGGGGCGCGCGACGTCTCGGAGACTTAGATGAGCACAACGACCACTGCCGAGCCCCCCGAAGCGCCCGCCGCTCCGGATGGCCCGTTGCTTGACCTCACCGACGCCGGGGTCAAGAAGTTCATCAAGCAGGCCAAGGCCCGCGGCTATGTGACCATGGACGAGCTGAACAAGGTTCTGCCGTCCGAGGAAGTGACTTCGGAAGCCATCGAAGACACCCTCGCCATGCTCTCGGAAATGGGCGTCAATGTGGTCGAGGCGGAGGAAGACGCCGCCGAGGCCGAGGGTGGCGAAGTCGCGGTCCGCGAAGAGACCGCGGTGGCCGAGGCTGCCGACAAACAGAGCGCTTATGACCGCACGGACGACCCGGTGCGCATGTACCTGCGCGAGATGGGCTCGGTGGAGCTGCTGTCGCGCGAGGGCGAAATCGCCATCGCCAAGCGCATCGAAGCTGGCCGCGACACCATGATCCGCGGCCTGTGCGAAAGCGCCCTGACCTTTGAAGCCATCATGGTGTGGCGCGAGGAGCTGGGGCAGGGCCGCATCCTGCTGCGCGAGGTCATCGACCTTGAACAGACCTACGGCGGCCAGGTGGCCCAGGCGTTGAGCGACGAAGCCGTCGCCGGCGAGGCCGCTGACGCCGAAGCCGTGGCCGAACCGGAAGAGGATGACGAGGACGGGACCCGCGCCGCCAAGGCCGAGTCCGACGATGACGATTTCGACGACGGCGCCGGCCCGACCATCAGCGCCATGGAAGCCGAACTGCGCGAAGGGGTCATGGCGACCCTGGACGCCATCGCCGCCGAGTTCGAATCCTTCCGCCGCCTGCAGGAGAAGCTGGTCGAGCATCGCCTGAAGGGCGAACAGCTGCCCGACAGCGAGCGCAAGGCCTATGAGGCCGCCACCGCCACCATCGTGCAGCACCTGAAGACCCTGAAGCTGAACAACAACCGCATCGAGGCGCTGGTCGAGCAGCTCTATGCGATCAACAAGCGCCTGATGGGCCTGGAAGGGCGGCTGCTGCGCCTGGCCGACAGCTATGGCATCAGCCGCGGCGAGTTCCTGAAAGCCTACTTCGGCTCCGAAATGGACCCGGCCTGGGCGACCAAGGTGCCGCAGCTGGGCGTGCGTTGGACCAAGTTCGTCGAGAACGACCAGGGCCAGATCGGCGACATCCGCCAGGAGATCGCGGCGCTGGCCACCGAGTCCGGCGTGCCGATCGACGACTACCGCCGCATCGTCCACACGGTGCAGAAGGGCGAGCGCGAGGCGCGTCAGGCCAAGAAGGAGATGGTCGAGGCCAACCTTCGCCTGGTGATCTCCATCGCCAAGAAATACACCAACCGCGGCCTGCAGTTCCTGGACCTGATCCAGGAAGGCAACATCGGCCTGATGAAGGCGGTGGACAAATTTGAGTACCGCCGCGGCTACAAGTTCTCCACCTACGCCACCTGGTGGATCCGTCAGGCGATCACCCGCAGCATCGCCGACCAGGCCCGCACCATCCGCATCCCGGTGCACATGATCGAGACGATCAACAAGATCGTCCGCACGTCGCGCCAGATGCTGCACGAGATCGGCCGCGAACCGACCCCGGAAGAACTGGCCGAAAAGCTGGCCATGCCGCTGGAGAAGGTGCGCAAGGTGCTGAAGATCGCCAAGGAGCCGATCAGCCTCGAAACGCCCATCGGCGACGAGGAAGACAGCCACCTGGGCGACTTCATCGAGGACAAGAACGCCGTCCTGCCCATCGACGCGGCGATCCAGAGCAACCTGCGCGAAACCACGACGCGGGTGTTGGCTTCGCTCACCCCCCGGGAAGAGCGGGTGCTGCGCATGCGCTTCGGCATCGGCATGAACACCGACCACACCCTGGAAGAAGTCGGCCAGCAGTTCAGCGTCACCCGCGAACGCATTCGCCAGATCGAAGCCAAGGCGCTGCGCAAGCTCAAGCACCCCAGCCGCTCGCGGAAGCTGCGCAGCTTCCTGGACAGCTAGGCCGAAGTCACGTTTGAATGAACCGCCTGTGCGCAGGCCTTGCGCCCCCTCCACCATTTGGCTGCTAGCCAAACGGTCCCCCTCCCCCGCCTCGTTGGGCGTGGGAGGAGGAGAAGATCGCGCTGACCTTCCTCCTCCCATGCGAGCCGAAGGCGACGCGGGGGTAGAGACGGCGGAGCCGTCGAGGGCGCTCAGCGCGCCAGCGCTGAGTGACGGAGGGGGCGCAAAGCCGCCGCACCAATCTAAGCCGACAGTGCATCCTGGTCTCAGCGCCACCAGCCGCGGCCGATCCCGAAGGATTGATCGGGCGGCGTTTGCTCCGGGCTCAAATTGCGCGTTAACCTCTTTGGCGCTGGGCCAAGGAGCCGCCGATGTTCTTTATCGAGCACCGCAAGGGACGATCGCCACTCAAGCGTGAGACCACCGCCGCATCCAGTGTGGCGGCCGCCCTGGTCACCGCCAAACAGCACGCCCACGAGATCGGGGCCGACACCATCGTCATCCTCAGCCGCGCGGGCCGAGTCGCCGGCGTCTTCTCCACCTACAGCAGCAACATCGACTGAGGTTTAGCGGCTGAGGGCCGATTGGCTTTCATCTTGAATCGGCCGTGCGCCGGCCTTGCGCCCCCTCCGTCACGTCTCGCTGCGCGAGCCGCGCCACCTCCCCCGCTACGGCCTTCGGCCTTGCATGGGAGGAGGAACGAGCCGCGACCTTCTTCTCCTCCCACGCCCAACGAGGCGGGGGAGGGGGACCATCCGGCAGCGCCGGATGGTGGAGGGGGCGCAAGGCCACCACACTAACCTAAGCCGACGCTGCCCGAGGATGACGGCGTTAGGCGTGGGGCCGGCTGAACGTTGATTAAACCTCACGCCTTGGCGTAGCGGTTGAGCCAGGCGGCGGGGCCGGCGAGAGGCGCGGCGTCCAGGCTGCAGCGGTTGATCCGGCCGGAGCGGGCCTGGGTGACCAGGCCGGCGCGCGCCAGCACCTGGATATGCCGCGACACCGCCTGCAGGGAGATCTCGAACGGCTGGGCCAGTTCGGAGACCAGCAGGGCCTGGCCGTCGAGCCGCTCCAGGATCTGGCGGCGCACCGGATCGCTGAGGGCGAAGAACACGGCGTCCAGGCGACCTGTTTCGCTGATCGGAAAGCGCGAGTCGGTGACAAGGGGGTTCATGGCGGTCAATCAATCAACCAAATAATTGATAGTCAATCACAACGTTGATAAATTGCGCGCGATGCAGTGTTTCATCGGCGAAATGCGCTGAGTGGTGCGCTCCTGCAACGCCTGGGGGCGTTTTATTGATGAACAATGATAACTGGAATTCGCGTCAGCCATGGCTGGTTTTCGGTCCGACTATCAAGTCCACGTTGAACGCCTTGTAAAATAAGGCTTATGCCGCCCGTGACCTCCCGATCCGCCGATGGCGCAATGACCCTCGGCCTCCTCGACTGTACCGGCGCCGGTCGGTTGACGCGTGGGAAACCTGGGGGCCTTATCGAGTGTATGGGCGCCTATCAAATAATCACGTTCAAACGCCCGTATTGACAGGACGCCATAGTGCTCTGTCTACTTCCCGCAAGACCGGCCACGACTTCGCGCAACGGGCCGGGATGAAAAGGCGCGAGGAAATGTCAGCGCGAGCCGTGGGAAACACGGCCGTTGGGAGGTGTTCGGCATGACAAATACTCTGCACTTGCGGAGCGTTCTACTCGTGGGTGGGTCGGTGCTCGCCCTTTTGGCCGGGGGGTCGGCGGCTCAGGCGGCGACCGCGGCGGCAGCCGCGACAGCGTCGGGCGCCAGTGGGCCAACGACCATCGGCGAACTGGTCATCACGGCCGAACGCCACAGCGAGAATCTCCAGGATACGCCCATCGCCGTGTCGGCCTTCTCCGAGGCGACGCTGAAGGCCCAGAGGCTGGATGGCGGCACGAACCTGGAAACCTCGGTCCCGAACGCGAACTTCTCGCGCGGCAACTTCGGCGGCTACAACTTCCAGATCCGCGGCATCGGCACCAAGGTGGTCGGGTCGGGCGGCACGGCGGGGGTCAGCTTCAACATCAACGAACTGCCCGTGGCGGCGAACCACTTCGCCGACACTGACTTCTACGACGTCCAGCGGGTAGAGGTTCTGCGGGGTCCGCAAGGCACCCTCTACGGACGTAACGCCACCGGCGGCGCGGTGAACATCATCACCAACCAGCCGACCAAGGAATTCGAAGGCAGCATTACCGGCGAATACGGCGCCTACAACGAAAAGAAGGTCACGGGTTATATCAACCTGCCGATCAACGACATGCTGCAGGTGCGCCTGGCCGGTTTCTACCTGAACCGGGACGGCTTCGGCACCAACTCGTTCACGCACAACAAGATCGACGGCCTGGACGTGGGATCGTACCGCGCCACGGTGGCCTTCAAGCCGAACGACAAGTTCAGCGCCTATCTCGTCTATGAGCACTTCCGCGAGAACGACACCCGCAACCGGGTCGGCAAGCAGCTCTGCATCAAGGACCCGGGCCCCAGCGCCGTCGGGACCTATTCGACCAACGCCTTGGATCGGGAGTTCCTGACCCAGGGGTGTGTCGCCGGCTCGCTCTATCAGCCCGCGGCCTACGGCACGCTGAACAGTTCCGGCACGCTCGGCGGGGAACTGACCAACCTGATCGGCCTGACGAGTGGCGACGTCTTCGCCACCCACCCGCTGCAGAACCACAACCTGCATGACATCGAATCGTCGATCGACCCGCTCTACACGGCCAAGTCGGACCTCATCGACTTCAAGATGGAGTGGCGGCTCTCCGACAACCTCACCCTGTCGTCGATCACCGGCTACTACCACAACTACGGCACCTCGGCGGAGGACTACAACCGCCTGATCCCGACCATCGGATTCAACACCACACCCGATCCGAACAACATCGTTGGCGGCGGGGCCGCGTGGTACAAAGCCCTCTACCAGGCGCTGTTCCCTGGCGGCTTCATCGCCGATCCGCAGACGGGCACGTCGAACAAACTGAACAGCTTCGACTACGGCACCACCGAGGACATCGAGTGGACCCAGGAACTGCGCCTGTCGTCGTCGTTTTCGGGCCCAATCAACTTCTCCGGCGGCCTGTTCTATTCGAGCGCCCGCAACCCGCAGGGGTCAGTGAACTACGATGTCGAAAGCAGTTCGCTGACGGCCTTCTCCATGGTGAACAACGCCCTGGGCGGCGCCTTGCTCGGTGGACCGGTCACGATCAGCCCGGAATATCCGCCCAACGGCACGGGGCATAACTACTACGACGCCCACTTCGGCGGCATCCTGCAGTCCTATGCCGCCTTCGGTGAGGCCTATTGGAAGGTCAACGACCAACTGAAGGTCACCGCCGGCCTGCGCTACACTTCGGACAGGCTCGACAACACCCAGTATCCGATCCTGCTGCTGGTGCCGGGCTTCAGCGGCTTCCCCAGCACCATCTGCACCACGACGGTCAGCGCCACCTGCAACGTCGAACAGAAGCACACCTGGAACGCGTTGACGGGCCGCTTTAACATCGACTGGACGCCGACGCTGTCGTTCACCGACAAGACCCTGATCTACGCCAGCTATTCGCGCGGCTATAAGGGCGGCGGCTTCAACACACCCTGCCAGGGCAATCTTGGCCAGGCTGGCGGCGGGGCGTGCGGCTATTCGCTGCAATACCAGCCGGAATTCATTGACGCCTTCGAGATCGGCACCAAGAACACGCTGCTGAACGGTCAGCTGACCTTGAACAGCGATTTCTTCTACTACAACTACAAGAACTATCAGATCTCCAGGATCGTGGCGGAATCGTCGGTTAATGAGAACATCAACGCCAAGATCTATGGCGTGGAGTTCGAAGGCGTTTGGTCTCCGGTCCGCAACCTGACCCTGAACGCGAACATCGGCTATCTCCACACACTGATCACTGGCGGCCAGTCCTTCGATTCGCTCAACATGACCGAGAGCGATCCGACGTACATCGTCGTCAAGACAGGCAGTGGCGCAAACTGCATCGTCGATACGGCCGGCCTTTCAGCAATCTTGAATGCTACCGCCGGCGCTCTCGGCGGCGCGGGCTTGACCAAGCTGTGCAGCTTCGCTGCCGTCGCTGGAGTGACTGACCGCAGCGCGATCGCGGCCACGAACTACAATGCCTTCCTTAGGTCGGTCGGTTTCTCGGCGGCGTCGGCGAACGCCTTTACCGGCGCCCCTGGAACCGCCGGCGGACTGCTCTTCACCTACACCGGCACGGCCTCTGTTGACGGGGTTGGCGTCAACCTCAAGAACAAGCAGCTTCCCAACTCGCCGCATTGGACGCTGAATTTCGGCGCCCAGTATGTGTTCGAGCTTCCGGGTGACTGGAGGGCGACCCTGCGCGGCGACTACTACTGGCAGGCCGAGAGCTTCGCTCGGATCTACAATGCAGTGAACGACCACCTGAAGTCCTGGAACAACCTGAACGCCACGCTGACCTTCAGCAGCGCCGACAAGGGCCTGGACGTCCAGCTGTGGGTGAAGAACCTGACCAACAATCAGCCGATCACCGACACCTATGTGACGGACCCCACCTCGGGCCTGTTCACCAACGTCTTCACGCTTGATCCGCGGACCTACGGGGTTTCGCTGACCAAGAAGTTCTAGCTGACACTATCGGCGACGGGCTCAGCGGCCCGTCGCCCCCAGCCAGAACCCAACTTCCAAAAGATTGCGGGCGGCGGGAATAACCCGCCGCCCGTTTTCGTCTTGTCCTTCGACAGCCCAGCGAAGGATGAGCGGCATGCAAGAGCCCGAGACTATCGACGAGACCCGGCGCGGGGCGCTCAAGTGCATGACCTGGGCCGGCACGGGCTTGCTGTGGGGCTTGGCTGGCGGGTTGCCCTCCGCGGTTGGCCTGGGGGCGATGAACTCGGCCCAAGCGGCGACCAGGTCCACGCCCTTCACCTTCGTCCAGGTCAGCGACAGCCACGTCGGTTTCGCCAAGCCGGCCAACCCCGACGCCCGCGCCACCTTCCGCGAGGCGGTGGCCAAGATCAAAGCCCTGCCCACGGCGCCGGCCTTCATCGTCCACACCGGCGACGTCAGCCAGCTGTCCAGGGACCAGGAATTCGACGACGCCGACCAGATCATCAAGGAAGCCGGCCTGCCGGTGTTCTTCATCCCCGGCGAACACGACATGCTGGACGACGGCGCCGGCAAGGCCTTCCTGGATCGCTTTGGCAAGGGCTCCAAGGGCGCCGGCTGGTACAGCTTCGACCACGGCGGCGTGCACTTCGTCGCCCTGGTCAACGTCGCCAACCTTAAGGCCGGCGGCCTTGGCAGCCTGGGCGCCGACCAGCTGGCCTGGATGAAGGCCGACCTGGCCGGCCGCTCTGCCTCCACCCCCATCGTCCTGCTGGCCCACATCCCGCTGTGGTCGGTCTTTCCCGACTGGGGCTGGGGCACGGACGACAGCGCCCAGGCGCTTGGCCTTCTGGCCCGGTTCGGCTCGGTGACGGTGCTGAACGGCCACATTCACCAGGTGCTGCAGAAGGTGGAAGGGCGCGTGGCCTTCCACACCGCCCGCTCCACCGCCTTTCCCCAGCCGGCGCCGGGCACGGCCCCGTCGCCCGGCCCCATGAAGGTGCCGGCCGAGCAGCTGCGCTCGGTGCTGGGCGTGCGCCAGGTCGACTTCCTGCGCACCGGCCAGCCCCTGGTCGTCGTCGAAACCCCGCTCGCCTGACCGGCGCCGCTAGAGCACGATGAGTTTTGTCGGAACCGACAAAACTCTGAATCGTGCTCGCAAACTAAAGAATCGAGCCTGTTCTTCCTGTTTTGATGAGCCCATCAAAACAGACAGGCTCTACAGAGTTCGGAGTCCCACCTTGTCCAAGATGCTTTCCCGCGCGCCCGTGGCGTTTGCAGCCAGCCTCGCCCTCGCCTGCGGCGCCGGAACCGGCGTGGCCCTCGCCCTGCCCACGGCGGCCCCCGCCACCACAGCCGCGCCCGTGGTCACCATCGGCAACTTCACCTTCGGCCCGATGACGGTGACCGTGCCGGTGGGCGGCCAGGTGACCTGGATCAACGGCGACGACGTGCCCCACACCGTGATGGCCGCGGACAAGTCCTTCCGCTCCAAGCCCATCGACACCGACGAGCGGTTCTCCTTCACCTTCACCAAGCCGGGCGTGTACAGCTACTTCTGCTCGCTGCACCCGAAGATGACCGGGACGGTGATCGTGAAGCGGCCATGAAGGGGCGCCCAGCCTGATCCATGAGCGGACGCATCATCCCGATTCTGTCTCGCGGCCGCCCGCCGCAGCCGGCTCAAGGCGGCCGGACCAGCGGGGCCGGCGTCAGCGCGGACACACCTCTTCCGTTCCTCCGTCCCCTCGGGGCCGGCGGCGCGGGCGGGACCGCGGCGGCAGTCTCCAGTCCCTCGCCCCCGTCTCCCTCGCCCGCCTCGCGGTTCCGCGAACTCGTCCTGCCGCATCTGGACAGCGCCTATTCCCTGGCCCGGTACCTGTGCCGTGACGCCGCCGCGGCCGAGGACATCGCCCAGGACGCCCTGCTCAAGGCCTTCCGCGGCTTCGACGGCTATCGCGGTGGCGATCCTCGCGCCTGGCTGCTGGCCATCGTGCGCAACGCCTATTTCGACTGGGCGCGCCGCCAGCGATCCTGGGAGACCATGACCGTATCCGATCCCGACGCCGCCGCCGAGGTGGCCGACGACGAGGCGACCGGCGCCGAGCAGGGCCTGATCCAGCGCGGCGACGTCCAGGCCCTGCGCGCGGCCGTCGAGGCCCTGCCTGAACCCTTCCGTGAGGCCCTGGTGCTGCGAGAGCTGGAAGAGCTGTCCTACAAGACCATCGCCGAGGTGACCGGCGCGCCCATGGGCACGGTGATGTCGCGCCTGGCACGGGCTCGCCAGATGCTGGGCCGCGCCATGGGCCTTGGTCAGGAGGCCAGGTCATGACCGCCTGTCCCGACAAGCTGTTGCTGCTCAATGCCCTGGCTGACGGCGAACTCGACGCCGGCCACGCCCTGGAGCTCGAAGCGCACATGCAGACCTGCCCGGGCTGCGCGCGGGAGTGGGAACGGCTGACCGCGGTCAAGGCCGCGCTTGGCGCCGCCGATCTGGCCCATGCGCCGCCGGAAGGCTTCCAGGCCCGCGCCCTGGCCGCCCTGGCCGCCGAGGAGGCCGCGTCGTCGCCCCTGGCCTCGCCCCGCCGGCCGTCAGCCTGGGAGACCTGGATCGCCGGTGGCTCCATCACCGCCCTGGCCGCCAGCCTCGCCCTGTTCCTGGTCGCCGCCCCCTCGTTGCAAAGCCTGCCCGGCGAACTGGTGGAGGGCCATGTGCGGTCGCTGCAGGCCCAGCACCTGCTGGACGTCGCCACCTCGGATCGGCACACGGTCAAGCCCTGGTTCAACGGCAAGATCGACTTCGCCCCGCCGGTGGTGGACCTGGCCGACCAGGGTTTCCCCCTGGCGGGCGGGCGGCTGGACTACATCCACGAGCGGACGGCGGCGGCGCTGGTCTATCGGCGGCGCGCGCACGTGATCAACCTGTTCATCTGGCCAGGCG
Source organism: Caulobacteraceae bacterium (assembly GCA_036384135.1). Classification (GTDB taxonomy): domain Bacteria; phylum Pseudomonadota; class Alphaproteobacteria; order Caulobacterales; family Caulobacteraceae; genus Acaudatibacter. The sequence continues at coordinate 1,227 of DASVMY010000322.1, read as the reverse complement.
CCGCGCCCGCGCAGCCGCAGCTGATCCGGCGCGAGGGCTACAGCCTGATCCGCTGGGGCCGCGACGGGCTGACCTACTGGGCGGTGTCCGATATCGACGCCGCTGACCTGCAGGGATTCCAGAAGCTGTATGCGGCGCGCACCGGGACGTGAGTGCGTGAATTGGAGATCAACCCGCCCGCGCCGCCAGCCCCTCCGCGATCGCGGCGTTGAACGCCTTCACCGCCGCGGCCGGACCCTCGGGATAGGCCCACACCCCCGCCGACACCGCGATGAAGTCCGCGCCGGCGGTGACCAGGCCTGCGGCGTTGTCCACGGTGATCCCGCCGATGGCGACGCAGGGGATCAACATCGATTCCTGCCAGATCGACAGGATCTCCGGCTCGGCGTGGGTAGGCGCGTCCTTGGTGATCGTGGGGAAGAAGGCGCCGAAGGCGACGTAGTCGGCGCCGGCGTCGGCGGCCTCCATGGCCAGGTGGCGGCTGTCGTGACAGGTGACGCCGACGATACGGCCGGGGCCGACCAGGCGGCGGGCCTCGCGGTAGGGGGCGTCCTCCTGGCCGATATGCACGCCGTCGCAGTCCAGTTCGGCGGCGAGGTCGGGCCGATCGTTGAGGATCAGGGCGACGTCATGGGCGGCGGCAATCGGTTTGATCGCGCGCACGGCGGCGGCGATGGCGGGGTCGTCGACGTCTTTCAGCCGCAGCTGCAGGGCGCCGACGTCGCCGGCGGCAAGGGCTTCTTCCAGGCGCGCGGCGAAGGCGGCGAGGTCCGGCAGGGCGGGGGGCGTGATCAGGTAGAGGCGGCAGGGGGCGGGCATGGCGCTCCTATGCCCGGTTTCGGGGCTGCCTAGAAGAGCAGGACCTTCAGAGCGTAGGCCACGGCGCCGGTGGCCAGGGTGGCGGCAACGGCCAGGCCGGCGAACCAGGCCAGGCGCTTCCAGAGGGGCGGAAGCGGGGCTCCCGGGTCGGGCGGGCCTTCAATGATAGCCGGCATCAGCGGTCTTTCCGCGGAACAGCCAATAGACATAAGCGGTGTAGCCGAGGATCACCGGCAGCATGAAGGCCGCCACCACCAGCATGAAACCGAGCGCATTGTCGTCGTTGGCGGCGGCGCGGAAGGTGACGCCGTAGGGGACGATGTCGGGGAAGAAGCTGACGGCCAGCCCCAGGTAGCCGGACAGGAACACCAGGGCCGCGCCGAGGTAGGGGGTCGCGCGCTGTCCCCG
>DASVMY010000321.1:0-21315 GCA_036384135.1 Caulobacteraceae bacterium | reverse complement strand
GGCCGCCAGCATGGCCAGCTCGTGGTCGCGCTGGACCTGGGCCGGATCTACCGGCTCCGGGGCCGGTTCGGCAGCGTCTGGGGGCGGTGGCGCGTCACGGAACATAACGAGAACAAATAGCAATCCGCAAACGAGGTCAAGTGGAAAATGCGTCGATCCGCCAGTCCTCACGCCCGCTCATCGCGGTGGAGGATGGGCCGCTGGATTTTGGGCTTGTGACTGGGTCCCGGCCCCAGCCGCGAAGAGCGGGGTCTGAGGAGCGGATGGTGGATGCGACAGGGATTGAACCTGTGACCCCCTCGGTGTGAACGAGGTGCTCTCCCGCTGAGCTACGCATCCGGCCAATCGGGGGAGCGGGGGCTATAGCGCCTTGAGCGGGGGTGGACAAGGGGTTGAAGAAATAGGGACAGATCGCGGCAGAAGCCCCCTCACCGCCCCTCCGGCGCCCGCCAGTTCAGATACGCCAGCCGCCGTGTCTCGGTGCGGCCCCGAGCGGTGGAGTCCAGGATCACGCCGCAGGACCAGGTCAGCAGGGCCGAGATCATCAGGCCGGTGCAGAGGACGGCGGTGGGCATGCGCGGCACCAGGCCGGTGTTCCAGTAGGTGACGCCAAGCGGCCAGGCCAGGACCAGGGCCAGCAGGGCCAGGGCCAGGCCGATGGCGCCGAAGAACAGGGCCGGTTTCTCCTGGCGCAAGAGGTTGACCATGGTGCGCAGGATGCGCGCGCCGTCGCGGAAGGTGCGCAGCTTGCTGGCCGAGCCGTCCGGGCGGGCGCCGTAGGCGGTGTGGACCTCGCCGAACGGCAGGGCCAGGGTGACGGTGTGCACCGCCATCTCGGTCTCGATCTCGAAGCCGTCCGACAGACAGGGGAAAGTCTTCACGAACCGGCGCGACATCACCCGGTAGCCCGACAGGGTGTCGCCGAAGCGGGCCCCGAAGAAGCGGTTGAGGAAGCCGGTGATCAGGATATTGCCGAGCTCGTGACCGGCGCGGGAGGTCTCCTGGCTGAGATCGTCGCGCAGGCCCACCACCATGTCGAGGCGGTCGGCGATCAGCATCTGGACCATGGCCGGGGCGGCGGAAGCGTCATAGGTGCCGTCGCCGTCGGCGATGACATAGACGTCCGCCTCGACGTCGGCGAACATGCGGCGCACCACGTGCCCCTTGCCCGGCCGCGGTTCGCGGCGCACCTGGGCGCCGGCGGCGGCGGCCACGGCGCCGGTGTCGTCTGTGGAGGCGTTGTCGAAAACATAGACCTGCGCCCCCGGCAGGGCGGCGCGGAAGTCCTCGACCACCTTGGCGATGGCGGCGGCCTCGTTCAGGCAGGGCAGCAACACGGCGATCCTGTTGCCCGCCAGCGGATCGGCGGCCGTAATCGCCGGCTCAGCCAGCCGATGGACTTTCTCTTGCTGCACGCCGCTATCCCATGTCACCGCCCGCAACCCTTGCGGATGCTAGAGCCTGTCCCGTTTTGATAGAATCATCAAAACGGGAAAAACAGGCTCGATTCCCAAGTTTGCGAGCACGATTCAGACTTTTGTCGGTTCCAACAAAAGTCATCGTGCTCTGGGAAGTTTATCGCAAGATTCCTTACACCGCGATGTCACCATGGCCCCAACCCTTCCGGCGAGGGCCACAATGCTTCAATCTGCGACAATGGACTCAGAGCCGAACGACACGTTCGACGCGGACCCGATGGGAGAGTTCCCCTTCGATCCGGCGATCTATGTCTTCCACCTGTCGGTGGCGATCGGCCGCCTGCGCGACGCCCAGTTGGAGCGCGAACTGCGCCCGGTGGGAATCAACCTGGCCAAATACCGAGCCCTGACGGTCATCCTGCGCTTCGACGCCTGCACCATGACCGAGCTGGCCGAGTACAGCGCCGTCGACCGCACCACCCTGACCCGCACCATCGACCAACTGGTCAAGGACGCCCTGGTGCGCCGCGGCGCCAAACCCCAGGACCGCCGGCAGGTGGTGCTGACCCTGACCACGGCCGGTCGCCGCGTGGCGGCGGCGGCGCGCGATACTATCAGCCGGCACAACCGCCGCGTACTGGAAGGGGTGCCCGACGAACAGGTGCGCGGCATGGTCAGGACCCAGAAGATGATCGCCGCCAACCTGGTGGGCGACCGCGCCATGCTGGAACGCCTGCTGACCCTTCAGCCGCCAGCAGACGCCGAGCCGCGGCCGCCTTCCACACGCTGAAAGACGCCCTCTGGTGTTCCGCCCCGTCAACAGGTTCACGCTAGAGCACGATGACTTTTGTCGGAACCGACAAAAGTCATCGTGCTCGCAAACTCAAGAATCGAGCCTGTTTCTCCCATTTTGATGGTTCCATCAAAAATGGGGCAGGCTCGGGCGCAAACAGCACAGCCGGGAGGTTCAGCGTGGAAATTAAGTGGAGCGAGGAAGACCAGCGCTTCCGTCAGGAGGTGCAGGAATTCCTGGACGCCGAGCTGACGGCGGACCTGCGCCGGGCCGGGCGCAACCTGACCAGCGTCTATGCTGACTACGATGTAAGCATGGCCTGGCAGAGGATCCTGCACGCCCGCGGCTGGGCGGCGCCGGCCTGGCCGGTGGAATACGGCGGCTGCGGCTGGTCGGCAGCCCAGCGCCACATCTTCGCCAGCGAGTGCGCCGCCGCCGGCGCCCCGCCGATATCGCCCATGGGCATCGGCATGTGCGGCCCGGTGCTGATCGGCCATGGCACGGCGGCCCAGAAGGCGCATTTCCTGCCCAGGATGCTGTCGGGCGAGGACTTCTGGTGCCAGGGCTATTCCGAGCCCGGCTCAGGCTCTGACCTGGCCTCGCTGCAGATGAGCGCGCGGGCGGATGGCGACGAGTTCGTCTGCAACGGCCACAAGATCTGGACCACCCACGCCAACGTCGCCAACTGGATCTTCTGCCTGGTGCGCACCTCGCAGGAGGCGATCCGGCAGATGGGCATCACCTTCCTGCTGATCGATATGAAGACGCCGGGGGTGACGGTGCGGCCGATCATCTCCCTGTCGGGCGAGCACATTCAGAACGAGGTCTATTTCGAGGACGTCCGCGTGCCGCAGGCCAATGCGGTGGGCAGGATCGGCGACGGCTGGACGGTGGCCAAGTACCTGATGCAGTTCGAGCGCGGCGGCGGGGTCAGCGCGCCGGGCCTGACCGTGCGGCTGGAGAAGATCAAGGCCATGGCCGCCGCGGAGGCCGGCGATGGGTTGGATGGCGGTGAGGGCCGGCTGATCGACGATCCCGGCTTCGCCGCGCGGGTGGCCCAGGCCGGGATCGAGATCGCGGCGCTGGAGGCGGTGGAGCTGCGCACCATGTCGGCCCTGTCGTCGGGCCAGGCGCCCGGTCCGGAGTCGTCGCTGCTGAAGACCGTGGCCACCGAACTGAGCCAGAGGCTGACCGAACTGGCGGTGGAGGCGGCCGGGCCCTATGCGGCGCCCTACCAGCCGCACCTGACCGCGGCGGGCGGTCCCAGCCCCGGTTTCACGCCACCCTCGGACAACCAGGCGGTGGGGCCGGACTACAGCTGGACGGCGACGGCCAAGTATTTCAACGACCGGGCCGGCTCGATCTACGCCGGGACCAACGAGATCCAGCGCAATATCATGGCCAAGGCGGTGCTGGGGCTGTGAGCGCGGCCTTAAGAGCGAAGTCACGTCTGATTGAATCGGCCGTGCGCCGGCCTTGCGCCCCCTCCGTCACGGCGGGCGCTGCCCGCCGCGCCACCTCCCCCGCTCGTTGGCGGGTGAGGAGAAGGTCGCGACGCCTTCCTCCTCCCATGCGAGCCCGAAGGGCGAAGCGGGGGAGGTGGCGCTCAGCGCGTCAGCGCTGAGTGACGGAGGGGGCGCAAGGCCACCACGCCAACGTAGGCCGACGTTGTTTCAGCGAATAGCGGCTACTCCGGGTCCGGCCCGCACCAGCCGGGCAGATAGGCGGCGTCTTCCTTGGCCGCCAGGGCCCGGGCGCGTTTCAGGGCGGCGGGGAAACTATCCTTCAGGGCCTTGGCGGGAATCCGGCGGCGCAGGAAGTCGGCCCACAGGAACTCGGCGAAGGGCGCGGTCACCTTGGCGTAGCCGCCGGCGCGCCGCAGGGCGCCGGCCAGGCTGCGGTAGGGATCATCCGCCAGCTTCGAAATCGATTTGGGCAGGTCGCCGAAGTCCCGGCGGCGGCCTTGCACGTCATAGGGATGGCACCAGGCACGGCTGTCCAATACGGTCCAGAAGGCGGCCTTGGGCAGGGCTGACAGGTCGCCCTGCACGCTGACCAGGATGTCACGCACCCCCTCTTCGTGCAGGGCCAGGGCCAGATGGTGGTGGTCGATGACATAGTGGCGGCCCTTGGCGCCGATCACGGTGGGGATCATGTGCCTGCCCAGGAACTCCGCCCCCTTGTCGCCGGGGCGCTTGCTCCATTCGCGGCGTTTCTCCGCCACCTCGCGGAAGCCCACGGTCATCTGGGTGGGCCGCAGAGTCTCAATGGCGACGGGATGAACGACTGGCTCCAGATTGCGCATGTCGGGCCTCAACGCGGCGGGAAGGTTTTGGGCACTATACAACCTTTGCTGAGGCTTGGCTGGCGATCAAAATCCGCCCGGAACCTGGTCACGGAACCTGGCCACGGAGATCCGCCGATGCCCCGCCCCCTGCTCCCCGTCCTGGCCGCCCTGGCGGTGCTCAGCCCCTTCACCGCCCTCGCCGAAGACACGCTGCGGCCGCTGTGCACCGACCGTCCCACCAAATCGACCTCGCCGTGCACGGTGGACGCCGGCCATTTCCAACTGGAGTCGGACCTGTTCAACGAGACCGTCGACCACACCGGCGGCGTGACCACCACTACCCAGCTCTTCACCAGCCCGACCCTGAAGCTGGGCCTTACCCGCAACATCGATATCGAGGCCAACATCACCCCCTATGAGCGGGTGTCGGTGCGGGACCACGGAGTGACGACCACGGCCGCCGGCTTCGGCGACCTGTTCCTGAAGGCTAAGGTCAGCCTGCTGGGCGACGACGGCGGCAATCTTGGCGTCGGCCTGGTTCCGTATCTGAAGGTCCCCACCGCCCACGCGGGGGTGGGCAACGGCGCGGTTGAAGGCGGCCTGATCGCGCCGGTGCAGTTCAACCTGCCGCAATCGTGGTCGGTGGTGATCGATCCCGAGGTCGACGTGCTGGAGAACAACGACGGCCTGGGCCATCACGCCAACGCCCAGAGCCTGGTCAGCGTCAGCAAGGGCGTGACCTCGCAGGTGACCCTGTCGGCCGAGCTATGGTCGGACGTGAACTGGGACCCGGCGGGGCGGACCACCCAGGTCTCCGCGGACCTGGGCGCGGCCTGGGTTCCCAAATCCTCGCCGAACCTGCAGTTCGACGGCGGCTTCAACTTCGGCCTCAACCACGTGACGCCGGGGGTGCAGGGGTATGTGGGGGTGTCGCGGCGGTTTTAGGGGACGGCCGCCTCCGGGATCGCATTACCCCCCGCGTCGCCCAGTTCCGAACCCCCATCCACGTTCAGGATCGTGCCGGTGATGTACTTGGCGCTGTCGGTGGACAGGAAGATCGCCGCCTCGGCGATGTCGGTCTTGGTTCCGTAGTCGCGCAGGGCGATGCGGGCCTTGATGCGCGACTCCGCCTCGTCGCTGGGAGCCAGGCGGCGCATGCCCTCGGTGTCTTCGATCGGCCCCGGTGAGATGGCGTTGACGCGCACGCCGCCCGGCCCCCACTCCATGGCCAGGCACTTGGTCAGCATGTTGATCCCCGCCTTCGCCGCGCAGACATGGGCCTGATAGAGCGAGGGCCGCGAGCCTTGGCCGGCGGTGATGGCGATCAGCGAGGCGCCGGGCCGGTTGAGGAACTCGAAACAGGCGCGGAAGACGTTGAAGGTGCCGATCAGGTCGATGTCGACCACGGTCTTGAAGCCGTTGGCGCTCATGCCCAGCGCCGGGGCCACGAAGTTCCCCGCCGCGCCGGAGAGCACGATGTCGAACTTGCCGAACCTTTCGGACGCCTGGCGCAGGGCCTGTTCGACGGCGGCGTAGTCGCGCACGTCGGCGGCCATGCCGATGGCCTCATAGCCCTGATCGCGGATCGTCTGGGCGGCCGCCTCGATCTTTTCGGCGCTGCGGCTGATCAGGGCCACCTTGGCCCCCGCCCGCGCGAACGCCTGGGCGACGCCCAGGTTGATGCCGCTGGAGCCGCCGGCCACGAAGGCTGTCTTGCCCGCCAGGACCCCGTCCTTCAAACCGCTGACCGCCATGCCTGTCTCCCTGGACGCTACGCCCACGGCGCCTTGGCCATGTGACTTTGTCCAGGACTTAAGGCCCATGACGTTAGGGCCGGCAATCGCCCGATCACCAACTTGCGAGCGGCGTTCCGGCAGAGCTGTGGTATGAGTGCCTTCAACCCCCGGGCTCACACCGTCACGGGAGACTAGGTGATGGAACTCGACGTGCTCGCCTTCGGCGAAACCCTGATCGCGCACATTCCCGTGCTACGCCGGGAGGCGGCCAGCCTTACGCCCGAACCCGAGACAGCCCATCGCCTTGTCCGCGCCACCGTCGCCAAGGCGTGGCAGGGCCGCTCCTTCCGGACCGAGAACGACATGGGCGGCTGGCTGGGCAAGCTGCTGAAGCAGGAATACGCCCGCGGCCCTTTTGTTGAACCGCGCAGCTTCCGGACGGCGCCCGAAGGCTGAGGGACCGGGCTTTCCCGGCCCCTCCCCTCCCCGCTAGAAGTTGTAGGTGACGCGGCCGTAGTAGTAGCCGCCGTTGATGCCGAACGGCGAGAAGCCGTCGGGGGAGTCATAGACATTGCTGCCGTCCGAGAGCCCGCCGTTGGGTGGGAACTGGACGCGCTTGTCGGGCGAAGTGTTGAACAGGTTGTTGGCGCCGGCGGCGATCTTGAGCTGGTCGGTGATGGCGTAGCCCAACTCCAGATCGGTGATGCCGGTCACCCCGATCCGGTTTTGGTAGTAGTGCTTGCCGCCGTCCGGAGAGGTGTAGACCTGAGTCCCGCCGTAGAAGGTCTCGCGCAGGTTCACCGTCCACTTGCTGTTGGTGTAGAGAGCGCCGACGCCGACCTTGGCCTTGGGCGAGGCGGTGGTCATGTAGCTGATGGCGGTGCGGTCGAAGAGCGACTGCCCGGCGATCTGCGTCGGCGTGGCGGCCATGCGCGTGATGGTGGTGGTGTTGTAGTTGGCGGCCACCGTCCAATCCACGTGGCCGCCGAACAGGAACTCCGTCGACAGATTCGCCGACAGCTCCAGCCCCCGGGTGCGGGTGTCGATGCCATTGGTGAAGACGCTGACGCCCACGAAGGTCACGGTGTTGTCGAGGGTGTTGCCGTGCGCCGCGATGGCGGCCAGCACCGTGGCCGAGTTCACCGCGCCGCCGAGGCCGTAGAGCGTGCCGGTGCCGACGATCCTGTCCTTGATAGCGATCTGGTAGGCGTCGAGGGTGATGGACAGGCTGGACGTGGGGTGGGTGACGATGCCGACGCTGTAGTTCCTGGATTTCTCGGGCTTCAGGTTCGAGAAGCCCAGCAGCGCCGCCGAGGCCGAGTTGGCCGGCAGTTGCACCACCGCGGAACTGGGCGAGACATTGGTAGCCGAGTAGAACTCCTCCGCCAGGGTCGGGGCGCGGAAGCCGCTGCTGATGGTGCTGCGCAGGGCTATCTGCGGCGTGAAGTCATACCGGCCGGTGCCCTTCCAGACGGTGGTATTGCCGAAGTCCGAGAAGTGTTCGTAGCGGACCGCCCCGTCGAGCTTCAGGTTCTCCACCGGCGAGGCGGCGACGTCGCCGTAGATGGCCCAGTTGTGGCGGGTGTGATGTCCGGCGTCCGAGGGTTGGAAGCCCGGGTAGGACTGGCCGCCCTCCTTGTAGATCGAGGCCGCGTCGCCCCGCTGAATTTCATAGGTGTCGGTGCGTTGTTCCAGGCCGAAGGCCACGGTGACAGGCTTGGTCAGGCCCGCTTCGAAGTCGCGGGAGACGTCGAGGTTGTTGGTCCATTGGCTAGTGATGAAGGCGCCGTCGTAGAAGGTGGTCGGGGTGGCGTGGGTGTCGACGTAGAGCGAGGCGTTGGCCGAATCGGCGGTGCCGATGGCGTCGTGGTCGCGGCCGTAGGTGGTCGACAGATCCCAGTTCCAGCCGGCGAGCTTGCCCTTGATCCCGCCGGTGAGGCCGAAGTCGTTCTCGGTCAGGGTTTCCTTGGGATTGAAGCCATTGGGCGCGAAGATCAGTTCACCGGGGGTGGTGTAGGTGCCCTTCACCTTGAGGACCGGCGAGGCGATAACCCGGCTGGGCACGCGGTAGTTCTCGTAGGCCTGGGCGGTTTTGTGCCCGTAGGTGCCGAAGCTGTAGATCTGCACGTCGTCGGTGACGTCGTAGCCGGCGTTGTAGGCAATGTTGAAGACGTTGCTGCGCGCGTCGCCGACGATGTGGTTCAGGCGCGGATAGCCGGGGATCAGGGCCCAGGACGGGGTGATGCCGGCCTTGAGCGTGCCGTCCTCATTGGACACCCGCTGGTCGGCGCCGCCGCGTTGGCTGAAGCCGTGGTAGCGGTACTCGGTGGTCAGGTCGACATAGCCCTTGGAACCCAGTTCGAAGCCGGCGGTGGCCGAGGCCGCCCCGGTGGCGCCGTCGCCCTCGTAGTAGGAGCCGCCGGTGGCCGACAGCGCGCCGCCGTGGCTGCTGTTCTTCAGGATGATGTTCACCACCCCGGCGATGGCGTCGGTGCCGTACTGGGCGGCGGCGCCGTCCTGCAGCACTTCGACGTGGTCGATGGCCGCCACCGGGATGAGGGACAGGTCGGCGGTGGCCGCGCCCTGGTAGGGTCCGCCGAGGACGTGCAGGTTGCCGGTGATGTGCCGGCGCTTGCCGTTGACCAGGACCAGGGTGTCGTTGGGGCTGACGCCGCGCAGGCGGGCGCTGAGGGTCAGGTTGGCGGTGTCGCCGCCGAGCGCTTCGGCGGTGAACGAGGGCACGAGCTGGGCCAGTCCCTGGATGAGGTCCGGCTGGCCTACATGTTTCAGCGCGTCAGACCCCAACACCTCCACGGGGGCGGCGCTGTCGCTGGCCTTCAGCCCGGTGGTGCGGGTGCCGGTCACGATGACGGTTTCCACGGTCGAATTGGAGTCCGCGTTCGCGGCGGCGTCGGCCGCTAGCACTGGCGTCGTGACGGCGCCGGCCGTCATGAGGGCAAGCGCGCTGACGCTCAATAGTTTGTAATTCATGGTCCAGATCCCCTGATTGTTCAGTTGGACCCGTCCTGGTCTTCCCGCTCTCGCGCCACGGATGCCGAAATCCGGTTGTCGCGGAGGCGTGTACGCACATAGCCTCAACCCCAGGTAAAATACCAGTGATTGAAAGTATCAAGTCACACGACCGCGAATGACAAACCCAGGGTTTGCCACGGCGCCAAATGAGCAGGAAATATATCCCCCTTGTACGAGGCTCTTTATACCAAGCCTTATTGCATCTCACTGTGTGAGGCGGGGCTGGTAGCCGTCAAATTGACATTTCACGATCGATTTATGAGGCCGTCTTAATACAGTTCATTGCCGTCAGATTGCGCAATATATCCGGCGCTGGCTAAAGCTTGAGCGTGGCTCGGAGATCGGTGTTCGCCAGCTAGAGGGTCGGCGGCCCCCGCCAATGCTCCAGCGCCGGGCCGAGCGCCTCCTTCAGCGGTTCCAGCCACGGCTCGTAGCGGCGCCATTGCTCCAGGCCATCGCGGAAGATCGGCCGGCGCACCTGCTCCGAACTGACAGTCCGCACCGCGCGGTCATTCTTGTGGAAGTCCAGGCACGCAGCCTCGAACGGCAGGCCGCAATAGTCCAGCAGCCGGCGCACCTGGCCTTCGGTGTCCTCGACCAGGTCCTCGTAGATCACCCTGTGCGCCCGTCCCGGCAGGACGGTGTCGAAGTGCGCCATCAGGTCCACATAGTCGCGGTAGTAGCGGCCAAGGTCGGCCAGGTCGTAGGAGAAGTCCTGCCCCTCGGCGAAGTGCTGCTTGAAAGCCGAGAAGCAAGAGGCCATCGGGTGTCGCCGCGCATCGATGACCTTTGCATGGGGCAGGATCAGGTGGATCAGGCCCAGGTGCTGGAAATTGTTCGGCATCTTGTCGATGAAGTGAGCGCGGCCGAGCTTGCGATGGACCTGGGTCTGATCGAGATATCGCTCGCCAAGGGCGGCGAGCGCCGCTGCGTCCAGGGTCGAAATGACGTCCGGATACCGGCCGCCGCCGCGCCTGGCTGTGCGTTCCAGGTCATGGGCGATGAAGCCGATGTCGGGCAGTTCCATCGTGCCCTCCACCGCCGAGTGACTGGCCAGGATCTGTTCGACCAGGGTCGAACCGGCCCTGGGCAGGCCGACGATGAAGATCGGGGCCGACGAGGCCGCGCCGCCGCCCGCCCGCTCGGCGAAGAACGGCGCCGTGAACAGCGTTCCGGCCCGCTCCATTGACGCGGTCGTCTCCTGCGCGCTGTAGGGTCGGCCCGCCCGGCGCAGCCGTGCGCCCTGCGCATAGTGCTCGAACGATTCGCCGGCCTCACCCGCGTCCTCCAACGCCTTGCCCAGCGCATAGTGCAGGTGCAGGCGGTCCTCGTGGGCCAGATCGGGGCGACGCAGCTGCGCGGCCATGGCGGCGGTTTCCCCGGCGGAGAATGACGCCACCTTTAGATTGGCCATGCTCCAGTAGGCGTCACCCAGGTCCGGGGCGAGCGCGATGCACCGCTTATAGGCCGCGATGGCGTCGTCCCGGCGGCCCACGGTCCTGAGCGTGTGGCCGTAGTTCAGCCAGATCTTCGGCTGCTTGGGGTAGTCGGCGAGCAGATCTTCGTCGATCTCGATCACCCGGTCGTATTCCCCGATCAAGGCGAGGCAGGCGGCCATCAGATTCCGGTAGGCCGGATCACGCGGACGGCGTGCAAGCAACTGCTCGACATGAGGAATGGCCTGCTGCGCCTTTTGCCTTTGGTACAGCACATGGGCGTAGCTGAAGCGCGCACCGTCGAAATCCGGCGCGAGCTCAAGGCAGCGGGCTAGCACGATCTCCGCGTCGCCCTTTCGCGACTGGCGAACGAATATGTCAGCCAGCAGGCACATCGCCTCGGCGTCATTCGGCGCGGCGCGTAGATGGCCATGCAGAAGGCGTTCGGCATCCGACAGGCGTCCGGCGGAGATGGAGGCCGCAACGACCTTCAGCCCGGGATTGGTCACCGAAGCGCGGAAATGCTGCGCGAACGCCGCTTCGGCGCCCCTGACGTCCCCCTGCAGGAACAACTGATCCCCCAGGGCCCGCCAGCCCTCGGCCAACTGCGGATTGAGCGCGACGGTCTCGCGCAGCACAGCCACGGCGGATGGACCTCGGTCGAGGGCCGCAAGGGTCAAGCCCAGCTCATAGCGGGTGTGCACGGCCCCTGGATGAGCCTTCGCGAGGGGCTCAAGCAGGGCAAGGGCGGCGGCGGGGTCGCCCAAACGCCGGTGAGCGGACGCGAGGATGAGTTGCGCCCTGGGGTCGGACGGCGCCCGCTGCAGGATGTCCCGCGCCAGCCGTTCGGCCGAGACCGGTTCGCTCGCGAGAAGCGCCGCCGCGTGGTCGATCGCCTCAGACAGCGATCCGAAGGACGCTTCAGTCATGCCCAACACGTCTGCGCACACTCATGCTTTTCCACCGCAGCCGAACCGCGACCTGCCCCGGTCCTGAGCGCCTTGGTTTGCGCCATATCCTCAAGACAAACGCAGCGGCGGCCGACCCACCGGGGCCGACCGCCGCCTTTCAGATAGCACGGACGAGGCCCAGGCCCAATCCGCGCCCGGCGCTAGAAGGTATAGGTCACGCGACCGTAGTAGTAGCCGCCGTTGATGCCGAACGGCGAGAAGCCCAGCGGGGCGTCATAGACGTTGGACCCGTCCGCGGGCCTGCCGCCCGTCGTCAGAACGTTCGGCGGTTTGTGGTTGAACAGGTTGTTGGCGCCCACATCCAGCTTTAGGGAGTCGGTGACCTTGTAGCCAATGTCCAGGTCAGTGATGCCGGTAGTTCCGATCTTTTCGGTATAACCGTTAACACCGGTGCCCGACACGCTGATGACCTCGGAACTGGGTCCGTAGATCGTCTCGCGCAGGTTCACGCTCCACTTGGACTTTGACCAATAGGCGCCCAGGATGAGCTTCTCCTTAGGTGTAGCGGTCTCGAGAATGCTGACGGCGGTTGGCCCCATGATCGCGGTCTGACCGAACGCGTCCGACCGAACCTGGCTTGGTATTGGCGCCAGCTTGGTGATCTTGGTCTGGTTGTAGTTGAACCCGACCGACCAATCGACGTGGCCAAATTCGCCAAAGTCGGAGGCGTAGTTCGCCGTCAATTCGATCCCGCGGGTCCGGGTGTTGGCGCCGTTGGTGAAGACGCTGATGCCGACATAGCTCAGCCCGGCGTCCAAGCTGTTTCCGTGCGCGGCGATCGCGTCGAGGATGTTTTGCGAAACGACGTGGATGACGCCGGCGCTGTCTTCGATCTGGCCGAGCAGAGTGCCTGTGGCGACGATCCGGTCGGTGATGTCGATCTGATACAGATCGAGCGTGATCTGCATCGCGCTCATGGGGTGGGCGACGAAACCGACACTGTAGTTGACCGACTTTTCGGGCTTCAGCTGGCTGAATCCCATCGACGTCGCCGCCGCGGAGTTGGCCGGCAACTGCACGACCGCAAAGGTCGGCGCCACGTTGGTGGCTGAATAGTATTCTTCCGCCAGGGTCGGGGCGCGGAACCCGCTGCTGATCGTGCCGCGGATGGCGAACATCGGATTGAAGTCGTAGCGGGCGGTCAGCTTGCCGACCTCGGCGTTGCCGAAGTCGCTGTAGTGTTCATATCGGCCAGCCAGGTCGATCTTCAGGCCGGTGACGACCTCGGCGGCCAAGTCGGCGTAGACACCGTAGTTGGTGCGGCTGTGCGTGGCGGCGTCCGACGGCTGGAAGCCGGGATAGGACTGGCCGCCTTCCTTGTAGATCGAGTAGGGGTCGCCCTTGTGGATGGAGTAGGTGTCCTTGCGACCTTCGGCGCCGAAGGCGACGTTCAAGGGCGAGGCGAGACCAACCGAGAAGTCCTTGGAGACGTCGACAGCGGTGGTCCACTGCGAACTGATGAACGCCCCGTCATAGAAGTTCGTCGGCGTCGATCCGGTTGCCTGGTAAAGGGAGCGGTTGGCCGAATCCACCGTCGAGATGTCGTCGTGGTCATGACCGTAGGTGCTGGACAAGTCCCAGCCCCACCCCGCCACAGAGCCCTTGATGCCGCCGGTGAATGAAAAATCATTCTCGACCAGAGCCTCGCGAGGCTCGAAACCATGCGGGAAAGGCACGGACAGAACATTGCCGTCACCATCGACCTGGATGACCTTGGACGGCACGCGGTAGTTCTCATAGGCCGAAGCTGTGCGGTGGCTGTAGCTGCCGAAACTGTAGGCCTGAATGGTGTCGGTGATGTCGTAGCCGGCGTTGTAGAAGCCGTTGTACAGCATCGATTGGGCGTCACCGTTGATGTTGTTCACCAGCGGATAGTTGGGCGCGCCGGGCAGGCCAGCCGTGTCGATGGCGTTGTCGTCCGACTTGATCGATCCGTCCTGGTTGGAGACCCGGGCGTCTGCGCCGCCGCGGCGGCTAAAGTCGTGAAAACGCACTTCGCCGGTCAGATTCAGGAAACCCTTGGGACCCACCGGAAGGCCGACGTTCACCGAGCCCGCGCCCGTGGTTCCGTCGCCAAAGTAGTATTGGCCGCCGGTGCCGATGATCGTGCCGCCGTGGTCGGCTTTCTTCAGAATGATGTTGATGACGCCGGCGATGGCGTCGGTGCCGTATTGGGCCGCGGCGCCGTCGGTCAGCACTTCGACATGGTCGATGGCGCTGGAAGGAATCAGGCTGAGGTCAGGCGCCGCCGCGCCTTGGAACGAACCGGTGTCGACGTGCAGGTTGCCGGTGGGATGTCGGCGTTTGCCGTTCACCAGCACCAGGGTGTCGTTGGGGTTCAGGCCGCGCAGGGCCGCCGCCAGGGTCAGGTTGGCGGTGTCGCCGCCCACCGCTTCAGCGTTGAACGAGGGCAGGTTCTGAGCCAGGGCCTGGATGACGTCAGGCTGGCCTACGTGGGCCAGGGCGCTGGAACCGATCACCTGGATCGGGGCGGCGCTGTCGGCGGCTTTCACGCCGGTCTGGCGGGTGCCGGTGACGATCAGCTCGCCCAAGGTGGCCTGGTCGGCCGTGGCGGTGTCGGTAGCGGTCGCCGTTGCATCGGCGGCGTAGGCTCCGCTCGAAGCCAAGGCGGCGCCGATAGCGAGCAGGCTTGCGCCCAGTAGTTTGGATTTCATCGTCCAGATCCCCTGTTTTGTCAGAATGGACCCGTCCTGGCGCTTCCAGCCGCGTGGAGCGGGGCCCGAAGCCGGGCCCCGGCGATGCGTGAACGAAGACCTCCCAGAGCCGGCGGCCTTTTGGTCCGCCGCAACAAAGTATCCGGCCACAACACCGCCAGCAGAGAGTCAGAGACTCCCCACTCTACCAAAAGCAGAGGAAGCATATCCCCTATTTGCACGCTTTAATTGCGAACTTCGTTGAGGTGAACGTGCTATCGGCCCGCGCGCAATTAAAGTGATATTTCACAGACGGGGCGGGAGCGGTCCCAAATGGGTCAAGTTTGCTTCATGAGTGCGCAGATTCAGATATCTTGACTAAGTTCTGCACGAAACCGGCGCCCATTTGTTCGGCAGGCGCGGTCGGGCGCTGAAGGATTCGTCAGCCATCGGCGGTGCGCCAGCCCTTCGTGGCGCCGCGGTGGTCAAACGGTCAGCAAAGCGGCGCTCGCAGCCGTGTTGGCTACGAAGCGGGCGCCAGTTTGCCGGGACTTTGAGCGAATGTTTCGCTCCGGTCAGGCCTTGGGGACCTTGGCGTCCAGCTCGGCCAGCCACACCCGGGCGACACTGTCGGAGGGCGCACGCCAGTCGCCGCGTGGCGACAGGGCCCCGGCGGAGGAGATCTTCGGCCCGTTGGGCAGGGCCGAGCGCTTGAACTGGCTGGTCTCGAAGAACCGTTTCAGGAACACCGCCATCCACTGACGGATGTCGGCCAGGCCGAAGGCGCGGCGCGGCACGTCGGCGGGCCAGGCGCCGCGGGCCTCGTCACCCCAGGCGTTGAGGGCCAGGAAGGCGATCTTGGACGGCCGGTAGCCGTAGCGGGCCACGTAATGCAGGGTAAAGTCGTGCAGGGCGTAGGGCCCGATCAAGGACTCGGTGGACTGGATGGCGCCGTCGGCGCCCGCCGGCACCAGCTCGGGCGAGATCTCGGTGTCCAGCACCGCCAGCAACACCTTGGCCGTCGCCTCGTCCACGTCGCCGGAGCGGGCGACGAATCGAATCAGGTGCTGGATCAGGGTCTTCGAAACCCCGGCGTTGACGTTGTAGTGGCTCATCTGGTCGCCGACGCCGTAGGTGCACCAGCCTAGCGCCAGTTCCGACAGGTCGCCGGTTCCCACCACCAGCCCGCCGTGGCGGTTGGCCAGTCGGAACAGATAGTCGGTGCGCAGCCCCGCCTGGACGTTCTCGAAGGTGACGTCATAGACCGGCTGGCCCTTGGCGAAGGGATGGCCGATGTCCTCCAGCATCAGCTGGGCGGCGGGCTTGATATCGATCTCCTCGCCGGTGGCGCCGATGGCGCGGATCAGGGCCCAGGCGTTGGACTTGGTGCCATCCGAGGTGGCGAAGCCCGGCAGGGTGTAGGCCAGGACGTTGGCGCGGGGCAGGCCCAGCCTGTCCATCGCCCGTGCGGCTACGATCAGGGCGTGGGTGGAGTCCAGGCCGCCGGAGACGCCGATGATGGCGTGCTTCGAATGCGAGGCGGCCAGCCGCTTGGCCAGGCCCTCGACCTGGATGTTGTAGGCCTCGTAGCAATCTTCGCGCAGGCGGGCGGCGTCGGAAGGCACGAAGGGAAACCGCTCGATGGCGCGTTCCAGGGGCGCGGCGGTTTTCGGGGCCTCCAGGGCGAAGTCGACCCAGCGGAAGGCTTCGGTCCGGTCGGCCTCATTCTCGGCGTTGTCGCCGAAGGTGTTGGAGCGCATACGGTCCTGGCGGATGCGGTCCAGGTCGATGTCGGCGTAGGTGACCAGGTCGCCCTTGAAGCGTTCGGACTCGGCCAGCAGGTCGCCGCATTCGAAAATGCCGTTCTGACCGTCCCAGGCCAGGTCGGTGGTGGATTCGCCGGGGCCGGCGGCGGTGTAGATGTAGGCGCTGAAGGTGCGGGCCGACTGGCTGGCGCAGAGCAGCTTGCGGGTTTCAGCCTTACCGATGACGATGTTGCTGGCCGACAGGTTCACCAGCACCTCCGCCCCCGCCAGGGCCGCGGCGCTGGAGGGAGGGATCGGGACCCAGATGTCCTCACAGATTTCGATGTGGAAGGTGAAGGGCACGGCGCCGGTGGAGCGGAAAATCTGGTCGGGCCCGAAAGGCGCCTCCTGGCCGGCCAGGGTGATGGAGCGGTCCCAGACCCCCGCGCCGGAGGTGAAGTGCCGCCGCTCATAGAACTCGCGGTAGTTGGGCAGGTAGACCTTGGGCACGACGCCCAGCACCTGGCCGCCGTGGATGGCCACGGCGCAGTTGTAGAGCCGGCCCTGGCTGCGCAGGGGCGCGCCGACGACCAGCACCGGCATCAGGGTCTTGGAGGCTTCGACCAGTTCGGCGATGGCCGCCTCGACGGCGTCCAGCAGGGCGTCCTGTAGCAAGAGGTCGTCGATGGCGTAGGCGGACAGGCCAAGCTCCGGGAACACCACCAGGCCGGCGTGGTTGGCGTGGGCCTGGCGGGCCAGCTTCAGGGTCTCGGCGACATTGGTCACCGGGTCGGCCGCGACCACCTTGGGCACGGCGGCGCCCAGGCGCAGGAAGCCGTGGCTGTAGAGCGAGTGAAAGTCGTAGGTCACGTGTTGAATCCGCTCATGTCCGGCGCCGCAGCTCTCAAGCCCCTTGGGGGCACCTTAGTCTCTTAGTGAGCAAAAGCCATGCCTCGGCAATTTGGGGCCTGCGAGCGCGCAATGGAAGAGCTAAGGCCATGCTTCATCTTCCGATGGCCGCCCGATCGTCACAACCGCCCCTTGACCTTGCCCGGCGCGCAGCCTTGGCTGTCCGTCTTTTTTGAGGGGTGATTGGCCTATGCATTCATTGAAACACCTGCTGCTGGGCGGCGCGTTCAGTCTTGGTCTGGCGGCGTCGGCAAGCGCCCAGGCCGTGGCCCCGCAAGCCCCTGCCCTGCTCGGCTTCACCCCCCAGGGGTCGGACGCCGAACGCGCTCTGGAGGCGAAGTTCGATTCGACCCTGTCGGCGGACGCCATCCGCGAACGCCTGCGCCAGATGGCCGCCGAGGCCAACCAGGTCGGCTCACCGCACGACAAGGCCAACGCCGAGTTCGAGCTGGCCCAGTTCAAGGCCTGGGGCTGGGACGCCCGCATCGAGGTGTTCAGCGTCCTCTACCCCACCCCAAAGGTTGAGAGCCTCGAGCTGCTGGGCGCGGCGCCGTACAAGGCTGTGCTCACCGAACCGCCCGTGCCGGGCGACGCCACCAGCGCCCGGACTGAGAACGCCCTGCCCGCCTATGTCGCCTATGGCGGCGACGGCGATGTCACCGCGCCGCTGGTCTATGTGAACTACGGCATGCCGGACGACTACAAGGCCCTGGCGCGCATGGGCGTGGACGTGAAGGGCAAGATCGTCATCGTCCGCTACGGGGCCGGCTGGCGGGGGCTCAAGCCCAAGCTGGCCCAGGAGCACGGGGCGGTGGGCTGCATCATCTATTCCGACCCCGCCGACGACGGCTACGGCCCCGGCGACGCCTATCCCAAGGGCGCCTACCGCAATGAGAATGGCATCCAGCGCGGCTCGGTGCTGGACATGCCGGTGCGCGCCGGCGACCCCCTGACCCCGGACGTGGGCGCCACGGCGGACGCCAAGCGCATCCCGATTTCCGATGCCACGACGATCCTGAAGATCCCCACCCTGCCGATCTCCTACGGCCAGGCGCAGCATTTCCTCGCGGCGCTGGACGGTCCGGTGGCGCCCAAGGGATGGCGCGGGGCTCTGGGCATGACCTACCATGTCGGCCCCGGCGCCCAGGTTCACCTGGTGGTGCAGTCGAACTGGGATCAGAAACCGCTCTACGATGTGATCGCGGTGATGAAGGGTTCGGAGCGCCCCGACGAATGGGTGGTGCGCGGCAACCACCGCGACGGTTGGGTCTACGGGGCGGAGGACCCGCTGTCGGGCCAGACCGTCCTGATGGAGGAGGCCAAGTCCCTGGGCGCCATGGCCAAGGCTGGGTGGAAGCCGCGCCGCACCATCGTCTACGCCAGCTGGGACGGCGAGGAGCCGGGGCTGCTGGGCTCCACCGAATGGGCCGAGGCCCACGCCGCCGAGCTCAAGGCCAAGGCCATCGTCTACATCAACTCCGACGGCAACGGCCGCGGCTTCCTGAACAGCGAGGCCAGCTACAGCCTGCGCACCCTGCTGAGCCAGGCCGCCGCCGACGTGAAGGACCCCGAGACCGGCGTCAGCGTCCTGAGCCGCGACCTGGCCGCCATGGGCGTGCGGGGCGCCGAGGCTGGGGCCAGCGAGGACGAGAAGAAGCGCGGCCTGGCCGCATCCACCGGCGTGCTGCCCATCGGCGACCTGGGCTCCGGCTCGGACTACACCCCCTTCGTACAGCACCTGGGCCTGGCTTCCATCGACCTGGGCTTCGGCGGCGAGGGCTCGTCCGGCGGGGTCTACCATTCCGCCTATGACACCTTCGAGCACTACGACCGCTTCGGCGACCCTGGCTACCACTACGGCGTCGCCCTGGCGCAGACGACGGGGCGGCTGGTGCTGCGCACCGCCAACGCCCAGGTGGCGCCGCTGAGCTTCACCAACCTGGCCGACACCGTGGCGGCGCAGGTGGAGGAGCTGAAGAAGCTGACGAGCACCATGCGCGAGCGCAGCGCGGCGACGGACAAGCTGTTGGACCAGAGGGCCTTCGCCCTGGCCGCGGACCCGACCCTGACCTCCGCCCCGCCCGAGCGCGAGGACGTGGTCCCGACGATCGACTTCAAAGCCCTGGAGGACGCCGTGGCCCGCCTCAAGGCCAGCGCCAAGGCCTATGACGAGGCCGCCGGCTCCATCGCCACGCTGAAGCCCGACCGCCGCAATCAGGTCAACGCCCTGCTGCAGGGCGCCGAGCAGGACCTCACCGACGCGCGCGGCCTGCCCGGCCGGCCCTGGTACCGGCACCTGATCTACGCCCCCGGCCTGCTCACCGGCTATGGCTCCAAGACCCTGCCCGGCGTGCGCGAAGCGCTGGAGAGCCGGCGGTGGTCGGAAGCCGGCGAGTTCGTGGGCCGCACGGCCGCCGTGCTGGGGGCGGTCAGCGACCGGTTGGACAAGGCTGCGGCGCTGTTGAAGGGGTAGCCATCGCGGGGGCTGGGAGGGGCGTGTGCGCCAACGCTAAAGAGTTCTCTTTTTGTTCTAGATTTCTGTCGAATTGACTTCTAATAGTCGTCGCGATGCGCCCGGGCGTGCCAAGGGGGATTGATGGATGGAGCAAGGTGACATCGTCATAGGCCGGATGATCTTCGTGCCAAACCTACTGTACTTGATCCTTCTTACCCTGGTCCTGGGCGGCGGCGACTGGTTGATTTATGACGCTCACGGCCGTTCGCTTGGCGTCCTCTTTCAATCGTCGGGCAGGATGCCGGTTCTGTTCATCGTATTGCTGGCCGGATTCTGTTTGATTGCCTTGTTCGGGATACCGTCGCTCATCGCGCGCGCGCTCCTGATCGACAGCGCGGTGATTGTGGTTAGGAACGGATCGGTGATCGTGCCGATGGCTCCAGGCTGGCCGGAGGTCCCGTTGGCGGGGGTGACCTGCGCGGAAGTGACAGGTCCACGGTACGTGCCGTCGCTGGTTCTGCGCGCGCGAGACGCCGCCATCTGGAAGATGTCCGTCTGGGCCATTGAACCGGAGGCCGCGCGGATGGCCCAGACCCTCAACGCCCTGATCGCGGCGGCGAAGACCGGCGGGAGCTAGTTGCCGGAGAGGTCTCGCGCTGGTTGACGGCGGCCTCTAGAGTGAGGATCTCCCCAACCGAATCCGCACCCCATGATCCGTAACCGCCGCACGCGCATCGTCGCCACCCTGGGCCCCGCCAGCCGGGCGCCCGAGATGGTGGCCGCCCTGGCCCAGGCCGGAGTGGACGTGTTCCGCCTGAACTTCAGCCACGGGACCCATGACGACCACGCCGCGGCGCTGGAAGCGGTGCGGGCGGCCGAGGTCCGGGTCAAACGGCCCCTGGCGGCCCTGGCTGACCTGCAGGGTCCCAAGTTCCGGCTGGGCGCTTTCGCGCGCGGCAAGATCGCCATCGCGCCGGGCCAGGCGATCCGCTTCGACCTGGATCCGGCCCCGGGCGACAGCCGCCGTGTGCAGCTGCCCCATCCCGAGGTGCTGAAAGTGCTGCGGCCGGGGTCGGAGGTGGTGCTGGACGACGGCCGCGTGCGGCTGCGTGTCACCCACATCGGCGAAGGTTGGGTCGACGCCGAGGTGGTGGCCGGCGAGACCCTGTCCGACCGCAAGGGCGTCTCGGTCCCCGGCGTGGTCATCCCGGTGCCGGCCCTGACGCCCAAGGACCGCAAGGACCTAGATTTCGCCCTGCGCATCGGGGTCGACTGGATCGCGCTGTCGTTCGTGCAGCACGCCGGCGACGTGGCCGAGCTGCGCAAGCTGGTGAACGGCCGGGCCCTGATCATCTCCAAGATCGAGAAGCCCGCCGCCCTGGAGCACCTGGAGGCGATCCTGGACGTTTCCGACGGCCTGATGGTGGCGCGCGGCGACCTGGGGGTGGAGATGGCCACCGAGGAGGTGCCAGTGGCCCAGAAGACCATCGTCCGGGCCGCGCGCCGCCGGGGCGCGCCGGTGATCATCGCCACCCAGATGCTGGAATCCATGACCTCCAGTCCCTCGCCCACCCGGGCTGAGGCTTCGGACGTGGCCAACGGCGTCTACGAGGGAGCCGACGCCCTGATGCTGTCGGCGGAATCGGCCAGCGGCGCCTTTCCGCGCGAGGCGGTGAGCGTGATGGACGCCATCATCCGGCGGGTGGAGGCGGACCCTTATTGGCCCAACCTCATGCGGGCCGAGCATGGCGAGGACGCGGACGAGGACGTCGACGCCCTGATCGCGGCGGCCACCCGCGCCGCCGAGGCCCGCTCCACCGCCTGCCTGGTGGCCTACACCACCACCGGCTCGACCGCCCGCCGCGTGGCGCGGGAGCG
>DASVMY010000320.1:0-2954 GCA_036384135.1 Caulobacteraceae bacterium | reverse complement strand
GCCTGGCTTCGGTGCGCGCGCGCAAGCGTTCCGCCCAGGCCGCCGCCCACGAGGACTGCCGCACCGCCGACGGCGTTCGGATCGAGGTGTTCGCCAACCTCGCCAGCGTGGCCGAAGCCCAGGGGGCGGCGGCGGACGGGGCCGAGGGCTGCGGCTTGCTGCGCACCGAGTTCCTGTTCCTGGACCGCCAGACCGCTCCGACGGAGGACGAGCAGGCGGCGCAGTACCAGGCGATCGCGCAGGCCCTGGCCGGACGCCCGGTGATCATCCGCACCCTCGACGCCGGCGGCGACAAGCCCCTGGCTTACCTGCCCCTGCCGGGGGAGGAGAACCCGGCGCTGGGCCTGCGCGGCGTCCGCGTCGGGCTGTGGCGCCCGGACCTGCTGAAGACCCAGCTGCGCGCCATCCTGCGCACGACGCCGGAAGGCCAGTGCCGGATCATGCTGCCCATGGTCTCCAGCCTGTCCGAGCTGCGCGCGGTCCGGGTCGTGGCCGACGAGGCCGCCGCCGAGCTGGGCCTGAAGACCCGTCCAGTGATCGGGATCATGGTGGAGACCCCTGCCGCGGCCGTCACCGCCGACCTGCTGGCGGCTGAGGCCGACTTCCTGTCCATCGGCACCAACGACCTGTCGCAATACGCCCTGGCCATGGACCGCACCAACGCCGAGCTGGCCGCCCAGGTGGACGCCCTCCACCCCGCCGTGTTGCGCCTGATCGGCCTGGCCGCGGAGGGCGGAGCCAAGTACGGGCGGATGGTGGCCATCTGCGGCGCCCTGGCCTCGGACCTGGCCGCCGTGCCGATCCTGCTGGGCCTTGGGGTCACCGAGCTTTCCGGCGCCGCCTCGGCCGTGCCGGAGATCAAGGCCCTGGTGCGCACCCTGACCCTGGACGCCTGCCGGGACCTGGCCGCGCGGGCCCTGGTCCAGACCTCCGCCGCGGAGGTGCGCGCCCTGCGCCTGACCGTTGAATCGTCTCTGTCCACGGGAGCCCGCCCATGACCGCCGCTGTCGTCTCCGCGCCCCAGAGACCGCGCCTGAGCCTGGGGTCTCTGCAGCCGCTGGGCCGCGCCCTGATGCTGCCCATCGCCGTCCTGCCGGTGGCGGGGTTGTTGTTGCGGCTGGGCCAGCCGGACATGTTCAACATCGGCTTCGTGGCCGCCGCCGGCTCGGCGATCTTCGCCAACCTCGGCCTGCTGTTCGCCATCGGCGTGGCGGTGGGGTTCGCCAAGGACGGCAATGGCGCGGCGGGGCTGGCCGGGGTGGTCTGCTTCCTGGTCGCCACCAAGGGGGCCGGGGCGCTGATCGCCGCTCCACCGGAGGTGGTCGCGGGCCTGGCCAAGAAGAGCGCCGACCTGGCGGTCGCCGACTTCAAGTCCGGCACGGTGAACAAGCTGGGGGTGCCGCTGGGCATCCTGTCGGGCCTGATCGGAGGGACCTTCTACAACCGTTTCGGGGCCATCAAGCTGCCGGAGTACCTGGCCTTTTTCGGCGGGCGGCGGTTCGTGCCCATCGTCAGCGGCGTGGCCGGCCTGGGCCTGGCCATGGTGTTCGGTTTCGGCTGGGCCAGTATCGACAAGGGCGTCGACGGCCTCAGCCGCGCCATCGTCGCGGCGGGGCCGCTGGGGCTGTTCGTCTACGGCGTGCTGAACCGGGTGCTGATCGTCACCGGCCTGCACCACATCCTCAACAACGTCGCCTGGTTCATCATCGGCGACTTCCACGGCGCCACCGGCGACCTGAACCGCTTCTTCGCCGGCGACCCCAGCGCCGGGGCGTTCATGAGCGGCTTCTTCCCAGTGATGATGTTCGGCCTGCCCGCCGCCTGCCTGGCCATGTACCACACCGCCAAGCCGGAGCGGCGCAAGGCGGTGGGCGGCATGCTGCTGTCCCTGGCGCTGACCGCCATGCTCACCGGGGTGACCGAACCCATCGAGTTCAGCTTCATGTTCCTGGCCCCGGCCCTGTTCGCCCTGCACGCGGTGCTGACGGGGCTTTCCATGGTGCTGATGGACGTCCTGAAGGTGAAGCTGGGCTTCGGCTTCTCCGCCGGCCTGTTCGACTATGCCCTGAACTTCAACAAGGCCACGCGGCCCCTGCTGCTGATCCCCGTGGGGCTGGCCTATGCCGCCATCTATTATGGCCTGTTCCGCGCCTTCATCCTGCGTTTCAACCTGAAGACCCCGGGGCGGGAGGACGAGCCGGCCGCTGCCGCGACGGCGATATCCGCAGCGGTGGGCGGCCGGATCGGCGGCTTCATCGCGGCCCTCGGCGGAGCGGGCAACCTGGTCTCGGTGGACGCCTGCACCACCCGCCTGCGCCTGGTGGTCGCCGACCAGGGCGCCGTCGACGAGCCGGCCTTGAAGGCGCTGGGCGCGCGGGGCCTGATCCGGCCTTCGCCCCGCGATCTGCAGGTGGTCATCGGCCCCACCGCCGACAACCTGGCGCGGGAGATTCGCGAGGCGCTCAATGCGCCGGCTCCGGCTCCGGCCGTTTCTATCGCACCCTCGGCCGCGCCGAGCGTCGCCGCCGACACGGGCCTTGCCGCCGCCGTACTCACCGCCATCGGCGGGGTCGGCAACCTGCTGGAACTGCATGGCGCGTGCAGTCGCATCAGCCTGGGCGTGGCCGACGACGCCAGGGTAGACGAGGCGGCCCTCAAGGCCCTGGCCGCGCGGGGTCTGGCCCGTCCCAGGCCGGGCGCCGTGCATGTGCTGCTGGGACCGGACTCCGAGGCGGTGCTGGCCGGCCTGCGGGTCCTCGCCCCGCAAGCGGCTTGAGGATCGGCGGCATGGCTCGCAAATCCGCATCGACGATCGTTCTCGCCGTCCTGACCCTGACCAGCGTCTGCGTCCCGGCGGCTCAAGCGGACTCCGCCCTGCCGGCGGGAGCCGTGGTCGCCTTCACCCCCGAGACGGTGTGCGAAAAGCTGCCCGGCGGTTGGAAGACCTATGCGCA
>DASVMY010000319.1:0-4278 GCA_036384135.1 Caulobacteraceae bacterium | reverse complement strand
CCCGGCGCGGTGGTCCCGGACGCCGAGACCCTGCTGGGCGAGGAGGTCCCCGACCATGCGCGGCCCAACCTGCGCTGGGCGCTGACCACCGGCGGCGTGCTCCTCGCGCTTTGGGCCGCGCCGGTGCTGGCGCTCGGCCTCGGGCTCGGGTGGGACAACGTCTTCGCGCGGATCGCCGTGTTCTTCTCGAAGATGGCGGTGGTCACCTTCGGCGGCGCCTACGCCGTGCTGGCCTACGTGGCGCAGGAGGCTGTGCAGACCTACCACTGGCTCAAGCCGGGCGAGATGCTGGACGGCCTGGGCATGGCGGAAACCACGCCCGGCCCCCTGATCATCGTCACCCAGTTCGTGGGTTTCATGGGTGCGTTCCGGGGCGCCCACGGCACGAACCCGCTGCTGGCCGGGGTGTTGGGCGGCGTGCTGACCACCTGGGTGACCTTCACCCCCTGCTTCCTCTGGATCTTCCTTGGCGCGCCCTTCGTGGAGGCGCTGCGGGGCGCCAAGGCGCTCAATGCGGCGCTCGCCGCGATCACCGCCGCCGTGGTGGGGGTGATCCTCAACCTGGCGATCTGGTTCGCCCTTCATGTGGTGTTCCGCCAGGTGCAGGACGCCCACTACGGGCCGGTGTCGATCGGCGTCCCGGTCCTGGCGTCCGTGAACGCGCCCAGCCTGCTGCTGTCGCTGGCGGCGGCGGTGGCGGCGTTCCGCTTCAAGGTCGGGGTCATCCCCCTGCTGCTGGCCTGCTCGGCCGTGGGAGTGCTCTACTACCTCGCCACCGGCGCGACGCCGGGCGGGCGGTAGGCGTTGGAGGCGCTGGAGGCGCGGATGTACGCAGTGACCAGGCTGTCGGCGAGTGTGCGAGCGATACTCGCGGCGGCGGCCCTGCTGACCGCCCTCTGCGGATGCAACGCGCCGCCGGCGCGCGGGCAGACGCCGCCCCTCGTGCTCGAGCGGACCATTGCCCTCAAGGACGTCGCCGGCCGCATCGACCATCTCGCCGTTGATACCGTGCACGGCAGGCTGTTCGTGGCCGAACTCGACAATGGCTCGGTTGAGGCCGTGGACCTGAAGAGCGGCGCCGTCCTTGGCCGCATCGCGGGACTGCATGAGCCTCAGGGTCTGGCCTACCTGCCTGCGCAAGACGAATTGGTGGTGGCCTGCGGCGGGGATGGCGCGGTGCGGTTCTTCCGCGCCGCGGATCTCGCGCCCGTGGGATCGATCGGACTTGGCCAGGACGCGGACAACGTCCGCCTCGACGCGCCGACCGGCCATGTCGTCGTCGGTTTTGGTTCCGGGGCGCTTGCTGTCATCGATCCGGCAAGCCGGCACGTCATCTCCAGGGCCGCGCTTCCGGCGCACCCGGAAGGCTTTCAACTCGAAGGCGGCTGGGCCTACGTCAATGTGCCCGGCGCCCGTGGTATCCACGTACTGGACGTCACCACGGGCCGGCGGCTGGCGGCCTGGCCCAACGGCTGGCTGAATTCCAACTACTCCCTGGCGCTTGACCCGCGAGCGGCGCTCATCGCGGTCGTCTACCGCCTTCCCCCCACGCTCGCGATCCTCGACGTCGCCACCGGCGCGCGCCGTCAAACCGCGGCCACCTGCGCCGACGCCGACGACGTCTTCTTCGACCACCTGCGCAAGCGGATCTACGTCGTCTGTGGCAGTGGCGCCGTGGACGTGTTCGAGGCGGCCGCGAAGGGCTACGCACCGCTTGCCCGCATCCGCAGCCGCGGCGGCGCCCGGACCGGGTTCTTCGCACCCCAGCTCGACCGGCTGTTCGTGGCCGCTCGGGCGCAACCAGGGGGCCGCGACGCCGCCATCCTGGTCTTCCGCCCTCCGCCACAGGATTCCGCGCCGGATGAACACTCGAACTGACGCGACCGAAGGCAGCCTCCCGGCTGACCGCCTCGGCCCCGGCCCACAGCTGGCCGCCTGGGCGGCGGGGCTCGGCTTGCTGCTGGTGGGCGCCTGGCTGTTCCTGACGCCGCATGCCTGGGCCACGCTCTATCAGCGCGACCTGCCGGCCTATCAGGGCGCGATCGACGCCTTCGCGGCGGGCCACGATCCCTATCAGCCGGCGCAGGTGCGCCACGCCCACGGCCTGCCCTTCATCGCCCCGCCGTTCGTCTGGCTGCTCTACAAGCTGGCCGCCCACAGCCCGCTGAGGCCGATGTTCGGGTCGGTGCTGATGACCGTGGACATCGTCTCCGTGGTGGCCCTGCCGGTGATCCTGAGCCGGCTCTTCCTGGGGCCTGGCGCGGGGCGGACGGTCCTGGGGGCGGGGTTCTTCTTCACCGCCTTCCTTGGGTCCGGGGTTTTCACCGCCCTGGTGGTCAACAACGGCACGCCGCTCTACGCCCTGATCGCGTTGGGCCTCATCGACGCGGTGAGGCGGGGACGATGGCTGGGCTTTCACCTGGCTGTGGCCCTGGCGACGGCGTTCAAGCCGTTCTACGCCGCCTTCTGGCTGGTCCCCCTGCTGGCCGATGCGGAGTCCCGGCGCCAATGGGCGGCCGGGGCGCTGGCCGTGGGCGCCGGGGCGGCGAGCTATGTCTTGCCCCTGCTGCTGGCGCCGCGGCTGATGGCGGCCTGGCTCCACACCCTGGTCACCCAGGTGGTCGACCACGACCGGCTG
Source organism: Caulobacteraceae bacterium (assembly GCA_036384135.1). GTDB lineage: Bacteria > Pseudomonadota > Alphaproteobacteria > Caulobacterales > Caulobacteraceae > Acaudatibacter. The sequence continues at coordinate 1,640 of DASVMY010000319.1, read as the reverse complement.
GGGGACAATCTGCTGGGCGCCATGACCGCCGAGCCCCTGGCGCGGCACGTGCCCCCCTGGGCGTCCTCCTGGGCGCCCTATGCGGCCCACCTGGCGCTCTCGGCGGTTCTAGTGGGCGGCTCGCTCCTGCTCGGCCGGCTGGACCGCACACAGCGGATCGCCGGGCTCCTGCTGGCGGCGGTGTTCCTCAATCCGCGCGCCATGCGCTACGACCTCTCCATGGCGACCATCCCCCTGCTGGCGGTGGTCGCCGGCGCGGTCTCCCGCGGTCCGCCCGAAGATTTCCCAAGCGGGACGGTCCAGGCGGCCTCGGCCGTGATCCTGGCGGGCGTGATGATCGTCTTCAGCCAGGACAAGCCCGCCGACGGCCTGCTCTATGCGGGGATCGCCGTCGCGGCGCTCCTGGGCGCCATCCTCGCTTCACGACACGCCTCTCCAGCGCCGAACAGCTAGCCTGGGTGTCCACCGAAAGAGGGAGGATCATAGACATAGTGCAGGGAGCAGCCCTCCTTCGCCGAGGCACGGAGGAATTCCGGTGACACTGTATGAAATAGCGAGCCGCGCTCGAGGCGAGCGCCGTGCACAAGCTGGGCCAGCTCTAAGCACGGTCACCAGCAATGCTCCGAAGAGTGCGAAAGGCCGGATACGTCATTTCATACGGTTTCACCGTAACTCCTCGTATCCCCCTTGATGATAGTCTGTGAGAGTTGAGCCATGTCGCGACGAAAGCCACCCCCTCCTATTTTCTTCATCGTGAAGGCAAGAGAGTCGGTCTTTCGCGAGATAGCCGACCGTTTGGGCCTCGCGTACAGTGCCTCAGACGGCAAACCGGGGATCACGGAATTTCGCTGTAAGGCCATGGACGATAGCGAATTGTTAGCCCTGATAAATGAACTCCCCTCCGATGCGCATGCTTACACCGCCATAGTCGGGTGAAGCCCCCTCAAGCGCCTCGGTTTGCGGGCTTCACCACGCCGAGATCAAGGATCATCCGAGCCCTGCGGCGGATCACCTCAACGAACCGATGGAGGTCCGGACCGTCGAAGCCGGCGGCCGATAGCCCATCCGCCACCCCATCGAGGCGCGCTAGGATCAGTTCCGCTAAGGCGGGCGCCCGACGTCGTACGAAGGGCGCGCCCATCCCGATCTCACGCGCGAAGTCCTCCCAGGTTGTAGGCGTGAACTCCTCCAGCGTCGCCCGCTTGCCCACCCTCAGTGACAATACGTCGACACGATACCCATAGCGGCAAATCCATCTGGCCACCGGTGCGGCGGCCGGCATCGTTCGTTGGGGTTGAGGGTTTTGTCTGGATCCCGTCTTGCGACGGGATGAGCGGGTTTGGGGGTGGTCTGGAGGGCGTGGGGATTACGGGAGACTGTAGGAAACAGCTCGCCCAGCAGTGGCTCGATTGAGCGACGTCAGGTCCGCGAGCGTTTCATACAGTGCCACCGTAACTCCCTACTGGACCGCCCCTTGACATTGCACTTCGCAATGTTCATCTTTCGTTCCATGTCGTTGCCGGACCCCGCATCCATGGCCCCCATGGACCCCACGACCCTCGCCCCCGGCTGGGACGAGGAGGATGTGGCGTGGCTGAGGGAGATGGCCCAGCTTGGCATGGAGCTGGCCCGCGAGGTGG
>DASVMY010000318.1:0-5316 GCA_036384135.1 Caulobacteraceae bacterium | reverse complement strand
CCCGCACCGTGCTGTTCATCAAGCGCGGCATGGCGGCGGGCTACGCCGGCGTCGAAAACGAACTGTTCTTCCGCGACAACACCATGATGCTGTTCGCCGACGCCAAGAAGATGGTCGAGGGCATCGTCAAGGCGCTGTAGGAGGCTTGTGCAGCGGCTATTTCGGCGACAGTTTACTTTTTAGCGGAGCTAAGAAAGTAAACTGTCGCCGAAATAGCCGCCCCCGCCGCCGCCCCCTGTGGCATTGGCGCCACGCACAACCTGCACAAACAAGCGGCGAACCGCGTGCGTCTTCTGGCTGTCGCATGCGGCGCCTACATGCGTGCGGATGGGGCTGATATTTAAACTTCTGGCCGGCATCATCCTGACCCTGATCGCCTACGTCGCCGTGGGAGGCGCCATGACCGCCATTGCCGGGAACCCCAAGCCCAGAGGCCAGCTTTACGACATCGGCGGCGGGCGGCGATTGCACATGGTCTGCGCTGGTCCGGCCAGGGGCGCCGAAACACGGGCGGAGACGCCCACCGTCCTGCTCGAAGCCGGCGCCTTCGGCTTCTCCGCCGACTGGGGCGTGGTGCAAGACAAGCTGGCGGCCCAGGGGCTCCGCTCCTGTGCCTACGATCGCGCTGGCCTGGGCTTCTCCGATCCCGGGCCGCAGCCGCGCGATGGGATCTCGGTGGCGCAAGACCTGGAAAAGCTGCTGGCCGTCTCCGGTGAGAAGGGCCCCTTCATCCTGGTGGGCCACTCCATGGCCGGGCTTCGCCTGCCCATCTTCACCGCCCGCAACCCGGCCGAGGTCAAGGGCGTGGTGCTGGTGGACGCCACCACGCCAGAGGCCATGGATTCCAAGGTTGTCCAGCACTTCGTCGGCCAGTTCTCGAACCTGTCGCGCCTGGCCGCCTGGGGCGCGGGCGCCGGCCTGTTCAAGCCCCTGGTCTACACCAGCTTTGGCGACAAGATCGGCCTGACCGGCGCCGCCAAGACCGAGAAACGCTGGGCCTTCGCGCACGGAGCGCACAACTACTGGGCCGCCGAGGAGGTCCGCGAGTGGCCCGTGGCATCCGAGCAGGCCCGGGCGGCAGGCGCGTTCCCGCCGCAGCTGCCCGTCGCCGTGATTACCGCCGGGGCCGAAGGTGGCGGGCCGAGATCCGGCTGGAAGAGCATCCAGGCGGCGCCGGCCCGCGCATCCTGGCATGGCTATGTGGAGCATGTCGCCGGCGCCGCCCACGCCACCCTGTTGGGCTCCGCCTATGCCGACGCGATCGTGCGCGGCGTCGACCATGTGCGTGACGCCGTCCTGCAGCCGGTTCGGGAACCGGCTTGAGTTGCGGAATTTGCCGCCTGTTAACGGGCTTTACGTTTAGGCTCCGGCCGCAACAGGCGGGGCAGCGCAAGTGACGGACATGCAGTCGGCGGTCGTGCTGGAGGGCGTCACCAAGCGCTACGGCGACTTCACCGCCGTCAATGACCTGTCGTTCCAGGCCCGCTCCGGCCAGATCCTGGGCTTCCTTGGCCCCAACGGGGCCGGCAAGACCTCGTCCATCCGCATGATCCTGGGCCTGATCGCCCCCACCGCCGGGCGCATCCGGGTCCTGGGCGAGGCCGACGCCAGCCGGGTGCGCGCCAGGATCGGCTTCCTGCCCGAGGAGCGGGGCCTGTACCGCCGCATGACTCCGGTGACCGCCATCGCCTTCCTGGCTTCGCTGAAGGGCGTGCCGGTGGCGCAGGCCAGGCGGCGGGCGCGCACCATGCTGGAGGAACAGGGACTGGGCGAGGCCATGAACCGGCAGATTCGCTCGCTCTCCAAGGGCATGGCCCAGAAGGTCCAGCTGCTGTCGGCCCTGGCCCACGATCCGGACCTGGTGATCCTGGACGAGCCCTTCTCGGGCCTGGACCCGGTCAATCAGCAGTCGCTGGAACTCATCATTCGCAAGCTGGCCGACCGCGGCGCCACGGTGATCTTCTCCACCCACGTGATGCAGCACGCCGAGCGCCTCTGCGACCACGTTGTCCTGCTGGCCGGCGGGCGCAAGGTGTTCGACGGCTCGGTGGCCGAGGCTCGCTCGGCGGCGCCGCGGACCCTGGTGTTGGAGGGGCCCTTCGATCCAGCCGCCGTGGCCGACCTGCCGGGCCTGAGCGGCCTCACCGCCGAGGCGGTGGAGACTGCCGAGGGGGACGGGGAGGGGGTGCGCGTCACCGCCGCCCTGAAGGCCGGCGCTCCGGCCCAGGACGTGCTCAAGGCGGCCTTCGCCAAGGGCCTGGACATCCAGCGGTTCGAGCTGAAGGAACCGCACCTGCACGACGCCTTCATCGTCCTGACTACCGCCGGAGGTCGCCCGTGATCCGCCTGTTCCGCATCGCCGTGCGCGACTACCTGGCCTATGTGCGGACGCTCGGGTTCTGGCTGTCGATCCTGCTCATGCCGGTGGGGCTGACCCTGTTCGCCACCGCGCCCGTCCTGATGGACCGCACCTCGCCGCCGCCGACCCTAGCCGTGGTCGACTTCACCCACCAGGGCTACGAGGCGGCGATCCGGCAGGCCCTGATATCCTCGTCATCCGGCGAGAGGGTCCCTGCCGATCTGGTGGCCATGCCCGGCGGGCCGTTCACCGATCCCGCCGCCGCCACGGCCCGCGCCAAGGTCTATGTCGCCAACCCCAGGGACCTGTCCGGCGGGGCAGCCCTGGATGCGGTGGCCATCCTGAAACCCGCGCCAGGCTCGGTGGCCATCGACCTGTGGAGCCGTAACGTCACCGATCCGGTGATCGACAACCTGGTGCGCCAGGCCGTGGCAGACCAGCTGCGCCGCACCCACCTCGAACAGGCCGGCGTGGACAGGGCGGCCCTGGCGGCCATCGACGCCCTGCAGCCCAAGGTGGCCAACTATTCGCCCAAGGCCACCGGCCAGGTGACCTTCCGCGACAAGCTGCCCGGCCTCGCCGGCTTCGTCATGGGCATGCTGCTGTGGACGGTGATCTTCACCGGCGCGGGCATGCTGCTCAACAGCATCATCGAGGAGAAATCCAGCCGCATCCTGGAGGTGCTGCTGTCCTCCGCCTCGGTGCCGGAGATCATGGGCGGCAAGATACTCGGCGTCGCCTGCGTCACCAGCACGGTGATGGCCGTCTGGCTGGGGGTCGGGGCGGCGGCCTTGGCGATCCTGCAGCCGCAGATCGCGGCGGACGTGGTCGCCGTCCTGCTCAGCCACGGCATGATCGCCTACCTGGCGCTCTATTTCGTCGGCGGCTACCTGATGTTCGCCACCCTCTATGTGACCGTCGGGGCGTTCTGCGAGACGACGCGCGAGGCCCAGACCCTGCTGGGGCCGATGATGATCCTGTTGTCGCTGCCGATCATCTTCATGAGCCAGGCCATCACCCATCCCGACTCGCCGCTGCTGGAGACCCTGTCGTGGGTGCCGATCTTCACGCCCTTCATGATGGCGGCGCGGGCGGCCAGCGACCCGCCGCTTTGGGAGGTGGTCGGCACGGCGGTGCTGATGTTCGCCACCACGGCGTTCGAACTGTGGGTGGCCGGCCCGGCCTTCAAGTCCGGCGCCCTGTCCACGGGGCGGTTCGAACTGAGGGTCTTCCTCGCCAGCCTGATGCGGCGCGAGGCGGCGTAGCTTCCTCCCCGTCCATCTTCTTCTTCCCCCGTTCTTCACGGGGGAAGTGTCGCCAATGCCGAAGGTGGGCGACGATGGGGGAAGAGTCTGGGTAAACCAGCGGTCCCACAATCGGACGCCGTTATCGACGCCGCGCAGGGTCCTTGGAGCTTAATGCACCCGCCCAGCCCTTCGCTGGCGCTTCGGGCGTTCGGCGCGGGAGCCGCCTCCGGCGTCTCCAGGCCTCTGCTGGCGCAGAGGCCGCTCCTCACTCCCCCATCGCTACGCTCTGAGGGAAGAAAACACGACAAAGGCCGCGCGAGGCGACCCGCGCGGCCCTGGAATATCGTAGCCTGGATGTCGGCTGCTAAGCGCGGACCGGCTTCTTCGGCGCGGCGATCAGGCCTTCGCGCTGGGCGCGCTTGCGGGCCAGCTTGCGCGCGCGGCGCACGGCTTCAGCCTTCTGGCGAGCACGCTTTTCAGACGGCTTTTCGTAATGCACGTGCCGCTTCATTTCGCGGAACGAGCCTTCACGCTGCATCTTCTTCTTCAGGGCTTTGAGCGCCTGATCGACATTATTGTCGCGGACGAAAATCTGTACCACCAAACCTCCTCGCGGTACCCCGTGCGGATCACGGGATTGCGCCTCCGGAGAGACCCCCTCCGGAACAAGGCGCGGCTGATACCAGACAGCCCTGGCTTTGTCCATGCCGAGACGGGCGGAAATGAGGCGTGTAGAATGGTCTCATGACTGATCTTGCGAGTGATGAGGCCGATTGGGCGCAGGCGGCCGAGGCCCGGTTGCTGGACGCGGCCATCGCCTTGGCGCCCAAGTACGGCTGGTCGGGCCTGATGGTGAAGGCCGCGTCGCGCCGGCTGGGGCTGTCGGCCGCCGATGTGTCGCTGATCCTGCCTGCGGGCCCGCGTGACTTGGCCGCCCTGTTGGCCCTGCGTCATGACGCCATCGCTCTGGCCGCCCTGGACGCCCTCGATCCGGCGTCCTTGAAGATTCGCGAACGCATCCGCCGGGCCGTCCTGGCCCGCACCGCCGCGGCGGCGGCGGACGAGGCGGCGGTGCGGCGCTGGTCGGGGTTCCTTGCCCTGCCCGGTAACCTGCCGTTGGCCTTGCGCCTGGTCTGGTCCAGCGCCGACCTACTCTGGCGGTGGGCCGGGGACACCGCCACCGACGAGAACCACTACTCCAAGCGCGCTATCCTGTCGGAGATCCTGATCTCCACCCTGGCGATCCAGCTCTCGGCCGGCGCCAATGCCGCGGCGGCGCACCTGGACGGCCGCATCGAGGCGGTGATGGCCTTCGAGAAGTGGAAGGCCGGGGTGCATCCCTTCGACGGCGCCCACCGCCTGGCGGCGGCGCTGGGCCGGATGCGCTACGCCCGCTAATTTTGGGGCCCGTTAGTTTCGCGGCAGAGGCGTCAGTCGGTTGACGTGGCCCATCTTGCGGCCCGGCCGCGCCTCGCCCTTACCGTAGAGCCAGACGCGCGTCTCCGGCTCCTGCGCCAGGCGCTGCCAACCGTCGGCTTCGTCGCCCAGCAGGTTGGTCATCTCCACCTGGGCCAGGGCGGCGGTGGGGCCTAGCGGCCAGCCGGCCACGGCGCGGATGTGCTGTTCGAACTGATCGACCTCGCAGCCGTCCAGGGTCCAATGGCCGGTGTTGTGGACCCGGGGCGCGAACTCGTTGACCAGCAGCCTGCC
>DASVMY010000317.1:0-34154 GCA_036384135.1 Caulobacteraceae bacterium | reverse complement strand
GCGCGGCTCGGGCAAGGCCGTCGATCAGCTGGGCGGCGTCGCCCGCCAGACGGGAACCCCGGTCAGCCTGCATGGAACCGGCGGCGCCTGGCTGGTGGCCGACGCCTCGGCGGACGCGGACCGCTTCGCCGCCGTCGCCCTGGCCTCCCTGGACCGCAAGGTCTGCAACACCCTGAACGTCTGCTGCATCGTCCGCTCACGCGCCGCGGAGCTGGTTCCCCTGTTCCTGGAAGCCCTGGCCAGCGCCGGCGACCGCCGCGGCCACGGCTGCAAGCTGCATGTGGCCGAGGGCGACTTCGACTGGCTGCCGGACGACTGGCGCAGCGCCCACACCACTGTGCGCCGCGCCGACGGTGACCACGAAGAACCCCTGGCCGAAATCCTGCCCCTCGAAGGCCTGGCCACCGAATGGGAGTGGGAGGAAACCCCCGAGGTCTCGCTGAAGATCGTCGAGGACCTGGAAGAGGCCATCGCGCTGTTCAACCGCTTCAGCCCCCAGTTCATCGGCTCGCTGATCGCCGAAGACCCCGCCGCCCACGCCCGCTTCTGGGCCGGCCTCAACGCCGGCTTCGTCGGCGACGGCTTCACCCGCTGGGTGGACGGCCAGTACGCCCTGAACCGCCCGGAACTGGGCCTCTCCAACTGGCAACACGGCCGCCTCTTCGCCCGCGCCGGAGTGCTGGCCGGCGACGGCGTGTTCACCGTGCGCACGCGGATGCGGCAGAGCGAGGCGGGGGTGAGCCGCTAGCTGCGCGCGATGGCATTGACGCCGGCTCCTTCAACCGCGAGATGTTGGCGGGGAGGACGTCCAGACATGCTTAAACTCGGTTTCGCCGTGCTGGCGACGATGCTGCTTGCGGGCTCGGCGCTGGCCGCGCCACCGCCCCTGGAGGCCTACGCAGCGCTCCCGGCCATGGAACACGTCACGCTGTCGCCTTCAGGCGATCGCTACGCCTTCATCGCCAGGGACGGCGCCTCGCGTCGGCTGTTCATCGCTGGCGCCGACAACAAGCCCATCGACGCCGTCGAAATCGGTGACGCCAAGGTCGTCAGTGTATCCTGGGCCGGCGACGACTATGTCCTGGTCGCCACGCTCGCCACCCTGAATCTGGGGCTCGATTTCACCGTCTCCAAGCACGAGCTGGAGGGGGTGGTCGTCATCAACCTGAAAACACATGCCAACTTCAGCGTCTTCCAGCAGCATCGCGCCACCGTGGCCGGCGCCGTGTTCGGCCGCTACGGGACCCGCCAGGCCGATGGACGCTGGTACGGCTATTTTGGCGGGGTGACCTACGAGCGAGACAAGGGCGGCGGCTATCTCGGCCACTCCTATCCCGACCTCTACCGCGTGGACCTTGAGACGGGGGACATCCACCTCGTCGCACAGGGCCAGGAAGGTATCGCCGACTGGGTCGTCGATCCCGCGGGCAAGGTGACGGCCAGAGCGCTTTACAACGAGAAGACCGGCGAGTGGCGCGTCACCGCCCTGGGGGCCGGGGGCGGCAACCTGGCGACCGGCGTCTCGCGTCTAGACGCTCCTGGCATCGGCCTAGGGCGCACGCCGGGAACGCTCATGCTGGCCAGGCCCGGCGACGTCGACGGGACCGAGTACGAGGAGCTGGCCCTCTCCGGAGGGGCCGCCACGCCGCTGGACGATTCGCACAAGCTCAGGTGGGTGATGTCCGATCCGGTCAGCAGCGCCCTGGTCGGAGAGGTCGATCGGGGTGACGATCTGCCGACCCTTTTCTACGACGCCACGGCTCAGATGAAGTGGCGCGCCGCCTCCAAGGCCTTTCCGGGCTATCGGGTGTTGATCAAGGCCTGGAGCGCCGACTTCAATCGGCTGGTTGTGTTCACCGACGGCAAGGACGATTCTGGGACCTACTGGCTGGTCGATATCGCCAAGCGCTCGGCCAGCCAACTGGGCCGCGCCTATCCGGGCGTGAAGTCCGCCGACGTCGGCCCGGTCCGGATGATCGACTACCAGGCCGGAGACGGCTTGGCGTTGCGCGGCGTCCTGACCCTGCCGCCTGGCCGCGATCCGAAGAACCTGCCGCTGGTGGTGCTCCCACACGGCGGCCCGGAAGAGCGCGACTTCCCCGACTTCGACTGGTTGGCCCAGGCGTTCGCGGCGCGTGGCTACGCCGTCTTCCAGCCGAACTTCCGCGGCTCCTCGGGTTATGGCCAGGAGTTCGTGCGGGCCGGGTATGGCCAATGGGGCCGGAAGATGCAAACCGACATCTCGGACGGGATCCAGGAATTGGTGCGCCAAGGAGTCGCCGATCCGCATCGAGCCTGCGTATTGGGGTGGAGCTATGGAGGCTACGCAGCCCTCGCGGGGGTTACCGTGCAGCAGGGCCTCTACCGATGCGCGGTATCCATCGCCGGCGTCGCGGACCTGCCGTTGATGCTCACCTACGAGCGTGACCTGACCGGGGGCGTCGGCGCCTCAGAACGGTACTGGAAGACGTTCATGGGCGCGACCACGGGCTCCGAGGCCGAGCTGAAGCCGCTCTCCCCGGCCAGGCGGGCCGACCGCGCCGACGCGCCCATCCTGCTGATCCACGGCAAGGAAGACACCGTCGTGCCGGTCGACCAGAGCCAGGCCATGGAAAAGGCGCTGCGCTCGGCCGGCAAGCCGGTGGAAACCGTCTACCTGCCGGGCGGCGACCACCAGCTTTCGCAGGCGCAGACGCGGCTTGAGATGCTGCAGGCGGCGGTCGCCTTCGTGGAAAAGTACGATCCGCCCGACGTGGCCCAGTCGACCTCCGCCCAGCGCTGACGCCTGGGCGCCCTAAAACGCCCGCTTCAGCTCTTCCACCAGGTCCGTCCGTTCCCACGAGAAGCCGCCGTCGGCGTCCGGCGTGCGGCCGAAGTGGCCGTAGGCGGCGGTGCGGGCGTAGATCGGCTTGTTGAGGCCCAGGTGCTCGCGGATGGCGCGCGGGGTGGCGCCGCCGATCATTTCCGGCAACAGCGCCTCCAGCCGGGCCGGATCCACCTGGCCGCCGCCATTGAGGTTGACGTAGAAGCTCAGCGGCTTGGCCACGCCGATGGCGTAGCCGATCTGGATCACGCACTTGTCGGCCAAGCCGGCGGCGACGACGTTCTTGGCCAGGTAGCGGCAGGCGTAGGCCGCCGAGCGGTCGACCTTGGTGGGGTCCTTGCCGGAGAAGGCGCCGCCGCCGTGCGGGGCCGCGCCGCCGTAGGTGTCGACGATGATCTTGCGCCCGGTCAGGCCCGCGTCGCCGTCTGGGCCGCCGATGACGAAGTTGCCGGTGGGGTTGATATGCCACTGGGTCTCGTCGGTGACGAAGCTCTCGGGCAAGACGTTGAGGATATAGGGCCGCACGATCTCCGCGATATCGGCGGGGGTCAGTCCATCGCGGTGCTGGGTGGAGAGCACGATGGAGGCGGCGCGCACCGGCTTGCCGTCCACATACTCCAGGGTGATCTGGCTCTTGGCGTCCGGCTCCAAGCCGAGCGAACGGTCGGCGTGGCGGGCGTCGGCCAGCACCTTCAAGATATTGTGCGAGTACTGCAGCGTCGCCGGCATGAGCTCGGGGGTCTCATTGGTGGCGTAGCCGAACATGATGCCCTGGTCGCCGGCCCCTTCGTCCTTGTTGCCGCTGGCGTCCACGCCCATGGCGATATCCGCCGACTGAGCGTGCAGGTAGCAGTCATACTGCGCCTTGGCCCAGTGGAAGCCTTCCTGCTCGTAGCCGATGTCCTTGATCGCCGCCCGGACCTTGTCCTCCAGGCCCTCGACGACGCCCTCGGGACCGCGCACCTCGCCGGCCAGGACGATGCGGTTGGTGGTGACCAGGGTCTCGCAGGCCACGCGGGCAAAGGGATCGGCGCCCAGGAACGCATCCACCACCGTGTCGGAGATGCGGTCGGCCACCTTGTCGGGATGGCCTTCGGAGACGCTTTCGCTGGTGAAGAGGTAGGCGTTGCGGCTCAAGGGGGCGCTCCAACACTGGAAAGGAACCGCGCGGCGGCGGTCAGGGTCGCGTTCATATAAAGCTTGCGTTATATCCGCAAGCCTTAGCCCTTCAGTGGCTGATAGAAGATCGCGGGCCAGCCGCCAGGGGTCATGACGACGCAGCGTATCTCATGCGGTCCGGTTTCCGGTTCGCCGACCGCCAAACCCTGCCCCGCGGCGGCGGCGCGGGCTGTCGCCAGGTCGCCCACCTTGATCATCACCCCGGCCGCGTGGGAGACCCGGTCCGTGCCGGCCAGGGCCAAGCGGCGGCCGGCGACGTCGAACTGCGCCCAGCGGTCGCCGTCCACGAAGGTCGGCTTCACCCCCAGCAAGGCCGACCAGACCTCGACGGCCTGGTCGAGGTCGTCCACGGGCAGGACGGGGTTCAGGCCTTGGACGTCCATGTCGGTCTCTCCACAGTCGATGGCCCCGGCGCATGAAGCACACCGCCGCGCGGCGGTCACGCAGGCTTTGCCACATGCGGCGGGCAGGTCTAAGGCGCCGCCATGATCGGCGTGCCCCCCACCAGCGTGGTTCTGCTCCGCGCGCCCTGGCGCGAACCGGCGGCGGTCCTGGCGGCCTTCGCGCACGAGCCGTTCGCCCTTGGCCTGCTGTCGGACGGGTCGGGTCCGAGGGCGCGCTGGTCCTATGTCGCCCGGGCGCCGGCGCGGACGCTTTGGATCGAGCGGGCCGATGACGCCGACGCCTTCGCCGCCCTGGCCCAACTGCTTGGCGGCCGCGCCGACACTCATCCCGACGGCCCGCCGTTCCAGGGCGGCATCGCCGGGCTGGCGGCCTATGAGATGGGCGACCGGATCGAGCGGCTGGGCTTGGGGCGGCGGCCGGGCTGGCCGGACCTCGCCTGCGGCGACTATGAAGCCCTGCTGGCCTTCGACCATCGCGAGCGGGAGGTGGTGGCGATCGGACGGGGCGCCGACGCCGACAGCAAGGCTCGAGCGGCGCTGGCCTGGCTGGAAGGCTCACCGCCAACCTCGCCTGATGGCCCCCTGTCTGGCCGGATCGAGGCCGACTGTGGTGATGCCTACGAGCAGGCCGTCGCCGACGTGGTGGCGCGGATCACCGCCGGGGAGATCTTCCAGGCCAACATCGCCCGCCGGTGGCGCGGAACCCTGCGCGCCGGCGCCCAGCCCATCGATCTGCTGACCCGTCTGGCCGCCCAGAGCCCTGCCCCTTTCGCCGCCTACCTCAACCTTGACGGCCGGGTGCTGGTGTCCAACTCTCCCGAGCGGTTCGTCAGCGTCGATCCCGACGGCGCGGCTCTGGTCGCCGAGACCCGGCCGATCAAGGGCACCGTGCCGCGTTCCAACGATCCGGCCGAGGACGCCAGCCTCGCCGCCGCCCTCTGCGCCTCGGAGAAGGACCGGGCCGAAAACCTGATGATCGTCGACCTGATGCGCAACGACCTGGCCCGCGTCTCCACGCCCGGCCAGGTGGTCACCCCGCAGCTGTTCGGGATTGAGAGCTTCGCCAATGTGCACCACCTGGTCTCCACCGTGCGCTCGCGCCTGGCGCCTGGCCGCACGGCCGTCGACCTGTTGGCGGCGGCCTTCCCGCCCGGCTCGATCACCGGCGCCCCCAAGGTCCAGGCCATGAAGGTCATCGCCGCCCTGGAACCGCCCCGCGGCCCCTTCTTCGGCAGTCTGTTCTTCGCCGGCACCGACGGCGCCTTCGACTCCAGCGTGCTGATCCGCACCGTCGCCTTCGAACGGTCCAGAGCGGGAGGTTGGGACTTCGAACTGCGCGCCGGCGCAGGCATCGTCGCCGACTCCGACCCCGCGTCCGAGCGCCGCGAAACCGAGACCAAGGCCTCGGCGATCCTGCGGGCGCTGGCGGGCAGCTGACCCGCCGCCTGCCTGTGCCATTTGTCCTCGGGTCGTTGTACTATGGACGAACTCGCTGGGGAGCGTGACGATGGGAAGCTCGGAGCGGCGCACGGCGCTGGCGGGGTGGATCGCGGCGGCGTTCCTGACTCTGCCCGCCGCTTTGGGGCTGGCGGGATGCGGCGGGCGCGGCGAGGCGCCCCGGAACCTGGTTGTCGACCGGGTCGAGGCCCAGAGAACCGCACCCCTGAACCCGTCGTCCATGTCCCTGGCCGTCGGCGGCGCCTTCGCGGCGCGGCAGAGCGCCTATGCCGACAACCTCTCCCCCGCCCTGACCTGGGCCGCGACGCCCGGCGCGCAGACCTATGCGGTGATCATCGAGGATCCCGACGCGCGGGGCGCCACGACCTTCACCCACTGGCTGATCTGGAACATCCCCGGCGAGGCCGTCGGCCTGCCCGAGGGTGTGCCGCAGGGCCAATCGCCGCCCGCGCCGGCCGGCGCCCTCCAGGGGCTCACCGACGCCAACACCTACGGCTATTTCGGCCCGCACCCACCGCCGGGGACCGGGTTGCACCATTACCACATCGAGCTCTTCGCCCTGGATGCGCCCCTGCCGCTGAAGGCCACGAACCGCCTGCCCGCCCTGGAGCATGCGCTACAGGGCCACGTGCTGGCCAAGGGAGACCTGGTCGCCACCTATGTCGGGCCGCGCTGAGGCTGGCGTTCTCTGTCTTGACGCGACGTCGCCGTAGGCCGGCCGGCTTTTCCTCGCTATCGTCCGCCAAAACCGAACTGGCAAAACAGCATCTGGAGACGGCCATGGATGACGCGGGCGCGACATTGAGCGGTTTCGACCAGGCGGCTCTGGCCCGCGCGCCGGGCGCCTTGCAGAGCGTCGTCGACGCCGGCGACCTGTCGGGCGCCGTCACCCTGATCTGGCGCAAGGGCGAGATCGCCCAGGTCTCCACCATCGGCCGGCGGAGCATCGCAGAGGACAAGCCGATGACCCGGGACACCCTGTTCCGGATCGCCTCGATGACCAAGCCGATCACCTCGGTCGCGGCCTTGATGCTGATGGAGGAAGGTCGGTTCAAGCTGGACGACCCGATCACCAAATGGGCGCCCGAGTTCGCCAATATGAAGGTGCTCAAGGACGCCCAAGGCCCATTGGCGGACGTCTATGACTCCCCGCACGAGATCACCTTCGACGACCTCTTCACCCACCGCGCGGGCCTGGCCTACGGCTTCACCTCCATCGGCCCCATCGCCCACGCCCACCAGGCGGCGCTGGGGGATGTGCTGAACTCCCGCATGGCCCCGGACGCCTGGATGGCGGCCCTGGGCGGGCTGCCGCTGTCCTATCCGCCCGGCGAGCGCTTCCACTACAGCCACGCCACCGACGTCTTGGGCTTCCTGGTCGGCCGGATCGCCGGGACCGGCTACCGGGAGTTCCTGATGCAGCGGATCTTCGGACCGCTGGGCATGGTTGACACCGATTTCTATGTGCCGCCGGAAAAGCGCGACCGCGCCGCCGTGGTCTATCGGCTGGACGAGAAGCTGGACGGCCTCGAGCCGGTGGCCTTCGACCAATACGACTCGCCGCCGGCCTTCTGCGGCGGGGGCGGCGGCCTGATCTCCACCGCTGACGACTATCTGAAGTTCGCCCGCCTGATGCTCAACCACGGCGAACTGGACGGCGTGCGGCTGTTGAAGCCCGAAACCGTCAGGCTGATGCGGACCAACCGCCTTACCGCCGCGCAGCGCGAGATCCCGTTCATGGGCATCCCTTTCTGGAGCGGCCAGGGCTTCGGCCTGGGCGTGTCGGTGATCACCGACCCGGAGAAGCAGGCCTGGATGGGCGCCGGCTCGCAAGGCTCCTTCGGCTGGCCGGGCGCCTTCGGCACCTGGTGGCAGGCCGACCCGGTGGAGGACATGGTCGTGCTCTACCTGATTCAGAACTCCATGCCGCTGGGTCCCGAGGGCGCCGCGCAACTGGCCACCGGCCAGCGCATGGGCGGCCGGGTGGCCCTGCCCATGTTCCAGAAGTTGGTCTACGCCGCGTTGGGAAAGTAACCGCCAGCGCCTAAGGGAGACGCCCCAATGGGCCGCGATGGTGAACCGTCGGCCGCCAGCGACATCGGCGCGCCGGTCAGGCGGGCGCGTGGACGATATCCCACCTATACTCGCGAGCGCCTGGCGCAGTTCGGCGCGCGGCTGAAGCGCGCCATCTATCCGCAGCGCGTCGCCGTCGAGCGGATCGAGATCTGCGGCCCCACCGACCGCATTCCCTTTGAGGAAGGGATCACCCTGCCCTACCGCGAGGCGGCCTTGGGAGAGGTGCTGGGGCCGCTCTTCGCCACCTACTGGGTCCGCGTCACCGCCCGCGTGCCGGAGGGCTGGGCGGGCCATCGGGCGGACCTGTACTGGGACTCCCGGTCCGAGGGCCTGCTGTGGCTGGACGGCCGCTCGCACCAGGGCCTGAACCCGGGCCGGCACACCGCCATCCTGTTCACCGAGGCCGGGGTTGGCGAGGTCGTCACGTTCCACATCGAGGTCGCCTGCAACGGCACGTTCGGCCGCGGCGACGCCGCCGAGCGCAGCGGGCCGGACCCCTATCGCCTGATCGCCTGCGAGCTTCGCCGCTTTGATCCCCAGGCCTGGAGCCTGTTCCACGACTTCGACATCCTGCGCCAACTGGAGGCCGACCGCGAACCGGCCCAGACCCTGCGCTCCACCGGCGGCGTCGGGGCCAAGATCGTCCGCCCGGCCCTGGACAACACCTGGGCGGGCAAGCTGCTGCACGACCTCAACAGGGTCTGCAACCTGATCGAACCGGAGGACCCCACGACCTGGGCCGCCGCCCAGCCGATCCTGGCCGGCCTACTGGCGTCACACAACGGTTCCACCGCGCCGGAAATGTCCGCCGTCGGCCACGCCCACCTGGACACCGCCTGGTTGTGGCCCATCGAGGAGACCCGCCGCAAGGCCCAGCGCACCTTCTCGACCGCCGTCGGGCTGATGGACCGCTATCCGCAGTTCAAGTTCACCGTGTCGCAGGCCTATCAATACGCCGCCATCGAGGCCGCCGATCCGGACCTGTTCACGCGCCTGAGCGCCAAGGTCGCCGCCGGTCAATGGCTGCCCATCGGCGGCAGTTGGGTCGAGCCGGACTGCAACCTGCCCTGGGGCGAGAGCCTTTGCCGCCAGTTCCTCTACGGCCAGGCCTACTTCGGCCGCCACTTCGGGGTGCGCTCGACGATCTTCTGGAACCCGGACGTGTTCGGCTACGACGGCCAGTTGCCGCAGCTGATGCGCGAAGCGGGGATGACCCGCTTCCTGACCCAGAAGCTGTCCTGGAACCGCTTCACCTCGCCGCCGCACCACAGCTTCCGCTGGCGCGGCATCGACGGTAGCGAGGTGCTGACTCACTTCCCGCCGGCCGACAACTACAACGGCGAATGCTCCATCGAGGAGATCCGCTACCACGGCGCCAACTACAAGGACGCCGACCGCACGCCCGAGGCCCTCTACCTGTTCGGTTTCGGCGACGGCGGCGGCGGGGCCAATCCGGAGATGATCGAGGCCCTGACCCGGCTGGGCGACCTCCAAGGGACGCCGCGCACCCAAATCCGCACCCCGGAAGCCTTCTTCGACCGGCTGGCGGCGGCCAAGGACGACCTGGCCGTCATCCAGGGCGAGCTCTATTTCGAGTACCATCGCGGCGTCTACACCAGCCAGGCCAAGACCAAGCAGCTGAACCGCCTCTGCGAGACGCGGCTGCAGGCGCTGGAGATGCTTGCCGCCGCCGCCACCCTGGCCGGCCTTCCCGCCCCCTCCCCCGCCCAGATCGAGGGGCTGTGGCGGGTGGTTCTGGTCAACCAGTTCCACGACATCCTGCCCGGCAGCAGCATCACGGAGGTCTACCAGCGCACTGAGCGCGAGCTGGGCGAAGTCGCCGATGGCGCCCAGGCCCTGGCCGACAGCCTGTTGGCCGCCCTGTCCACCGGCGAGGGTCCGCCCCTGCCCGTGAACACCCTGGGCCACCCCCGCGCCGAGCTGGTTCAGACCCCAGCCGGCCCGCTGGCCTACCTCACAGCCGCCCCATTCAGCGCCGGAACCCTCGGCGCCTGCCCGGACACGGTGTCCCTGAAGGAGATCGGCGGCGGCGGCGGCGTGCTGGAGAACGCCCGGCTTTCGGCGCAGCTGACGCCGGACGGCCTGGTCCGCTCCCTGGTCCACAGAGCCAGCGGCCGCGAGGCCCTCGCCGCTCCAGCCAACCGCATTCTGCTGCTGGACGACCGGCCCACCAACTACGAAGCCTGGGACATCGACCCCTTCGCCTGGGAGACCGCCCAGGACGCCCTGGCCGCCGAGGGAACCACGATCCTCTCCCGCGGCCCCTTGCGCGCCAGCGTGCGGTTCGAGCGGGCCCTGGGCCGCCACAGCCGCCTCACTCAGACCGTCAGCCTGGACGCCGGATCCGGTTTCCTGCGCTTCGAGACCCATCTGGACTGGAAGGATCGCCGCACCCTGGTCAAGGCGCTGTTCCCCCTGGCGGTGACGGCGAACCGCGCCACCTATGAGACCATGTTCGGCATCGCCGAGCGGCCCACCCACGCCAACACCGACGCCGACGCAGCCATGTACGAGGTTCCCGGCCAACGCTGGGCGGACCTGTCGGAACCAGGCTTCGGCATCTCTCTGCTCAGCGACGCGCGCCACGGATTCTCGTGCCTTGGCGGCGACCTGGCCCTGACCCTGATCCGCGGCTCACAGTCCCCCGACCCCGGCGCGGATCTGGGCGAACACCGCTTCGCCTATGCCCTCTATCCCCACGCCGGCGACTGGCGGGACGCGAATACGGTCGGCGAAGCGGCGCGGTTCGCGCGGCCGGTGCTGTGGTCGCAGGGCGCGGCGGCGAGCGTCCTGCAAAAGCCGATCGTCTGGGCCAACCCGGCCAATATCGTGATCGACACGATCAAGCCAGCCGAGGATGGCCAAGGCTGGATCGTGCGGCTCTACGAGAGCGCCGGCCGGCGCGGCCCCGCGACCCTGACCTTCGGCGTCCCAGTGCGCGAGGCTGCCTTGAGCAACACCCTCGAAGAACGCGGTCCGGCCCTTACCCTGGAGAACAGCGCCTGCACGCTCGATGTCCGGCCATTCCAGATCGCCACTCTGCGGTTGAGCTGAAGCCAGATCGACGTGACGAAGGCGGCGGATGGCAACCGCTCCAACCCCTCAGAACAACACCCGCGGATTCATGATCCGCCCGGGGTCCAGGGCGGCGCGGATGGCGCGGACGGCGGCCAGTTCGGCGGCGCTCTTGTAGGTTTCCGCCTCGGCCGTCTTCATCGTGCCCAGGCCATGCTCGGCGCTGATCGAACCGCCCAGGGACATCACCAGCTCGTGGACGATGTGGGCGCCGACGTCGCGCAGGTCGTTGTGCAGCTTGGCGTCCCCGTCCGCGGCGCTGAGAACGTCATAGTGGATATTGCCGTCGCCGACGTGGCCGAAGGCGTCGATGCGCACCCCGGGGAAGCGCCCGGTCAGGGTGCGGCTGGCGGCGTCGATGAAGTCGGCGATGCGGGAGACCGGCACGGAGACGTCGTGCTTCCAAGCTGGTCCCTCGGATTTCTGGGCGGCGGACTGGTTCTCGCGCAGGGCCCAGAACGCCTTGGCCTGGGTCTGGTTCTGGGCCACGGCGGCGTCGCTGATCAGGCCTTCCTCCAGGGCGGCGGTGAGCAGGCGCTCCATGGAGGCCTCGGCGGCGCCAGGCTCGCCGCTGGCGGTCTCGATCAGGGCGTACCAGGGCGGGCGGCTCTCCAAGGGGTGGCGGTGGCCGGGCAGGTTACGGGTGACCAGCTCCATGCCGAGGGCGCTGATCAGCTCGAAGGCCTCGACCCCGCCACCGGTCTCGTCCTTGGCGCGGGCCAGGAGCTGGATGGCGGCGTGAGGGCCCTCCAGGGCGACGAAGGCGACGGCGCGGCTGGCCAGGATCGGGAAGAGCTTCAGGGCGGCGGCGGTGACCACACCGAGGGTGCCCTCGGCGCCGATCAGGAGCTGCTTGAAGTCGTAGCCGGTGTTGTCCTTGCGCAGGCGCTTGAGGCCGTTCCAGATCTCGCCATTGGGCAGCACCGCCTCCAGGCCGAGCACCAGGTTGCGCATCGTGCCGTAGCGCAGCACCGCGGTGCCGCCGGCGTTGGTGGAGATCAGCCCGCCCACCGTCGCCGAGCCCTCCGACGCCAGGCTGAGCGGGAAGAACCGGCCAGCCGCCATGGCGGCTTCATGCGCCGCCGCCAGGGTGACGCCGGCGTCGACGACCATCGCGTCGTCCAGGGGCGCCACGTCGCGAATCGTGTGCATCCGCTCCAGCGACAGCAGCACCTCGCCCTGGGGGATCTGCCCCCCGACCAGGCCGGTGTTGCCGCCCTGGGGGGTCACCGCCACCCCCGCCTCCGCGCACAGGCCGATGACGGCGGCCACCTCCCGCGTGGACCGGGGCAGCAGCAGGATCGGGGTGGTTCCGCTCCAGCGGTCGCGCCATTCCACCAGCTTTGGGGCCAGGCGGTCGGGGTCCTGGCTCCAGCCGCCTTCGCCCAGCAGGGTCTTGAGGCGGTCGATGATATCGGGGGGAACAGGCGCGATCATGGGGCCTAGCTTAGGCGCAAACCGGATCAGCGTCAGCCGATCTGGCCAGCGGCGCGGCGCAGGCGGTCGTTGATGGCTTCGCCCAGCCCTTGCTCGGGAATGGCGGCGACGGCGATGGCGGCGGGGGCCAGGGCGTCGGCGGCGCGGAGCATGGCGAAGAGGTTGGCCGCGGCTTGGCGCAGGTCGCCGGCGGGGCTGAGATTGAAGGTGAGCGGCGAGGCCGGCGCCGGGCCGAAGGCAAGGAAGGCCTCGCCCTCCCCCGGCGCCTCGGCGTTCAACCGCACCGGTGCGGCAGGGGCGTAGTGGCGGGTGAGCCGGCCCGGTGAGCGCTTGGCGTCGGCTTCCGCCTCGGCCAGGGGGCCGATCAGGGCCTCGATCTGCGCCCGCGTCACCGCCCCGGGACGCAGCAGGCGAGCCGGGCCATCCAGCAGGGAGATCACGGTGGACTCCAGGCCCACGTCGCAGGGGCCGCCGTCCAGGGCCGTGGCGGCCGCGAAGCCGGTCTCCGCTGCGGCATCGGCGAAGGTGGTGGGGCTGGGCCGGCCGGAGCGGTTGGCGGAGGGGGCGGCCACGGCGCCGCCGAAGGCGGTCAGGACCGCATGGGCCAAGGGATGAGCCGGGGCGCGGACGGCCACGGTGTCGAGGCCGGCGCGGGCTAGGTCGGAGACGGCGCCGCTGCCCTCCCGATATGGCGCCACCACGGTCAGGGGACCAGGCCAGAAGGCGGCGATCAGGGCCTCGGCGCGGCCGTCCAGCACCGCGAACCGGTGGGCGGCGCCGGCGTCGGCGACGTGGGCGATCAGGGGATTGAAGCTTGGCCGGCCCTTGGCCTCGTAGAGCCGGGCCACCGCCGTGGCGTTGGCGGCGTCCGCGGCCAGGCCATAGACGGTCTCGGTGGGCAGGATGGCGAGATCGCCGGCCTTCAGAGCAGCGACGGCGGCGGCTACGGAGCCCGACGCGCGGTGAGGTCCACGGTCACGTTGATCGCCGCCGGGATCACCGAGGTCGCCTGCCATTCACCTTGCCCCACGCCGAACGCCAGGCGGTTGACGGCGACCGCCGCGGTCATCCTGGCCTGTTTGCCGGTGATGGCGAGGGTGAAGGGCAGAGTCAAAGGCTTCGCCACCCCACGGATCGTCAGCTGGCCAACCGCCTGGTAGTGGCCGCCGCCCAGTTCCTTGAAGTTGGCGGCGGTGAAGCTGGCGCGGGGGAACTTCGCCGCGGCGAAAAACTCGGGGCCGGGCAGGGCCTGATCGCGGTCCTTGTCGCCGGTGGCCGCCGAGCCGGCTTCGATGGTGGCCGTCACGCTCGACCCCGCCAGGTTCTTGGGATCAAACCGGATCGCCGCATCCCAGCGGCGGAAGGCGCCGGAGAAGGCGTCACCGCTGAAGCTGCTGTTGAAGCCGAGCTTGGAGACGGTCTTGTCCACGGTCCAGACCGGCGCGGGGGCCGCCATGGCCAAGACCGGGGCGGCCAGGGTGGCGGCGATCGTCAGGGTGGCGAGGAGGTTCATACGCGGCGGGGCCTCAGGAACGGGATCATGCGCGAGACGATAACGTCGCGGCGGACAAACTGATGCATCAGGGCCGCGCCCACGTGCAGGACGACGAGGACATAGGCCAGGTAGGCCAGCAGCTCGTGGCCAGTGTTGAAGAGCTTGTGCGCGCGCTTCATCTGGTCGTGCGGCAGGGTGGTGAGCGGCCCGATCGCGGGCCAGGGGATCAGGTGGTAGAGCCGGATCGGGAAGACATGGATCAGCGGGCTGGCCGAGACCATGGCCCAGCCGGTGAGCGGCAAGCCCAGCATGATCACGTAGAACAGCACGTGCACCGCCTGGGCCACGAGCTTCTCCCCTCCCGTCACCCCCGCCGGCAGGGGCGGCGCCGGGGCGATGAACCGCCAGGCCAGGCGCAGGACGGTGAGCAACAGCACGGTGATGCCGATGGACTTGTGCCACTGGGTCGGCTCGGTCCGTTCCAGCCCGGTCAGGGTGTTGAAGTACCAGGCCAGGGCGATGTTGCCGAGGATCAGCGCCGCGATCAGCCAGTGCAGGGTTATGGCGCCGGCGCTGTAGCGATCCGGAGCAGCGGGAGACGAGGTCGTCACTTGCGGTCGAACTCCGCTTCGATAGTCAGGCTGACGTCGTCGCCGACGATGCCGTTGTTGAGGAAGTCCGAGCCGAAGTCGGAGCGCTTGATGGTGGTGGTGGCCGTGAAGCCGGCGATGGAGCGGAAGGGCGGCAGCGGGCTCTTGCCGGCGCCGACGAAGGTGACGTTGAAGGTCACCGGCTTGGTCACCCCATGCAGGGTCAGGTCGCCGGTCATGGTTCCGGTATTGCCCACCCCCTTCTGGATGGCGGTGGAGGCGAAGGTGATCTTCGGGAACTTGGTCGCGTCCAGGAACTCCTCGGCGAACTTGGCGCTGTAGTCGGCGCCCACGTCCATGGAGCCGGCGTCGACGCTGGCCTGGACCCGCGCCGCCTCCGGGTGGGCCGGATCATAGGTGAAGGTCCCGTCGAAGCTGTCGAACCGGGCGGTGTAGATGGAAACCCCCAGATGCATGACCTTGGCGACGACACTGGCGTGCTGCTTGTCGATGGCGTAGGCGCCGCCGCCCAGGTCGGCGACATCGTGCGAAGGCGCGGCCAGGGCGGCCAGGGGCGTCGTGAGCGCGGCGGCAAGGGCTATGGCGGCGAGGGAGAGAACAGCAAGGCCGGGGCGCATCGTGGACTCCATCTGTGATCGCTATTGTTGCGGTTGCCCGATGTAGGTGACGGCTTTGGGGCGGGAAACAATCCCAGCTTCACGAAAGCGTGACCGTAAAGCCTCCCGGATCGCGCCTTGGCGCAACCAACCAAGAGTCTGCTCCGCGGGCAGTCGACCCAGCCAGATTTTCCTCTAGATAGGACGACGTTCCAAGGGACCCTATTCCATGACTTACAAAGCGCCGGTTCGAGACCTGATCTTCGCCCTGAACGAGGCGGCGGACTTCGGCCGGCTGGAAAGCGCCTTTCCCGGCGCGGACTCCGACACGGTGGCGGCGGTGCTGGAGGCGGCCGGCGCCTTCTCCGCCGAAGTGCTCGCTCCCCTGAATGCGCCGGGCGACCGGGCCGGCGCCAAGTTCGAAAACGGTCAGGTCCGTTGCGCCCCCGGCTTTGCCGACGCCTACCGCCAGTTCGCCGCCGGCGGCTGGAACAGCCTGGCGGCCGAGGCCAGCCACGGCGGCCAGGGCCTGCCCAAGGCCCTG
The DNA here is from genome assembly GCA_036384135.1 of Caulobacteraceae bacterium. Lineage (GTDB taxonomy): Bacteria > Pseudomonadota > Alphaproteobacteria > Caulobacterales > Caulobacteraceae > Acaudatibacter. The sequence continues at coordinate 18,434 of DASVMY010000317.1, read as the reverse complement.
GAGGTCGCCGTCTTCGAGATGATCCAGGCGGCCAACATGGCCTTCGGCCTGTGCCCCATGCTCACCCAGGCGGCCATTGAGGCCATCGCCACCCTCGGCACGCCGCGGCAGAAGTCGCTGTACCTGCCCCGCCTGGTGTCCGGCGAATGGACCGGGACCATGAACCTCACCGAACCGGCCTCCGGTTCGGACCTGGGCGCCATCACCACCCGCGCCGATCCGGACGGCGACGGCGGCTACACCCTGACCGGCCAGAAGATCTTCATCACTTGGGGCGACCACGATGTGGCCGACAACATCGTCCACCTGGTGCTGGCGCGCCTGCCCGACGCGCCTCCCGGCACCCGCGGCCTGACCCTGTTCCTGGCCCCCAAGCGGCTGGTGAACGAAGACGGCAGCCTGGGCGCAGCCAATGGCGTGCGGCCCGCCTCCATCGAGCACAAGCTTGGGGTCCACGCCTCCCCCACCTGCGTGATGCTGTTCGAGGGCGCCAAGGCCGAGATGGTCAGCGCCCCCAACCAGGGCCTGGCCGGCATGTTCGTGATGATGAACGCCGCGCGCCTGCAGGTGGGCGTCCAGGGCGTGGCCATCGCCGAGCGCGCCTTCCAGCAGGCCCTGGCCTATTCCCTGGAACGCAAGCAGGGCCGCTCGGCCTGGACCGGGACCTATCCCTCGCGCCTGTTCGACCATCCCGACGTGCGCCGCTCGCTGATGCTGATGAAGGCCAAGATCAGCGCCTCGCGCGCCATCTGCCTGTCGACGGCGGTGGCCGCCGACCTGGCCCGCACCGCCGCCAACCCGGTGGACCGCGACAGCGCCCGCTTCCGCCAGGAGCTGCTCACCCCCATCGCCAAGGCCTGGTCCACCGACATCGGCGTCGAAGTGGCCTCCATGGGCCTGCAGATCCACGGGGGCATGGGCTTCATCGAAGAGACCGGCGCGGCGCAGCATTACCGCGACGCCCGCATCCTGCCGATCTACGAGGGCACCAACGGCATCCAGGCCATCGACCTGATGGGCCGCAAGCTGGCGCTGAACAAGGGCCAGGCCGTGCGCGAGCTGGTGGCCGACATCTTCCCCACCGCCGCGGCTCTGAAGAGCGCCGACGACGCCTGGCTGCACACCATCGGCTCGCACCTGGAAACCGGCCTGGCCGCCGTCCAGGCCGCCACCGGCTGGCTGATCGAGCGCCGCGGCCACGCCCAGCCCGACGCCCTGGCCGGCGCCACCCCCTATCTGAAGCTGCTGGGCGACGTGGTCGGCGGTTGGATGCTGGCCAAGGAAGCCCTGGCCGCCTCGGTGAAGATCGCCGCCGGCGAGGGGCCCCAGGACTACTACCGCACCAAGATCGGCCTGGCCCGGGTGTTCGCCGAACAGGTCCTGGCCCAGGCCCCGGGCCTGACCCAGGCGGTGACACAAGGGTCGGTGGATCTGTTTCGGGCGACGCCGGAAGCGCTGGGGGCCTAGGGGGCGGGTTTCCAGGCCGAGTCGCCTCGGTTGTGGACAAATCCGAGATCTGGTTTGAGCGGTGGCTCTGGAGCTATATGCCCTGCCACTGGAAGGGCTGGGCCGTTCTGGCCGCGTCCATAGGTGCGATACTGGCGGCAGGTTGGCTCTTGGAGTGGGCCTTCGCCGCGATGTGGCGCCCCGAACCCGACCTCGCGCATGCCCTACCGTTCGTCGTGGGATTCCCTTTGCTCTTGGTCGTGGCCGAGCGTCACAGCCCGCCCCGACCTTGAACACCCCCCTCTTCGGCTGCGTCCTCCACCCGCTGCCCTGACCAGCGCGCCACCGCGCCAAGCAGCTCCTCCGGCACGATCGGCTTGCCGATGTGGCCGTTCATCCCGGCGGCCGCGCCGGCGTCCACATGCTCGGGCAGCACATTGGCGCTGAGCGCTACGATGGGCGTTTGCTGATTGGACGAGGCGAGGCTGCGGATCGCCTTGGAGGCGGCGTATCCGTCCATTCCCGGCATCTGCAGATCCATCAGGATCAGGTCGAACCGGGTCTGCAGGGCGGCCTTGACGGCGTCGGCGCCACTGGCCGCTTCCTGGACCGAATGGCCGGTGGCCTCAAGGATGGCGCGCACCAGTTCGCGGTTCACGTCCAGATCGTCGACCACGAGGATATGGGATGGCGGCATGTCGCTTGCGGGCTCAAGCGCCGCCGGGTCCAGTGCGTCCGGACCCAACGCCGACGCCGGGGCGGTCACCCAGAACTCGAATGTGGAGCCGACGCCGACCTTCGAGACCACACCGATCTGGCCCCCCATCAGCTCAACCAGGGTCTTGCAGATCGACAGCCCCAGGCCGGTCCCGCCATGGCTGCGGCTGATCGAGCCGTCGACCTGAGAGAAGCGCTGGAACAGACGCTCCAGCTTGTCCGCCGGAACGCCGCACCCGGTATCCGACACGGCCAAACGAAGGCGGCTTCGCGCCGCGTCATGCGTGGCGGTCACGGTGACCGAGCCGTGGTCGGTGAACTTGATGGCGTTGCCGAGCAGGTTGACCAGGATCTGCCGCAGGCGGGCGCTGTCGGCGTTGAGGGCCCGGGGCATTTCGCCGTCGATCGTGAGCCGCAGGCCGATGGCCTTTGCGGCGGCCTGGGTCGAGACCATCGCCATGGTGTCTTCGAAGAGCTGGACAACGTCGAACGGGTGGGGGTCGAGTTCGACCTGGCCGGCCTCCAGCTTGGAGAAGTCCAGGATGTCGTTGACCACGCTCAGCAGGGCCTGCCCGCTGGCGGAAATCCGCCGCACATAGGTGGCGGCGATCGGCGGCATACGATCGATCTCGCTGAGCAGGCCCGAGAAGCCGATGATCCCGGTCAGGGGGGTGCGGATTTCGTGGCTCATGTTGGCCAGGAACTCGGACTTGGCCTCCACGGCCGCCTCGGCCCGCTGCCGGGCGGCGATCAGGTCGTCCTCAAGCCGGTGGCGCGCGCTGACGTCCCGGAAGCTGCTGACCACCGATGTCGACCGCCCATCCTGGTCGCGGATTATGGTGGGCTTGCCTTCGAGCCAGACATACTGGCCATCGGCCTTCAGGAACCGGTTCTCGCGCCGCACCGTCTCGTCGAGAGGCTCGCCCGTAAATAGCCCGCCGATAATCGCCAAGGCCAGATCCCGGTCATCCGGATGCACGAACTCCAGCGCATTTCGGCCGACCACCTCCTCTGGCGCATAACCGAGGGAGGTCATCGATGGCGAGGTGTAGAGGACGTCACCCCGCGCCGTCATCCACACGATCACGTCGGTGGAATGGTCGGCCAGCATGCGGAAGCGCGCCTCGCTTTCGCTGAGCGCCCGTTCGCGCAGGTGCGCCTCGGTGACATCCAACAAGGCTCCGAATACCGTCGCCACCGCGCCGGCGCCGTCGCGTTCCGTGGCGCCATGGCAGACCACGTGCCGGACCTCGCCATCGGCCAGGACTATGCGGGCCTCAAAAGCGAACGGCGCGCCCTCGGCCAGGGCGCCGGCAAGTCTCTCGTCCACGCGGCGACGGTCGTCGGGGTGATACAGCGACATCAGCGCCTCGACGGTCGGGGGTCCGTCCAAGGGCGAGACACCGAAGATCTTGCAGACGCCCTCCGATACGGTGGAGGCGTTGCTGGCCACGTCGAAGCTCCAATAGCCGACGCCCGCCAGGGTCTCCGCGATCCGCGCGATACGGTCGGCGTCCTGGATTTCCCGGGCGGAGGCTTCGGCGCGGGTGACCGCGGCGGCGAGCCGGCTGCGGTATTGTGTCAAGTCATTGCGAACGCTTCGAAGCAGGCCGAAGATCGCGATGGGGCTGGCCAGAAGCGTGATCAGCAACAGCGGCTGGTGCTGCGCCAGCAAGCCGGCGGCGGCGCCCGACTGGACCACCACGATGGCCAGGACGGGCGGAATGAAGTTCACCATCAGGCGCCGGGGGTGGGCGTAGTCCTTCGCCAGGGTCCTGAACAGGATCAGACCGAAGAGCGTCACCCCGAACGTCTGGGCGGCGCCGGTGTGGAAGGCCACGAAGTAGAAGGCGGCGACGGAGTATCCCGCGTTCCGGATCCACGAGAACACCTCGTCGGCGCGCGCCCGCAAGCGTGGCCAGGCGAACCAGAACTGCTCGACCGCAGACACGCCGGCAATGACCAGGAACCATTCCACCGAAAGCCGCCAGCCCGCGACAGGAAGACCGGCAAGCGCGGTCATCAGCGGCCACAGCAGCCTCGGCGGCGCCCCCCACTCGCCCACCGCCGCCCTAAAACGCGCAAACCGGGAGGGATGATCTTTCGTCATCTCCGCCAACCGCATAGCCCAGAATCCTCCACTTGCTCCGCGGACCCTGCGCTCGACAGTTGAAGAACCTGTTGAGCATCGGCGAGAAAACAGATTCGCCACGCTCAGAATTACGTTAAATAGCTGAAATAATTGATCCCTCCCGGAAAATCCGTCGCATCACATAGGGCTGCGATGTCGGGAAAATTGCCGCATCCGGCCGCCCGACCGGCGCCGCGACCTAGAGCGGCTTGATCATCGGATAGGTCTTCAACCCGAACTTCTCACCCGGCGCGCTGCTCGGCGCATAGCCCTGGCCGAGGTAGAATCGGCGCGCGGTGGCGGTGCTTTCGAGGACGCAGATGCGGTGTCCCCGGGCCCTGGCCGCCGCTTCCAGGGCCGCGACCATCGCCGTGCTCACGCCGCGGAAACGGGCGTCGGGCGAGACATAGTTCAGGGTGATCTCGCCGCCGTCCCTGACGCACCCGACGCCAAGCAGGGCCCCGCTTTCGATACAGGTCAGAAGGGTGTTGGCCGGGTTGGCGATCCATTGTTCCACATTGGCCGGGGTCTTGTTGGCCAGCCAGGGTTCCAGGATGGCCGGGTCGTCGCCGTGGTCCTCCGTGCACAACTCGATGATCGAGCGCCGCACCACGGTGCAGATGCATGCCGCGTCCCGGGGATGAGCCGTGCTGATGTCCATGGGCGGAGGGTGGGTGTAGTTGATGTTGCGGCCAGTCTAACTGGGCGTTGACCTGGATCAACGACGATCCCGGCCCGCCGCGCGATGATGGTCCTCGAACTTCGCGGAGCCGACGATGACCCCTCACGACCTGCCTGAAAGCTTTCGACGGATCGACCTGACCCTGGCGCGGGAGCCCGGTCACCCGGTCGGCGACACCTCCCATGGCTTCACTCTGGTGGCCCCCCTCGACGCAGAAGGCGCGCTGGACGCGGATGCCTGGCGCGAGCACCGCGCCGCCTGCCGCGTCGTCCGCCGCCACGACAACGAGGTGGACGCGGTGGGACAGTTGGAGCACGGCCCCGGCGGCCTGTGGTCCTTTCGCTATGGCGACGCCGGCGAGGACAAGGCGCATCACCTGGAGTTGGAGCACTTCACGGTCGGCGAATATGTCTCCGTGCGCGAACCGGACGGCGTGCACACCTTCCGGGTCGATCGCGTTGCGGCGCTTTAGGATCGGCGCCGCTCACGGCCTGGCGCGGCCAGCGCTGGCCTGGCTGGTCCTGGGGTCCGCGGCGGTCAGCCTGGCCGGTTGCGCGACCCCGGGCCCAGAGGCGACGTGGCCGGTCGGTCCCCAGGCCCAGGCGGGCGGCGCCTTCGTGGCGCGTTCCTGCGCCGGTTGCCACGCCGTCGGGGTCTCCGGCGCCTCCACCGACCCCGCCGCCCCGCCCTTCCGGCGGTTGGCCGCCACACGCTCACCCGCCGCCCTTGCCGAGGCGCTGGGCAAGGTGGCCGAGCACGGCCATGTGCAGATGCCGCCGATCTACACGACCCAGGACGAGCGGACGAACGTGCTGGCCTATCTGGCGCAGCTGAAGCGGCACGCCTCGCCCCGCTCCTGAGGGAGATGCGATCTAGTCGGAGTCATCGAGCGGCGCCTCGGCGTAGTCGAAGGCCGCCCGGCCGTGGGCTTCCTCTGGCCGGGGATCGAGGAAGCGCCACTCGGGCCCCGCCGCGGAGATGTCATAGAATTCGCCCAGGCTGGTGGGGCGGACGGCCGGTTTTGCGCCGCGCAACGCCGGCGGCAGGCGGGCGACGACGCCGATCGAACCGATCGCCACGGCGAAGATCACCCCCGTGCGCGGATGCACCAGGGCCGGATGACCCCAGACCACCCATCGGCAGGACAACGGCAGGGCCCGGTCCAGCCGCCAGATTTGTTCGATGATGTCGGGATGGACGCCCAGCCCGGTCACCGGAACCGTCACCTCCTCCAGCCCCTGACCGAGGGGAGGCGGCGGCCGGGGCGGCTTGGCGGCCATATCGGCCATGAACCGCGCCACGCGCGCCTCGATCTGGGCTGGCGTTTCGTGGCGGAAAATGGCGGCTAACCGCCCGCGGACATAGTCCGGCGTGATGTCCGGCGGGCGGAAATAGGCGATCGGCCCGTGGTTTCTGGGGTCTTCTTCGACGACACCGCAATGAAGGGTTTGGGACATGGGCGTCCTGTCCTCAAGACCCGCGAGACTACGCGACGGCGCGGCGGGGTTCCAGCCTCCCGCCGCGCCGGGTTCCGGAACGGCGTCCGGCGAACCGGACGCGCGCCGATGACCTGCGCCTAGAGCTGCGCCAGCATGTACTCGGCGGAAGAGACCTTGAACTCGCCGCCCTGCTCGACGTTCAGCTCGGTGACGACGCCGTCCTTGGCGATGAAGGAGTAGCGCTGCGAGCGCTGGCCCATGCCGAACTTGCTGCCGTCCATCTCCAGGCCCACGGCCTTGGTGAAGTCGCCATTGCCGTCGGCCAGCATCAGGATGTCGTCGCCGACGCCCTGGTCCGCGCCCCAGGCTTTCATCACGAAGACGTCGTTCACCGACACGCAGGCGATGGTGTCGACGCCCTTGGCCTTGAACTCGGCGGCGTGGGCCTTGAAGCCCGGCACGTGCTTGGCCGAGCAGGTGGGGGTGAAGGCGCCCGGCACGGCGAACAGGGCCACCGTCTTGCCGGCGCACAGCTGCTCGGTAGTGATCGGGCTGGGGCCGCTTTCGCCCCAGGTGGTGAAGGTCGCCTGCGGAACCTTGTCGCCGACTTTGATGGCCATCTTGTCTCTCCTCCCAACGGGTCGCCACGGAGATAGAGCCGCCGGCCCGATCCGCCAAGGGCCAAGTCGGATCGCCAAACCAGACTGGGCGCCGGTAGGGCTTGAATTGGCCCCGTTGCGATCCGATCATGGGGTTATGAGCAAGAGCCCCAGTCCATATCTGGCCGGTCGCCTGCTGGTGGCCATGCCCGGCATCGACGACGAGCGCTTCGAGCGCGCCGTGATCTTCCTGTGCGCACACAACGACGAACACGCCATGGGGCTGACGGTGAACCGTCCGGTGGACGGCCTGACCCTGTCGGACCTGCTGGCGCGCCTGGGCGTGGAATCGGACATCGACGCCCCCGACGACCTGGTCCTGTTCGGCGGCCCGGTGGAACGTGAGCGCGGCTTCGTGCTGCACACCGACGACTATGTGTCGGAGCCCTCCAGCCTGGCGGTGGGACAGGGCCTGATGCTGACGGGCACCCGGGACGTGCTCGAGGCCCTGGCCAACCACGACGGCCACCCGCGCAAGGCGGTGATGGCCCTGGGCTACGCCGGCTGGGGCGCCGGCCAGCTGGAGCGCGAGCTGCGCGAGAACGTCTGGCTGACCTGCGATCCGGACGAGTCGATCCTGTTCGGCGACGACCACGAGCACAAATGGTCCCGCGCCTTGGCCAAGATCGGGGTCTCGGCCGAGCACCTGTCGGCCCAGGCGGGACGGGCCTGAGGCGCCCTACCCTCGCGCCTTCAGCGGCGCGGCGCCGTCGGCATAGCTTTCGTTGAGGTAGACCTCGGCTTCCTGGGGCGACAGGGCCGGCGCGTATCCGAAGCCCTGGCCGTAGTCGCAGCCGACGTCGAGCAGGGCGCGGGCCATGACCGCGTTCTCCACGCCCTCGGCCACCACCTCCAGCGCCAGGTCCTGGCCCAGTTTGATCACGCTGCGAACGATCTTGGCCGAGCCCTCGTTGGTGGCCATGGTGCGCACGAAGTAGCGGTCGATCTTCAGGGTGTCGAAGGGCAGGCGGGTCAGGTAGCTCAGCGACGAGAACCCGGTGCCGAAGTCATCCAGCGCCAGGCCCGCGCCGGCGTCGCGCAGGGCGCGCAGGGTCACCGCCGCCTGGTCCGGGTCGCGCATGATGTCGCTTTCGGTGATCTCCAGCTTCAGGGCGCCCTTGGGCAGTTCGTACTTGCGCACCAGGCCGGCGACGTCCTCGGTCAGCCCCGGCCGGTCGATCTCGCCCACCGACAGGTTCACGCTGCAGGTCATGTGCTGCATCAGCGGGTGGGCCTTGCGCCAGGCGCCCAGCTGCCGGGCCGAGGCGCGCATCATGTGCGAGCCCAGCTCCACCATCATCCCCATCTCGTCCATCAGGCCGAGGAAATCGTCGGGGGCGAGGAAGCCGCGGCGGGGGTGGCGCCAGCGGGCCAGGGCCTCGAAGCCTGAGAGTTCGCCGCTGGAGAGCCGCACGATCGGCTGGAAGAAGGGCATGATCTCGCCGCGCCCGATGGCGCCGCGCAGGTCGGATTCCAGCGCCAGCCGCGAGAGGCCGTCGCCTTCCAGGGCGCGGCCGTAGGCGGCGGCGGGGGCGCCACGGCCGCTGGTCTTGGCCGATTCCACCGCCAACTCGGCCCGGCGCAGCAGCTCCGCCGCCTCCTGGGCGTCGTCGCCGCCCTCGGCGCGCACGGCGCCGATGGAGAGGGTGGGCAGGATGTCGAAGCCGGCCACGCGCAAGGGCTGTTCGAGGGCCTTGCGCAGGATCTCGGCGTTCTCGCCGGTCCCGACCGGGATCATGACGGCGAACTCGTCCTCGCCGATGCGGGCCATCAGGGCCTCACGCGGGAAGGCGGCGGCCAGGCGCGAGCCAAGGGCGGCCAGCACCAGGTCGGCGCGCTCGTGACCCAGGGCCTCGTTCAGGCGGCGAAGGCGGTTGAGGTCGGCGACGATCAATTCGTAGTCGCCCGGTTCATTGAGGCGCTCGCGGGCGCGGGCCACGAAGCTGCGGCGGTCCAAGAGGCCCGTGAGGGGGTCGGATTCGGAGCCGATGAAGCGGGTCTCGCGGGCGGCGACGCCGGCGGCGCGCAGCCCCTCCTCCAGCCAGATGCCGCGCCACAGGCAAGGCTCGGCGCCGCGCATGCGTACGCGGGCGGATACCTCCACCCCCGGCTCACGCACCCGCAGCAGGTCTTCGACGCCCGCACGGTCCTGTGGCAGGACGAGGGAGCGGATGGCGGCGGAGGAGCACTCAGGGGCCAGCGGGCCCATGCCCAGGGCCCGCGAAGCCCCGGTCAGGCGCAGGCGGTCCTTCTCCGGCTCCCACAGCCAGAGGGCGACGTCAGCGGCGCCCAGCGCCTCCAACACCGACGTCGCATCCCAGACCAATGGTGACGCCATCGTCACTCCGCGAACTCAGACCAGCACGTCCTCGTGCCGTTGCTCGCTGGCGGGGGCCGGCGAGATCATCCCGAACAGGAGATGATCTCGCCAAATACCGTTAATTCTCAGATAAGCACGGGCCAGTCCCTCGTGCTTGAAGCCGGCTTTCAGCAGCACCCCGCGGGACGGTTCATTGGTGGGGATGCAGGCGGCCTCGACCCTGTGCAGCCCAAGACGGGTGAAAGCAAAGCGTGTTACGGCGTTTACGGCCGCCACGGTATGGCCGCGGCGGGTGAAGGGCTGGCCGACCCAGTAGCCGATCGAGCCCATCTGCGCGACGCCTCGCCGCACGTTGGAAAGGGTGATTCCACCGACCAGGGCCCCATCCGACTGCCGGAAGACCAGGAACGGATAGGCCAGGCCGCGCTCCAGATCGTGGGCGTAGGCGGACAGGCGGCGCTTGTAGGCGGCGCGGGTCAGGTCGTCGCGGGGCCAGGTGGGCTCCCACGGCTGCAGGAAGTCGCGCGAGCGGGCGCGCAGGTCCGCCCATTCGGCAAAGTCGCCGCTGCGGTGCGGACGCAGCCGAACCCCCTCGCCGTCCAGGCGCAGGTCATGATCCGGGGCGATCCAGTCGAGCAGGGCCATGCTTGATTTTGGCGCCGTTCCGGGTTGGAAGCCAAGAGGGCGAAGTGTTTCAGCCGAACAGGGCGTCGCGAAGGCGTGAGCCGGCGCCGCTGGCGGCCTTGGTTCCCAGGACGCTGGTGGCGACCTTGCCGGAGGCAAGGACCCGGGCGCCGACCCTGGCCAGGTCTTCCACGGTCACCACGTCGATCAGGGCGGCGATCTCGGCCGAGGTCATCAGGCGGCCGAAGGACAGGGCCTGGGCGGCGGCCTGTTCGGCGCGGGTCAGCAGGGACTCGCGGCCCATGAACACGAAGCCCTTGAGCTGGGCCTTGGCGCGGGCCAACTCGGCGGCGGAGACGCCGGCGGCCACGGCGCGGATCTGCTCGCCGGTGACCTGAGCCAGGCGTCCGGCGTCCCGCGCCGCGCAGCCGGCATAGACCCCCATCACCCCGGTGTCGTCATAGGCGTCGAAGAAGGCGTCGATGGCGTAGGCCAGGCCCAGCTTCTCGCGCGCTTCCTGGAACAGGCGCGAGGACATGCCGCCGCCCAGGATCTCCACGAACAGGCGCAGGGCGAAGTGGTCCGGATCCAGCAGACCCGGCGCCGGCAGCATGAAGACCACATGCGCCTGCTCCAGGCGGCGGGTCTCGGCCACGTCGCCGCCGGTGAACAGGGCCGCCTGGGGGGTGAAGGGGGGCGGGGCCGTGGCGGCGCCGAAGTGCGCCTGGGCCAGCCTCAGCAGCTCGTCCTCGTCCACGGCGCCGGCAACACTGATCACCAGGCGGTCGGGGGCGTAGATCGCCGCGCGCCAAGCCTCCATATCGGCCGGCGTGGCCGGCGCCAGGGCCTCCGGGGCGCCCAGGATCGGGCGGCCCATGGGCTGGTCGGCGAAGGCGACGGTCTGGGCCAGCTCGAAGACCTGGTCGTCGGGGGTGTCGGCGGCCTCGGCGATCTCCTGGCCGACCACGTGCTTCTCGCGGATCAGGTCGCCCGCGTCCAGGGTCGGACGCTGCACGATGTCGGCGGTCACCGCCATGGCCAGTTCCAGGCCGCCGCTCAGCGCCCGGACCTGGAAGCTGGTGCGCTCGTGTCCCGTGGCGGCGTTGATCTGGCCGCCGGCCGCCTCGATGACCTCGACGATCTCGCGCGCGGTTCGGCCGCCGGCGCCCTTGAAGACCATGTGTTCCAACAGGTGCGACCAACCCGAGCGGGCGGCGTCCTCCCACCGCGAGCCGCGGCCGGCCACGACGCTGAGCGCCAGGGTCTCGTAACCCGGCGCCGGGTCGCAGACGACGGTGACCCCGTTGGACAGCCGATGCAGGCGAGGAGCGGTCACGCCTGCACGAAAGCCTGCACATAGGCCTTCACCGCCTGGGCGTCGGCGGCGATGGGGTCGAAGCGCTCGGGACGGGCGGCCTGGGCCGCGACCGCCATCGGCGCCTGGGGCGTGACGCCGGCGGCGGCCTTGACGGCGTCGGGGAACTTGGCCGGGTGGGCGGTGGACAGCACGATCATCGGCGTCGTCGGCTTGGCGGGGCCTACGCGCTGGGCGCCGGCCAGGGCCACGGCGGTGTGCGGGTCCACCAGAACGCCGGTGGCGTTGAGGGTGGCCAGGATGGTGCGGGCGGTCTCCGCCTCGTCCACCGACACGCCGCGGAACAGGCGGGCGATCTCCTGGCGCGCGGCGGGGGGCAGATCGATGGCGCCCGACGCGGCGAAGGCGGTGAAGGCGCGACCGGTCTCGACCCCGTCGCGGCCGACGCCCTCGAAATAGAGGCGCTCGAAGTTGGAGGCCACCTGGATGTCCATGGACGGGCTCTGGGTCGGCGTCACCCCACCCTTGGCGTAGCGGCCGTCCTCCACCGCGCGGGCGACGATGTCGTTGGTGTTGGTGGCCACCACCATCCGCTCGATGGGCAGGCCCATGCGCGCGGTGACATAGCCGGCGAAGGCGTCACCGAAATTGCCGGTGGGGATGGTGAAGGATACCGGCCGGTGCGGCGCCCCCACGGCCACGGCGGCAGTGAAATAGTAGACGGCCTGGGCGGCGATGCGGGCGAAGTTGATCGAGTTTACCGCCGACAGGTCCACCGCCTGCGAGAACTGAGCGTCCTGGAACAGGGCCTTGAGGATCGCCTGGCAGTCGTCGAAGTCGCCGGCCACCGACAGGGTGCGGACATTGGCGTCGGTGACGGTGGTCATGAACCGCCGCTGCACCTCGGAGATGCGGCCATCGGGGAACATGGCGACGATGCGGACATTGCCGCGGCCGCGGAAGGCCTCCACCGCCGCGCCGCCGGTGTCGCCGCTGGTGGCGCAGACGATGGTCATGGTCCGGCCGGCCTGGCCCAGGGCGTGGTCGTAGAGCCGCGCCAGCAGCTGCATGGCCACGTCCTTGAACGCCAGGGTCGGGCCGTGGAACAGCTCCAGCAGGAAGCGCCCCGGCGCCAGCTGGCGGATCGGCGCCACCGCATCATGGGCGAAGGAGGCATAGGCCTCGGCGCAAAGGTCGCCGATGACTTCGTCGCTGAGCTCACCGTCGGCGAAAGCGGAGATCACCTTGGCGGCGACCTCGGCGTAGGGCTTGCCGGCGAAGGCGGCGATCTCCTCGCGGGTGAAGGCCGGCCAGGTCTGCGGCACATAGAGGCCGCCGTCCGGGGCCAGGCCCGACAGCACCGCCTCCAGGAATCCGACCGCCGGCGCCTCGCCGCGCGTGGAAACGTACTTCATCTCACCCGTGCCTTCCGAAAGAGCACGGCGGCATAGACGCCGGCCAGGGCGGCGGCAAGGCCGAACCAGGTCAGGGCGTATTCGAAGTGGCGATTGGGGATGTCGGGCGGCAAGGGTTCGGGGGTCACGCCGGCCGGAGCCGGGGCCTCGTGCTCCGCCACCACCATCCAGCTTGGCGCGGGCAGGCCGGTGGCCTGCTCCAGGGCGGCCAGGGCCTTGTCGCGGGACTGGTAGCCGGCGGCTGCCCCGCCGCCCCCCCCCGACCGCTCGGCCAGACGCTGCATGAAGCCCGGCGCCTCCACCCGGCGCAGGACCCCGACCACATGCCGCGCGTCAGAGACCGAGACCGCCGGCGGGGCGGTCATGTCGCCTCCCGCCGCCACGCCCCGGTCAATGGCGATCATGCCGAAGTTGGCGTCGTCGATGGCGCAGGGGGAGATCGGCCGCCACTGCATGGCGCTGTCGCGCACGCCGTAGAGATAGACCCGGGTCTGGCGGAAGTTGAAGGGCAGGCAGTCGATGCTGACGCGGGTAAACGCCACGTCCGCACCCTTGGCGGCGCGCTCCAGGACCGGCGCCAGCGGCTGGGCCGGGGCGGTCTGCAGGGCGGCGACCTGGGCCAGGACGCCCTGTTTCCACTTCAGGCGCTGTAGCTGCCAGACGCCGAGGCCCACCAGGATGGCGATACCGATGGCGGCGGCCAGGGTCAGGCCGACAGGAAGTCCGGTGAGACGGCCGGCGCCCGCGCGGCTGGGCTCAGATGTCATCCCGCCCGGCTTCCGAGGCCCGGTTGACGAACTGGGCGGCCAGCATCAGGCCCTTGATCGGCCGCAACAGGACCAGACAGACCACCACCGTCAGCGGCAGCCAGATCACTAGGTGAAGCCAGATCGGCGGATGGAAGGCGACCTCGGTGTAGAGGGCCGCGAAGGCCACCAGGAAGCCGGCGATGATGATCACGAAGACCGCCGGACCGTCGCCACTGTCGGCCTTTGCCAGGTCGAAGCCGCAGGCCTCGCACCGGGTGGAGACACGAAGAAAGCCCTCGAACAGAGGGCCTTCCCCGCAGTTTGGACAGTGCCCCGCCAGACCGGCGAGAAAGGCATTGACCCCCGGCTTTGGGGTCAATGCCCCCAGCCCGCGCCGAAGATCACGTAGATGAACGTGAACAGGAACAGCCACACCACGTCCACGAAGTGCCAGTACCAGGCCGCCGCCTCGAAGCCGAAATGCTGCTTGGGCGAGAAGCCGCCATTCATCATCCGGATCAGGCAGATGGTCAGGAAGATGGTGCCCACCAGAACGTGGAAGCCGTGGAAGCCGGTGGCCATGAAGAAGGCCGAGCCGTAGAGGCCGGCGTTGGCGGCTTCAGGGCCGTAGAACAGCTTTTCCGTCAGGATGCGGTGATACTCATAGGCCTGGATCGAGGTGAACAGCACGCCCAGCGCGATGGTCAGGACCAGGCCGATCTGGGCGCTCTTGCGGTCGCCCTGCTGCAGGGCGTGGTGCGACCATGTCACCGTGGTGCCCGACAGCAGCAGGGTCAGGGTGTTGATCAGCGGCAGGTGGAAGGCGGGGACCAACTCGACGCCCTTGGGCGGCCAGGAGGCCCAGGCGGTCTGCACGTCCTCCAGCGGCGAGGCCGTGCGGACGTGATGGAACAGGGCCATCTCGAAGAAGATCCAGAACCAGGCCACGAAGAACATCACCTCCGAGGCGATGAACAGGATCATGCCGTAGCGCAGGCCGATGGAGACCACCGGGGTGTGGTCGCCGGCGTTGGCTTCCTTCACCACGTCCGACCACCAGCCGATCATGGTCCAGAACACGCCCAGAAAGCCCAGGGCCAGCACCAGCCAGTTGCCCTTGGGAATGTAGGCCACGCCCTTGAGCCCGCCGACCAGGCCATAGGCCAGGACCACGGCCGCAACCGAACCGACCAGCGGCCAGGGGCTGGGGTTGACCAGGTGGTAGTCGTGTTTGACGCCGTCGTGGGCCATGTGCCGTCTAAAGCCTCTTCATCCCCCAGCGGCCCCTACGGGGCCGCCGATTCCTAGAACAATTTGGCGGCCCCAGCGGCGCCGCCGATCCTCGAACGATTTGATGGTGCTATAACCTCGCCCGCGCCTATCCGCCAAGGCCCCGCGCGGGCTTGGCGGGTGTAACCGCCGCCTGCGCCTTGGCCCCGACTTGATCGACCGCGGGAAGGAAGGTGTAGGAAAGTGTGATCTGGTGTTGCGTCCGGTTGTCCGGGTCCTTGGCGTAGCGCGGGTCCACGAAATAGACCACGGGGAACTCCACCGTCTGGCCCGGATTGATGGTCTGGTTCTTGAAGCAGAAGCATTCCAGCTTCGAGAAGTACGGCCCTGCCGATTCCGGCACCACGTTGTACAGCGCCCGGCCGGTCATCGCGACCTTGCCGGTGTTGGTGGCGCGGAAGAAGGCCAGCTTGCTCTGGCCCAGTTTCAGGTCCTGGCTGGGCTGCACGGCTTCGAACTTCCAGGTCAGGCCGCGCACATTGGTGTCGAAGCGCACGGTGACGCTCTGATCCGAGACGGTGGCCGAACCGACGTCGGCGCGCTTGACCGCGCCGTTGAACCCCGTGGCGGCGCAGAACCGCTTGTACAGCGGCACCGAGGCGAACGCCGCCCCGACCATGCCGCAGAAGACCACGGCGCAGACGATGGCGATGCTCGCGTTGCCTCGCACCCGCTTAGACACCGGCTGGGACATGGGCGCTGAGCTTGACGATGGTGATGACGAAGACCAGCACCACGAAGGCGACCAGGCCCAGCGCTATGGCCAGGCTGCGGCCGCGGCGGGCCTTGGCGGCGCCTTCGCCCTCGTTCCAGGGGTCGCTCATAGCGGGAGCCCCAGCAGGTGAAGCGGCGCCAGGTTCAGCATCCGCTCGGTTAACAGGGCGGCGAACATCACGAACAGGTAGAGGATCGAGAAGGCAAACAGGTTGCGGGCGGCTTTGGCGCCGGCCTTGACCTCATAGAGGGCTTCGTCCCGCTCGCGCTCGTCCACGGCGTCGCCGGCCCGGCTGGCGGCCAGGCGCGCGGCCAGGATCAGGAAGACGAGCCCGCCAAAGGCGGCCACCGTCAGGTACAGCGGCCCGCCAAGGCCGGTGAAGGCGGGGGCCAGGCAGAGCGGGATCAGCAGGAAGCTGTAGGCCAGGATCTGGCGGCGGGTGGACGCGGCGCCCTTGACCACCGGCATCATCGGCACCCCGGCCTTGGCGTAGTCTTCGGAGGTGTACAGCGACAGGGCCCAGAAGTGCGGCGGGGTCCACATGAAGATGATCGCCACCAGCAGCCAGGCGTTCAGCGGCGCGGTTCCGGACGCCGCCGCCCACCCCACCGCCGGCGGCAAGGCCCCGGCCAGGCCGCCGATGACGATGTTCTGCGCCGTCGAGCGCTTCAGCCACATGGTGTAGACCACGGCGTAGAAGACGATGGTGAAGCCCAACAGGCCCGCCGCCAGCCAGTTCACCGCCAGGCCCATCAGCCCCACCGAGAACAGCGACAGGGTGATCCCCAGCGCCAGGGCGTCGGCGCCCTGGACCCGGCCCGCCGGCACCGGCCGGCCGCGGGTGCGGCG
Source organism: Caulobacteraceae bacterium (assembly GCA_036384135.1). GTDB lineage: Bacteria > Pseudomonadota > Alphaproteobacteria > Caulobacterales > Caulobacteraceae > Acaudatibacter. Next base: position 2,083 of record DASVMY010000317.1, on the reverse strand, counting down.
CATGCGGGCGTCGATATCGGAGTCGTACCACATGTTCAGCGCCGCCGAGCCGCCGGCCCCCACCGCGATGCACAGGATCGCCACCGCCGCCAGGACGGGGTTCATCGGCGTGCGCGCGCAGAGCAGGCCGGTGAAGGCGGTGAAGATCACCAGCGACATCACCCGCGGCTTCAAGAGCTGGACATAGTCCTGCCAGCGCGCGGGAACGCGGCTGGCAGGAACGGTGAGCACGGCTTGGTCGGTCATGACTCCCCGCGCGGGCGGGGCTCCGGACTAGTGGTGGCTGTCGGCGTGGATCACCGGCAGTTCGTTGAACTGGTGGAACGGCGGCGGCGAGGGCAGGGTCCACTCCAGCGTCGTGGCGCCTTCGCCCCAGGGATTGGCCCGGGCCGGACGGCGGCGGACGATGGCTTCCGCCAGCACGGCCAGGAAAACGACCAGGCCCACCAGGGTGATGGCGTAGCCGATCGAGGAGATGTGGTTCCAGTAGGTGAAGGCGGCCGGGTAGTCGATGTTCCGGCGGGGCATCCCCTGCAGGCCCAGGAAGTGCTGCGGGAAGAAGATCAGGTTCACGCCGACGAACATGATCCAGAAGTGCGCCGCGCCGAGAAACTCGTTGTAGCGCACGCCCCACATCTTCTCGAACCAGTAGTAGAAGCCGGCGAAGATCGCGAACACGGCGCCCAGGCTGAGCACATAGTGGAAGTGGGCGATGACGTAGTAGGTGTCGTGCAGGGAGTAATCCAGGCCCGCGTTGGCCAGCACCACCCCGGTGACGCCGCCGACGGTGAACAGGAAGATGAAGCCGATCGCCCACAGCATGGGCGTCTTGAACTCGATCGACCCGCCCCACATGGTGGCGATCCACGAGAACACCTTCACCCCGGTAGGCACCGCGATGACCATGGTGGCGGCCACGAAATAGGCCTGCAGGTCGACCGGCATGCCCACGGTGAACATGTGGTGGGCCCAGACGATGAAGCCCAGGAAGCCGATCGCCACCATGGCGTAGGCCATGGCCAGATAGCCGAACACCGGCTTGCGCGAGAAGGTGGAGACGATGTGGCTGATCATGCCGAAGCCCGGCAGGATCAGGATGTACACTTCCGGATGGCCGAAGAACCAGAACAGGTGCTGGAACATCAGCGGATCGCCGCCGCCGGCCGGGTCGAAGAAGTGGGTGCCGAAGTTGCGGTCGGTCAGCAGCATGGTGATCGCGCCGGCCAGGACCGGCAGGCTTAGCAGCAGCAGGAAGACGGTGACCAGGATCGACCACACGAACAGCGGCATGCGGTGGATGGTCATCCCCGGCGCGCGCATGTTGAAGATGGTGGTGATGAAGTTGATGGCGCCCAGGATCGAGCTGGCGCCGGCCAGGTGGACCGAAAGGATGGCGAAGTCCATCGCCGGTCCGGTATGGCCGATGGTCGACAGCGGCGGATACAGCGTCCAGCCGCCTCCGAAGCCGCGGCCGGGCCCGCCGTCCACCATGGTCGAGGTCAAGAGCAGGGTCCAGGAGGCCACCAGCAGCCAGAAGCTGATGTTGTTCATCCGCGGAAAGGCCATGTCCGGCGCGCCGATCATCAGCGGCACGAACCAGTTGCCGAAGCCGCCGATCATGGCCGGCATGACCATGAAGAAGATCATGATCAGCGCGTGGGCGGTGACCACGACATTATAGGCGTGATGGCCCTGGGCGGCGTTGGTGATGTGGAAGAACGGGGCCAGGATGCCGGTGGGCGAGAAGATCTGGATGCCCGGCTCGGCCAGTTCCCAGCGGATCAAGCCCGAGAAGATGGCCCCGACGATCCCCGCCTGGATGGCGAAGATGATGTAGAGCGTGCCGATGTCCTTGTGGTTCGTCGAGAAGAACCAGCGGGTCCAGAACCCCGGCTTGTGATCGTGCTCGTCGGCGTGGGCGCCGTACCCGCCGGCGTGGGCGGTTCGTTCGTGGGCGTCTGCGGCGTGGGCCATGGTCTTAACTCTTCCTCGAACGGAACTCAGGGCTTTGCGGCGGCAGGCGTCGCGGCCGCCGGAGCGGGCGTCGCGGCTGCGGCGGGCGTAGCGGCGGTGGCGGGAGCGG
>DASVMY010000316.1:0-4139 GCA_036384135.1 Caulobacteraceae bacterium | reverse complement strand
CAGGGCGCGGCGGCCGACGATGCGTTCCAGTTCCTGGCGCAGGCGTTCGTTGTCGGCGGCCAGGCTGGCGACGTCCTCCTGCAGCTGGGCGTTGCGCAGTTTCAGATAGTCGTTCTGGCGAACCATCTCGGCGGCGGCGAGGATGGCGGCGGTGTTGGACTGGGTGTCCTGGGTAAAAACAAGCGGCCCGGTCGTAGCTGGGGGCTCGGCCACTAGGGCGCCGGGGTGGAGAAGTCGGCGGCGGACTCGAATTCGGCGAAGTCGGGCTCGAACTCGGCCACCTGGATCGCGACCTCGCGGCCATCCTGAAGCTTGAGCAGCAAATCCTCGGACGCCGGATCCCCGGCGGCCAGGACAGCGAAGGCGCCTTCCAGGTTGCCGCTGGCGCTGCGCTGGTCGCCGTTGGCGAACAGGTCGATCTCATAGGCGGCCGGCGTGGCGCCGCCGGACCAGATCAGCGACCCGGCGCCGCGCAGGGAGCCTATAAGCTTGAGCTTAGCTCTCGCCCAGCGAGGCCCGCGGAAACTTGAGCCACCTGACGCTGGAAGCTTTGCGGGGGCTTTGAGACTGTCGGAATCTGGGTTTGAGGCGGGTTTGTCCACGTGGTTATTTCCCCAAGCCGAGCGAATTCCGATGAATTCACGACCTTAGATGGGCTTTTTTCAGTAAAATTCAAGCTGATCCGGCAGCGGCCAGAGCCTTGTCGAGCGCCTCGGCGAACACCAGCACCAGGTCAACGGCGACGGCGCCCTGCCCCGCCGGCGTATCGATCGTGTCCTGGCGCACCTCCAGTTCCAGATAGTCCGCGCCACGAGGGTCGCCCCCCTTGGCCTCCCCCTCTTTGGCCTTCATGTGGACAGGCACGGTGAAGTCAGTCCCGTCCATGGCGTAGGGCTGGTTGTCGCCGACGACATCCGGGCCAAAGCGAGCGGTCAGGACGGCCAGGACAGCGGCGGAGAAGGCTGAGTCGTGGCGGTGCAGGACGCCGTAGCGCCAGGGCCGATGGGCCCGATCGTTGAGGGCCGGGGTGAAGCTGTGCAGGGCGACCAGGATGGAGCGCTGGCCGCGGACGCGGCGGGCGTCCAGCTCGGCGGCGATGGCGTGGTGATAGGGGTGGAAGACGGCCTCCGCGCGGGCTGTGCGCTGGGCGTGGGTGAGGCCGGCGTTGCCGGGAATGACGCAGCCGTCGCTCTCGGCGGCGATGGAGCCGGGGTCGGCCAGGGCGCGGTTGCAGTCGATCACCAGACGCGAATAGCGCTGGGAAATGAACACGGCGTCCAGGCTGCGGGAAAGCGCCGCGCCCAAGCCCGCGACGCCGATATCGCAGGCAATGTGGCGGCCAAGGTCGGCGTCCGCCAGGCCAAGCCGGCCAAGGGCCGCGGGGATGGCCAGGCCCGCGTGATCGCCCAGCAACAGCAGGGGCGAGGCGCCGTGCGGATTCCGCACATAAACCGGGTCCGGATCGGTCGCGACAAGGAGTCCGCTGGACGCGCCGGTCAAATCAGCCCCGTTTTGTCCCATGGCGATTCTGGCGATCAGACATCTGACCCGCTACCGATACCGCAAGCCGGTGGGGCTTGGCGAACATCGCATGATGCTCCGCCCCCTGGAGAGTTACGACCAGCGGGTGATCTCCTCGTCCCTGACCATCTCGCCGCAGCCCAGCCACCTTCGCCACGTGCACGACGTGTTCGGCAACTGCGTCGGCGTCGCCCGTTTCGCCGGCCGGACCCGCGAGCTGGTGTTCGAGAGCCGGGTGACCCTGGACCACCGGCCCGTCGCCGCCTTCGAAGGGGTTGATGGCGAACTGGAAGCCTACGCCAGCGCCGCGCCCTTCGCCTATAGCCCCCCCTTTCCCTATAGCCCTGAGGATCTGCCCGACCTGCTGCGGTCCATGGAGCGAGCCCACGCCGATCCCGACGGGTTGTTGGAACGCTGGGCGCGCGGGTTCCTGCGCCGCGACGGACGCACCGGTCTGCAGGCCCTGCTGGCCCAGATGACCCAGGCGATCTACAGCGACTTCCGCTACGCCACGCGCCTCCACGGCCCGCCGAAGTCGCCGCTGGAGACCCTGAGCAGCCGCACCGGCACGTGCCGGGACTTCGCGGTGCTGATGATGGAGGCGGTGCGCAGCCTGGGCCTCGCTGCCCAGTTCGTGTCTGGATACATCTATACCCCGCCCCGCACCTACAGCGGCCTCACCAGCCTGGGCGGCGGCCACACCCACGCCTGGGTGCGGGTCTATCTGCCGGCCTGCGGCTGGGTGGAGTTCGACCCCACCAACGGCATCGTCGGCAACACCGACCTGGTGCGCGTGGCCATCGCCCGCGACCCGCGCCAGGCCACGCCGCTGTGCGGCAGCTGGAGCGGCCAGGCCGGGGATTTCCTGGACATGGAGGTGGAGGTGGACGTCACCTCCGACGAGGACGCCGGCGCCGGGCGCAATACGAAGGTTCTCTCGCAACCGCCCTTCGGTGAAGACGTTGCCCTGACGGGCTAAAAGGAAATTCCCATGCGTATCCGGGCCGGCTTCGAGATCACCTACGAATGCCCCAGCCCGACGCCGATGCTGCTTATGCTGAACGTGCATCCCAGCCGGCGCGGCGACCTGGAAACGCCGGACGAGCTGAAGATCGACCACGACATCCCCATGCGGCAATACCTGGACGGCTTCGGCAACCTTTGCACCCGGGTGCTGGCGCCGGAGGGGACAACGACCTTTTCCAGCGACTTCATCATCCGCGACAGCGGCCTGCCCGACGCGGTGGACAAGAGCGCCAGGCTGGCGCGGGTGGAAGACCTGCCCGACGAGGTGCTGGTCTACCTGCTGGGCAGCCGCTATTGCGAGACCGACCGCCTGGCCGACCTGGCCTGGTCCCTGTTCGGGGCTGAGCCGCGGGGCTGGCCCCTGGTGCAGTCCATCGTCCGCTACACCCACGAGCGGATCCGGTTCGGCTATGAGCACGCGCGCAACACCCGCTCGGCCTTCGAAGGCAACAGCGAGGGCCTGGGGGTGTGCCGCGACTACGCCCACCTGGCCATCGCCTTCTGCCGCTGCATGAACGTGCCGGCGCGCTATTGCACCGGCTACATGGGCGACATCGGCATCCCCGTGGAGGGGGTGATGGATTTCAGCGCCTGGTTCGAGGCTTATATCGGCGGGCGCTGGCAGACCTTCGACGCCCGGCACAACAAGCCGCGCATCGGCCGCATCCTGATGGCCACCGGCCGCGACGCCACCGACGCCGCCATGATCACCAACTTCGGCCTGGCTGAACTGGTGAGGTTCGAGGTGGTGAGCCTGGAGTTGGCGGAAGCTTAGGCCAAGGTCCGGGTGTTGGCGCGCAGGACGAAGCCGATGACCTCGGCGACGGCGCGGTAGAGGGCTTCGGGAATCTCGGTGTCGAGATCGATGGTGGCCAGGGCTTCGGCCAGGGCCGGGTTTTCCTGCAGGGGCACGCCATGCGCGCGGGCGGTCTCGATGATCTGCTCGCCCAGCCAGCCGCGGCCCATGGCGACGACGCGAGGCGCGCTGGGCTTTTCATAGGTCAGGGCCACCGCCAGGGCGGGTTTGGGTGGCGGCGACTGGTCTTCCGGGCGGTCGCTCATGAGGTGCGGTCCAGGAAGTGGCCGGCGGGGGAAACCGGCGCGGGGGCCGGGGCGCCGGCGAGGACACGGACGGCGGCGTCGGCGCCCTCCGGACCGGCCAGGGCGGCTTGCAGGTCGCCGCGTTCGGCCTCCAGCGTCTGGCGGGCGCTGTCGCGTTCGGCCCACAGGGTGACGCGGGTGCGCCCGCCGCTGAGGCTGATATCGGCATGCACCGGGCCGCCGGGTTCGATGTCGAGGGAGAAGCGGGCGCGCCAGGCGGGCGGAGCCGCCTCGCCGCCCCCCTGACCGTGACCGTCTCGGCTGATCTCGAACTGGGCGACGGCGACACCGTCTGCCGTGTCGATGGGCAGTTCGAAGGTCCAGTGGGCGGCTGCGTCAGCCTTGGGCAGGGACGCCAGCTGCGACAGCTGCAGCCGCGCCAGGGCGGCTTGGGCGTCCTGGCGCAGGATGTGGGGCGCTTGCTCCGCCCCATCCGCAAGATCGTCCTCAAGCTCGGGATTGGGCCGGGCGGCGGCCTGGCCGGCGGGGAC
>DASVMY010000315.1:0-9276 GCA_036384135.1 Caulobacteraceae bacterium | reverse complement strand
CAGCACCGCACCGGCGGCCTGTGGGTGCTCAACACCGCGGCGCTGGAGCGGCTGGAGCTTGGCGAGGACGCGCCGCCCTGCATCGAGCGCGACGCCCAGGGCGCCCCCACGGGCCGGATCATCCGGGGCGATGACTGGCTGCGCGCACGCTTGGCCCAGGCGCCGCCGTCCCTCGCCCCCGTCAGCGCCGAGTTGGCCCGTCTCGGCGTCACCGGCGTCACCGACACCAGCGCCACCAACGATGAGGCCCAGGCGCGTCTGTTCGCCGACGCCGTGGCCGCGGGCACCTGGCGCCAGCGGCTGATGCTGATGGCCGGCGGGCCCCTCGCCACGCCGGCGGACGGCGCCTTCCGCGTCGGGGCGGTGAAGGTGATCCTGGACGACCACGACCTGCCGGACCTGGAGGCGGTCGTCGCTACGGCGGCGCGGGCCCATGCCTGGGGGCGCAACGTGGCGGTCCATTGCGTCACCGCCGGCGAGCTGGCCTTCGCCCTGGCCGTGTTCGGCGTGGCCGGCGTCCGTCCCGGCGACAGGATCGAGCACGGCGGCGTCGTCCATCCCGCCGCGGCGGTCCAGATTGCCGCCCTTGGCCTGACCGTCGTCACCCAGCCCGTGTTCATCTTCGAGCATGGCGACCGCTACCTGGCCGAGGTGGATGCAGCCGACCTCGGCGCCCTCTATCCCTGCGCCAGCCTGCTCAGGGCCGGCGTCAAGGTGGCCGGCGGCAGCGACGCGCCCTACGCGGCGGCGGATCCCTGGGCGGCCATGGCGGCGGCAATCAGCCGGACCACGCGGGGCGGGCGCGGCCTGGGCGAGGACGAGCGGATCACTCCGCGCGCCGCACTGGACCTTTTCCTGGGCGACTTCGATGATCCGGGCGGTCCGGCGCGGCGGGTGGAGGTGGGCGCCGCCGGCGACCTTTGCTTGCTGCATGGCCCGCTGGAGGCGGCGCTGGCGCGGCCGGACGCGTCGCATGTGGCGGCCACGGTGATCGGCGGCCGGGTCGTCCACAGCGACCTCTGAGTTCAATCGCGGCGGTAGACGGGGTCGTCACGGTCCCGCCGGCCGCGCTCGCTGGCCGGCCGCGCAAAGAACCCCCGGTCGCTGGGCGCCTCGTAGCGCAGCCATTCGTTGACGCCCTGGCGGTGAGCGATGCGCCAGACGCCGTCGCGGCGTTCGAAACGGTCAATGTAGCGTCCGCCCATGATCCGGTCTTCGTGCGGCTCGCCGCCCGGTGGCGGCTGTGGGCCGAAGCGATGGTAGGAGGTGAAGTAGCTCTCCGCATAGGCCCGCTCGCCGTCGAGCTCGATGGATATCTGGCCAAGCTGGTGATGGGTCAGGACCACCGCGCGCACCGTCTCCAGCCCCCGGTCGCAAAAGTTCGAAGACAGGCCCGTGAACGCGCCGTGCTCGTGCGTCGCGCCGGGATGGAAGCAGCTGAGCAGCATCTCGCGGTCGCAGCGGTCGAAGCCGCGGCAGTAGCGCATCACCACCTCGGCGATCTCGGCGCGGCTGCGCAGCTCGTCCAGGGACCGCAGGACGTCCGGCGTCATGGCCATGCCCCTACGCAAGGGCGCGGGCGGCGGCGAAGCCGGCTTCCAGCCACCGCTCCGCCTCAGCGAACAGGGCTGGGTCGACCGCCACCCCCGAAGCGCCGACGTTCTCGTCCACTTGGCCCGGCCGCGAGGCGCCGATGATGGCCGAGCTGACGTGATCGTTGGCCAGGGTCCAGGCGATGGCGAACTGGCCCAGCGACAGCCCCGCCGAGGCCGCCAGGGGCTTGATGGCCTGGACGGCGCGCAGCACCGGCGGCGTGAACCAGTGACGGGTGTATTTGCTCATCTCCACACTCGCGCCCCGGCGCCCGCCGGGCGGCCCGGCCTCGGGATCGTACTTGCCGGTCAGCACGCCCTGGGCCAGGGGCGACCAGATCAGCTGGCCGATCCCCTCGGATCGGCAGAGCGGAAAGATCTCGGCTTCCGGCTGGCGCCACAGCAGGGAGTATTGCGGCTGGCTGGAGGCGAAACGCTCGGTTCCCAGCATCGCCTCGGCCTGGCGGATCTTGTCGGCCGGCCACTCGCTGAACCCCAGGTAGCGGACCTTGCCCTGGCGCACGACCGTGCTGAGGGCCTCCATGGTCTCCTCCAGCGGGGTTTCCTCGTCATAGCGATGGCACTGGTAGAGATCGACGTAGTCGGTGTTCAGGCGCCGCAGCGAGCCGTCGATCTGCTTGAACACCTGGGCGCGCGAGAGGCCCCGGTCGCCGTCGTCCATCGGTCCCCAGAGCTTGGTGGCCAGGATGTAGGAGTCCCGCGGCCGGCCGGCCAAGGCCTCGCCGACCAGGCGCTCGGACTGGCCGAATCCGTAGACGTTGGCGGTGTCGATGAGGTTGACGCCCAGATCCAGGGCCCGGTGGATGCAGGCGATATGGCGGGCCCGCTCCTCGCCCTGGCCGAAGCTGAGCCAGGTTCCCAGCGAGATTTCCGACACGGTCAGCTCACTGGCGCCCAAGCGGCGATACCGCATGCGTTTCCCCTTCTTCTGGCGTCACACCGGCGCCACACGCGTCGGCGCGTATTGACAGCCACCGTCTAATTCATCGTAATGATCATAATGTACATTCGATCGCATTCAAGCGGTCGGCTGGCGGCGGCGCCGGCGCAACACAAGGGACGGAACTAAGATGGCTTGGGACTTCGAAACCGACGCGGCCTTTCAGGCGAAGCTGGACTGGGCGGACACCTTTGTCCGTGAAGAGGTCGAGCCCCTCGATCACCTGCTGGGCGCCATCTACGATGTGAAGAACCCCAACAACATCCGCCTCGTCCGCCCCCTGCAGGCCAAGGTGAAGGCCCAGGGGTTGTGGGCCTGCCACCTGGGGCCGGAGCTGGGTGGACCGGGCTATGGCCAGGTCAAGCTGGCCCTGCTCAACGAGATCCTGGGCCGCAGCGACTTCGCCCCGGTAATCTTCGGTTGCCAGGCGCCCGACACCGGCAACGCCGAGATCCTGGCCCACTACGGCACCCCGGCCCAGAAGGCCCGCTACCTGCAGCCGTTGCTGAACAACGAGATCGTCTCCTGCTTCTCGATGACCGAGCCGCACGGCGGGGCCGACCCCCTGGTGTTCACCACCCGTGCGACGCTGGACGGCGATTCCTGGGTGATCAACGGCGAGAAGTGGTTCTCCTCCAACGCCCGGTGGGCGGATTTCCTGATCGTGATGGCGGTCACCGATCCGGACGCGGCCCCGCACCGGCGCATGTCGATGTTCATCGTGCCGTCGGAGACGCCGGGGATCGAGATCCTGCGCAACGTCGGTTTCATGGGCGAGCGCGAGCCGGCCCACGCCTATGTGCGCTACGACAATGTCCGCGTACCCCTGGACCACCTCCTGGGCGACCGGGGCGACGGCTTCGGCGTGGCCCAGACGCGGCTTGGCGGCGGGCGCATCCACCACGCCATGCGCACTATCGGCGAGGCCCGCAAGGCCTTCGACATGATGTGCGAGCGGGCGCTGTCGCGGGTCACCGCCGGTGAGCGCCTGTCGGAAAAGCAGATGGTCCAGGAGAAGATCGCCGACAGCTGGATCGAGCTGGAACAGTTCCGCCTGCTGGTCCTGCGCACCGCCTGGCTGATCGACAAGCACCAGGACTATCGCAAGGTGCGCAAGGACATCGCCGCGGTGAAGGTGGCCATGCCCAAGGTGCTCAACGACATCGCCTCGCGCGCCCTGCAGATCCACGGCTCCATCGGCGTCTCCACCGAAATGCCGTTCATGAACCAGATCGCGGTGTCCTACATCATGGGCCTCGCCGACGGTCCCACCGAGGTGCACAAGGTGACGGTGGCCAAGCAGGTGTTGCGCGACTATCGCCCGACCAACGATCTGTTCCCGTCCTACAGCCTGCTCTCGGCGCGCGAACGGGCTCTGGACAAGCATCCCGAACTTGAGGAACTGGTCGCGGGCGAGGTGGCCTGAGACGGCATTTGGGAGATTTGGCGTTGGACCAGCGCGTTGCGATCGTGACCGGCGGCTTTGGCGCCCTTGGGCGGGTGGTGGCGCGGCAGGCGCTGGCCGCCGGCTATGCGGTGGCCGCCGTGGATTTCGCGGCCAATCCACCGGCCGAGCTTGCTTCCGAAGTTATGGCTATCGGAAGCGTGAACCTGGCGGACGCCAAACAGGCCCAGGACGCTGTCGCGGCCGTGGCGGCGCGGTTCGGCCGGATCGACGCGGTGTTCAACATCGCCGGCGGCTTCAGCTGGCAGACGGTGCAAGACGGCGACGCGGCGACCTGGGACCGGCTGCATGGCCTCAACCTGGTGACGGCCTTGAACATGTCGAAGGCCGCCTTGCCCCAGTTGCTGGCGGGTGGCGCCGGCCGCATCGTCAATGTCGGCGCCAACGCCGCTCTTCGCGCCGCCACCGGAATGGGCGCCTATGCGGCCTCGAAGGCCGGCGTGCATCGCCTGACCGAAGCCATGGCGGAGGAGCTCAAGGGGCGCGGGGTCACGGTCAACGCCGTGCTGCCGTCGATCATCGACACCCCCGCCAACCGGGCGGACATGCCAGACAGCGACTTTGCAAAATGGGTGACGCCGCAGGACCTCGCGGCCGTGATGCTGTTCCTGGCCAGCCCCGCCGCCGGCGCGATCACGGGAGCGCTGATACCGGTTACCGGCGGGCTTTAGGCCGGCGGCGGGCCCCGGTTGCCCGCAATAGGGGTTGCGCGAACTGCAATTGCCCCGTTTAGATTGCATCGGGTTGGCGCACCCGACGAGTGGGGGGATTCATGAAGCGTCTAGTCGTTGGCCTGGCGGCCTTGGCCGCTGCGGTGTTGGGCCTGTCTGCGACCGGCAGCGCCCAGAATTGGGGCCATATTCAGCGCCAGGAGCGCTGTCCGGAGATGGGCAAACCGTATTGCGGCTACAGCGGTCGGGCGTCATGCACGTCCAGCGGCTGGCAATGCGTGGACGCCGCCGGCTCATCTGGCGGCAACAGCAGCAGCTACAACGCGCCGCGCCAGTCCAGCGAGAGCTGCATGGAGACCATGCCGAACACCATGTGCCAGGCGGGATGGTACCCGAAATGCCACAATGGCCATTGGCGGTGCGCGCCGCCATAAGGCGTCATCGACACGATGGTGACGGATCAGGGTCAGTTCAGGATATTTCCGCGGCGCATCACGGGCGTTGAAGCCACCGCGGCGCGGTCGCGGCGTGTTTTCCCGCGGCACACCCACGAGACCTTTGGCATCGGCCTCATCAGCGGCGGAGCGCAGGCGTCGCGCAGCGGCCGCGGCATGGTCGAGGCGGGCGCCGGCGATGTCATCACCGTCAACCCGGGAGAGGTGCATGACGGCTCGCCGCTGGGGGACGCCGGCCGCTCCTGGCGGATGTTGTATCTCGATCCAGCCTTGGTAGCGGACAGCCTGGGCGACATCGGCGAGGGCCGCGCTCTGGCCTATGAGTTCACCCAGCCGGTCCTTCGGCGGCCGAGGATCGCCGCCCGCTTCACCCAGCTCTTCTTCACCCTGACCAAGGGCGCCGGCGGACTGGCGGTGATCGGATGGGAGGAGCAGTTGCTGGCGCTGCTGGCGGACGCCATGCGCGAGGGGGACCGACCGCCGGAACCGGCGCCGCCGGCGATCGCCGCCGTCCGGTCCATGCTCGATGGCGATCCGGCGGCGCCGACAACCCTGTCGGACATGGCGCAACAGTGCGGCCTCAGCCGGTTCCAGGTGCTGCGGGGGTTCGAGCGGGCGACAGGGCTCACGCCCCACGCCTATCTCATCCAACGGCGCGTCAGCCTGGCTCGGCGCCTGATCGCAGAAGGCCTGGGCCTGGCGGAGGCGGCGATCGCCAGCGGTTTCGCGGACCAGAGCCACATGACCCGCGTCTTCGTCCGCCGCCATGGGATCACGCCCGGCGCCTTCGCCGCCGCCTTGGCCTGACCAGGACGATCTGCAATCGCGTCCAAGACCGGCGTCGACGGTCCGCCTAGCTGTCACTCGCGATTACGCGGAGGACCGAGCCATGCACAGACAGGTCAAGATCGGGGCGGAAAGAACCATTCGCCCCTGCGTCCCGGAAGACGCCGACGCCATCCTGGCCATCGTGAACGCCGGGGCGGAAGCCTACCGGGGCGTGATCCCCGATGACCGCTGGCATGAGCCCTATATGGACCTGGCCGAACTGGACGCCGAGCGCGCCGCCGGCGTGGTGTTCTGGGGTTGCGAGGTCGACGGCGCCCTGGTGGGGGTGATGGGCGTGCAGGCGGTGCGCGACGTTGACCTGATCCGGCACGCCTATGTGTTGCCGGCCCGCCAGGGCGGCGGCGTGGGGAGCGCCCTGCTGGGACATCTGCGGGCCGCCAGCGCCCGGCCGATGCTGGTGGGGACCTGGGCCGCGGCCGACTGGGCGATCGGCTTCTATCAGCGGCATGGCTTCCGCCTGGTCCCGCCTGAACGCAAGACGGTGCTGCTGAAGACCTACTGGACCGTGCCCCAGCGCCAGATCGAGACCTCCGTGGTGCTGGCCACCCCGCCGTTCCCGGACCTTGGGGAAATGCTTTAGGGTCCGCGCCGACGCGGGGGACGATGGTCCGCTTGGTCGAGGGAGCGGGAGGACGTCGGCGTGGATCAGGCTCTCGTGGATGGCTTTCGGCTGGATGGGGGTGGGGAGACCCTGGTCTTCTTGACCTCCGCCCTGGGAGCGCCTCGGCTGGCCTATTGGGGACCCGCCTTGGGTTCCGGCAGCTCGATCGCGGAGCTGGCTGGCCTGGCTGAACGTGGCGTTGCCGGCGGCGGCCTGGATGAAGGCGAGGCGCTCTGCTGGCTGCCGGAGGCCGGACAGGGCTTCACCGGCCATCCCGGCCTGCTGGCCCATCGCGACGGCCGCGACCTGATCACACAGCTTGAGGCCGCCGGCGTCGCCACGCAAAACGGGACGGCGCGGGTCGTGCTGACCGACACCCTGGCGCAGGTCGAACTCACCCTGACCCTGGCGCTGGACGCGGCGACCGGCGTGCTAACCACGCGCGCGGCCTTGAAGAACCTGGGCGATGGGGCCCTGACCGTGGACTGGCTGGCCGCCGGCGCCCTGGAGCAGCCGCATGCGGAACTGGCGCTGTTCGACGGCCGCTGGGCGCGGGAGTTCGCCGAGGTTCGCCAGACCCTCGCTGCCGGCCTGACGGTCAAGGACAACCGCACCGGCCGCACCTCGCACCACGCACCGCCGTTCCTGCTGGCGGGGGAGGCGGGCTTCGGCGAGGCGCTGGGCGAAGTGTTCGCCCTGCATCTGGCCTGGAGCGGCGATCACCGCATCCTGGCCGAGCGTCTGCGCGACGGGCGCATCCAGGTCCAGGCGGGCGAGCTGCTGCATCCGGGGGAGGTCATCCTGGCGCCGGGGGAAACCTACCAGACGCCGCAGTTGCACATCGCCCGCTCTGCCACGGGGACCAATGGCGTCTCCGACCGGCTGCACCCCTTTGTGCGCGACCGTATCCTGGGTGGGCGGCTGAGGGCCAAGCCCAGGCCGGTCCATTACAACACCTGGGAAGCTATCTATTTCGACCACGACCTGCCAACCCTGAAGAGCCTGGCCGACCTGGCGGCGGGGGTGGGGGCGGAGCGGTTCGTGCTCGACGACGGTTGGTTCCGGGGCCGCCCCGACGACCGCTCGGGCCTGGGCGACTGGACCGTCGACCCCGCCAAATACCCGGATGGCCTGACGCCCTTGATCGACCACGTGCGGGGCCTGGGCATGGAGTTCGGCCTTTGGGTCGAGCCGGAGATGGCCAACGCCGACTCCGACCTGCTGCGAGCCCATCCGGACTGGGTGCTGGGCGTTCCGGGACGGCGCCAGCCGCTGGGGCGTGGGCAGTATGTGCTCGACCTCACCAGGCCGGAGGTGTTCGACAATATCCACGCCCAGATCGACGCCCTGCTGCGCGGCAACGCCATTGGCTATCTGAAGTGGGACATGAACCGCGACCTCACCCACGCCGTCAGCGGCGGGCGGGCGGCGACGCATCGCCAGACCCTGGCGGTCTACGCCCTGATCGACGCCCTGCGGTCCGACCATCCCGGCGTGGAGATCGAAAGTTGCTCCTCCGGCGGGGCGCGGGCGGACTACGAGATATTGAGGCGCGCGGACCGGATCTGGACCTCGGACTGCAACGATCCCATCGAGCGGCAATCGATCCAGCGCGGCTTTTCGATCTTCTTCCCGCCGGAGGTGATGGGGGCGCACGTGGGGCCGAGGGCCAGCCACACCACCGCGCGGACCGCCAGCCTGCACATGCGGGCCATGACGGCTCTGCTGGGGCACATGGGGACAGAGGCGGACCTGCGGGCCTTCACCGACGCCGAGCGCGCCGCCCTGGCCGAGGCCTTCGCCCTCTACAAGGAACACCGAGGCTGGATGCACGCCGGCCGGACCATCCGCCTGGCCCATCCCGATCCCGGCTGCCTGGCCACCGCCATGGCCGGTGAAGGGCGGATGCTGGTGTCGGCGGCGCAGGTGGAGACCCCGCGCACCGCCGCCCTGGCGCCCCTGCGATTGAAGGGCCTGGAGCCGGACGCCACCTATGCCATCCGCCAGATCAACCCGCCGAAGCGAGCACGGGCGACCATGCGCCGCGTCCCGCCTCTGACCCTCGGAAAGACCTTGCATGCTACCGGTAACATGATTAGCCACACCGGTCTGGCGCTGCCGGTCTTGCGGGCCGGCGAAATCGCCGTCTTTCTGCTGACGCGGGAGGACTCATGAACGAGATTCGGATTGCGACGAAGGCACAGGCCCTCCTGGGCGAGGGCCCTGTGTGGGACGAGGCGTTGGGGCGGCTCTGGTGGGTCGATATCAAGGGACGGCGCGTGCACTGGCTGGATCCGGCGACCGAGACGGCGGGCAGCGTGGCCGTGGCCCTGCAGGTGACCTCCGTGGCGCCCCGCGCCGGCGGTCCGGGCCTGCTGGCGGCGACGGAGGATGGCGTCGGCCTTCTGGACCCGGTCACCGGCGCCTACGAGAAGCGTTTCGATCCCGAGCCGGATCGCCCCAAGAACCGCGCCAACGACGGCAATGTCGACGTGCATGGCCGCTATTGGTTCGGCACCATGGACGACGACCAGCCCTCCACCGCCGGCGCGGTCTACAGCCTGGATGCGGACTGGTCGTGGCGCCGCGTGCTGGACGGTATCTCGATCACCAACACCCTGGTCTGCGATCCGGCTGGCAAGCTGCTCTACGTGGCCGATTCCGGCCTGGGCCGCATCGACG
>DASVMY010000314.1:0-8425 GCA_036384135.1 Caulobacteraceae bacterium | reverse complement strand
TTGAGGGTGACGGCTTGGCCGGCATAGGTGACGGTGGCGTCGGGCGGCGCATCCAGGTTGGCCGCGCCGGCGATGCCGGGCTTGATCCACCGCACGGCGAACACCCGCTTCTCCGCCATGCCGGGGAACTGGCCCTGGCGGGCGCCGATGGTCAGGACGCCGCTGGCCTCGTCGTAGCGGAGGGGGACGCGGGCATAGGCGCCGCGCGCGTAGCCATTGCTGAGGCCGTCGTCCTCGTAGAGCTCGAAGGCGCCGCTGGCGCCGGTGTAGACATAGAGGGTGATCGGCGCGTCCGGCTTCTGGCCGGTGTATTCGATCGCCGGGCCGATGGGGACGATGGAACCGGCCCTCACATAGAGCGGCATGCGGGCCAGTGGCGCCGGGGCGCTGATGGTCTGGCCGCCCTCAACCCGCTTGCCGGTGTAGAAATCGTACCAGGCCGCGCCGGCGGGCAGGTAGAGCGCGCGCTCGCGGGCTTTGTAGTCATGCACCGGCGCGACCAGGAAGGCCTGGCCGAACAGGTATTCGTCGTTCAGGCCGCGGGCCTTGCGGTCATTGGGGAAGTCCATGACCAGGCCGCGCATGATCGAGCCGTCGCGGTGATAGGTGTCCGCCGCCAGGGTGTAGATGTAGGGCATCAGCCGGTAGCGCAGGCGGTCGTACCAGACCAGGCTGTCGTAAACCTCCGACCCCTCCGGCGCGAGGTTGTAGATCTCCCGGTAGGGGAACTCGCCGTGTGAGCGGAACAGCGGCGAGAAGGCGCCGAACTGGAACCATCGCAGGTTCAGCTCGCGCCACTCGGCCAGGTCGGCGTCATTGGGTTTTTCGTAGCGCTTCTCCACCGAGAAGCCGCCGATATCGGTGGTCCAGTTGGGGATGCCGGACATGGAGAAGTTGACGCCGGCGGAGATCTGGTCGGCCAGGTCGCTCCAGCGGGCGACGACGTCACCGCTCCATACCGCCGCGCCGTTGCGCTGCAGGCCGGCGAAGCCCGAGCGCGAGAGGATGAAGGACCGGGTGTCGGGATTGGTCGCCCGCTCGCCCTCGAACACGCCCTGGGTATGGACCAGGGGGTAGGAATTGAAGAAGGCCGCGCCGGGGCCAAGCGCCGTAGGCCCCATGCGCAGAGTGCGCTCGGGGATGTCGAGGTTGGAGTGCATGTCCGGCTCGTCGGAGTCCATCCACCAGGCGTCGACGCCGAACACCTTCAGCTGGGTCTTCACCTGGCGCCAGTAGATGTCGCGGGCTTGCTTGGAATAGGGATCGTAGAAGGAGTTGAGGTAGCCCGGCCCCACCCAGTCCAGCGCCCCCTGCTCGATGTTGCGGTGGTACATGTGGCCCGCCGCATCCAGTTCCTTGAAGTTATCCGTGGTCGGATAGAACTTCGCCCAGACCGACATCATGAAGTGGGCGTGCTGGCGATGGATCTCGTCGACCATGCCCTTCGGGTCGGGGAACCGGGTCGCGTCGAACCGGTGCGAACCCCACTCGTCGTCGCGCCAGTAGCGCCAGTCGAGGACGATGTTGTCCAGCGGCAGGCCGCGGTCGCGGTAGGCCTTGACCACCCCCAGCAGCTGGTCCTGGGTCTCGTAGCGCTGGCGGCTCTGCCAGAAGCCGTAGGCCCACTGCGGCAGCAGCACGGCCTTGCCGGTGAGCTGGCGGTAGCCGCTGACCACCTGGTCCAGGTTGTCGCCGCTGACGAAGTAGTAGTCGATCGCCTTGGCCACGTCCGAGGTCATGGTCAGGGCGTGGCGGTCCGCCGCCGGCATGGGGTTGTCGTGCAGCAGGGCGGCGTAGCCCTCGTCCGGCGTCCACTCCAGGCGGATCTTGTGCCGGCTGCCCGCCGCCATCGGGGCGGTGAAGTTGTGATACCAGGGGTTCCAGTTCTGCCGCCAGCGGTCGATGACCAGCTTGCCGTCGACGTAGAGCTTCACATAGCCGCTGGAATAGAGCTTGAACTTCTGCTCGCCGCCCACCGACGGCTGGACCTCGCCCTCCCAGACCACGTGCTGGTCCTTCGCGCCCTTCAGCGCCGCGGGCCAGTTCGGTTGGTCCTTGAGGAACTGGTAGTTGATGTCCGTTTCGGTGCGGGTGAGCTTGAGGGCGCCGCCCACATAGTAGCGCGCCGTCAGGCCGCCGGGCTTGCCGTCGGCGTCGTAGAGCTTGAGGTCGCGTGAGGCGAGGCCATAGGGGATCGGGTCGCCGAAGCGGCTGATGCCGTTGTTGTCCCACAGCAGCCCGTAGCCGCGGCTGGACAGCACGAAGGGCACGGCGATGTCGCGGTTGTACTGGGCGAGTTCGACGTCCTCGCCATTGTAGTTCATCTGGCCGTTCTGGTGTTGGCCGAGGCCATAGAAGGCTTCATCCGTGCCCGGATTGAACTGCTGATGAACGGCGAAGAAATCCTGGCCTTCGATGCGCTCAGGCGTGAAGGCGGCGCGCGGGGACTCGGTCAGCACCGCCTTGCCGGCGGCGTCGCGGAAGGTGACCGCGCCGGCGGACAAGGTCACCTCGGCGGTGATCTTGTCCGTGTGCAGCACCACCCGGCCCTGGGTGCTGGTCACCGTGAAGGGGACGTGGGCCGGGACGGCGGTGACCATCAGGCTGGCGGGCAGGTCTAGGCTGGCGCCCGGCGTGGCGGTGACGTGGATCATCCGGTCGGAGAAAACCTGCAGACGGACGCGCGCGGCCGGACCGGAGGCGGGGGTGACGATGACGCCGTCCGGAGTCTTCTCGAAGCCGGAGGTCGCGGCGGCGGCGCCCAGAGGCGCGGCGAGCGGCGCGGCCAGGGCAAAGGACAGGAGGGTGGCCATGAGGCGCGGGTTACGGGTCATTTAAGCGGGGTTCCGGAACATGGGGCGTCAGTAGGTGGCCAGGCGGACGCGCAGCACCCGCGGCGTGTCGGTGAAGTTGAGGCCGTAGTCGGTCTGGTCGCCGTTCCAGACGCGCTCGAACACCCATTGGCCGTTGTCGTAGTGGCCTTCCTCGACACGGGCGTAGAGCCAGCCGGCGGCGGCGCCCTTGTTGGGCAGGCCAAAGGAGATCCGGGCCCGTTGGCCGATCACCAGATATTCGTCGGGGCCAAGCTGGGCGACCAGCACGCCGCCCTTGGCCGGCCCCTCGGGCGGCCGGTCCGCCGCCGCTATCGAGGGCCAGTCCTTAAAGCCGAAGCCCCATTCGTCATAGCTGACCGTGGCGTCCCAGCGGCCGAGGTCCAGGTGCTGCTTGTCGTCCTTGTCGGGCTGGGAGACGCCCCAGACCTTGTTCTCGTAGCTTAGGCGCGCCCACTCGCGGGCCATGGGGCCCAGCACGCGGTAGGGGCCGGCGAAGGCCTCCAGCGTGGCGTCGTCCACCGCCTTGGCGCCGAGCGGATAGTTGCTGTAGCCGGTGAAATCCATGCCGAAGGGCGAAAAGCCGATGGCGTGCCGGCCGAGGGTCGAAAACATGAACCGGGCGTAGGGCGCGTCGCTGCCGGTCTCGGGCACGAACAGGGCGTTGTCGGGCCGGCCGTACTGTTCGAGCGTGCGCTCGTAGCTGGCCGGATCGCGCATGTAGATGTCCGGGCCAATGACGTCGATGGACGGCGTGGCGGCCTTCCAGATGTCGAGCACGTTCCAGGTCGGCCCGCCGCTGGAATAGGTCATAGGATCCTGGTCGTGGAAGGGATCACGCAGGGCGGCGTTGACATAGAGGGGCAGGGGGGCCTCCGCCTTGCCGGCGGCGGCCACTCGCTCCACGAAACTGGCCACGCTCCAGGCGTGGAAGGCTTCGTCGGCATCCTTGCCGAACACCTCGCGCCAGGTTCCAGGGTTCTTCTTCAGCGCCTTGACCAGGGGGGCGGGAACCGGCCCGGCGAACAGCTTTTCGGCGGTGGGCGAGTGGTCGCGCACGGCGCCGTAGGTCCCGGTCTCGTTCTCCACCTGGACCATGATCACGGTGTGGTCCGGGTCGGCCGCCTTCAGGTGGCGCATCAGGGCCGTGAAGGCCTTGCGGTCGGCGTCCAAGGTGGCGGGGAACAGGGGCGAGAGCGAGTTCATCGTCTCGCCCTTGGGGTTGATCACGCGCGGGAAGCGGCGGTTGTCCAGCTTGACCCATTCGGGGGCGTAGCTGGGGCCATTGTTCTTCCAGGTCCCGAACCATAGCAGGACCAGGCGCACCTTGTGCTCGCGGGCTTGGGCCAGGAGGGTGTCGAGGAAGGTGAAGTCGAACTGGCCTTCCTTGGGCTCGATCTGCTCCCAGGCGATCGGCGCCTCGACGGTGTTGGCGTGCAGGCGTTCGATCGCCGGCCAGACCTGGGGCAGCATGGCCGGCCAGGAACTGGAATTGTTCACCTGGGCGCCCAGGATCAGATACGGGGCGCCGTCGACGATCAGGGCGTGGCGGTCGCCGTTGCGCGCCATGTGCGGCGCGTCGTGCGCCTCGGCGGAGCAGGCAAGGGCGGTTGAGGCCAAGGCGGCGGCGAAGGCGCCCGCGCTAGAAGCGATCGATGGGATCTTGATCTTCCCCTCCCTGGTTCCCCTAGACGCCGAACGGCAGCGGCGCGGCGATTTTTGTTACCGCTATCATTTGGATGTGATATCCATCTTCGCGAGGCGGTTGGCAAGCCGTTTCATCAGTGGCGCAGCTTCGACGCCGCACGAGCAGGAAACACGCCGGCCGACCAAGGGCGAGCCGGCAATGGGCAGGGGGGTGTCATGAC
Organism: Caulobacteraceae bacterium; assembly: GCA_036384135.1. GTDB lineage: Bacteria > Pseudomonadota > Alphaproteobacteria > Caulobacterales > Caulobacteraceae > Acaudatibacter. The sequence continues at coordinate 3,726 of DASVMY010000314.1, read as the reverse complement.
GGCATCGGTTCATCAGACGGAGACGATGCTGTTCTCCGTACTCTTGCAACTCATCGTCATGGTGGCCGCCGCGCGGGTGCTCAACACCCTGTTCCGCAAGCTGGGCCAGCCAGGCGTGATCGGCGAGATCGTCGCCGGCCTGCTTTTGGGGCCGTCCCTGTTCGGCCACCTGTTCCCCGGCGCCTCCCTGGCGCTGTTCGGGGCCAAAACGGCCGCGCCGATCACGGTGATCAGCCAGATCGGCCTGATCCTGCTGATGTTCCAAATCGGCATGGACTTCGAATTCGGCCGGCTGAAAAACGCCCGTGCGGGACGCGGGGCGGTGACCGTCGCCGTCCTGTCCATCGGTGCGCCGTTCGCGCTGGGCCTGCTGCTGGGGCGTGTCTCGGCGCCCTATCTGGCGCCGGCCGTGGACCCCGTGATCTACAGCCTGTTCCTGGGCGTGGCCCTGGCGATCACCGCGGTCCCGGTCCTGGGGCGGATCCTGCAGGAGTTCGGCCTCACGCGGTCGGAGATCGGGGTGGTGGCCATCAGCGCCGCCGCCATCAATGACGCGGTTGGCTGGCTGCTGCTGGCGGGTATCTCGGCCTACGCCACCGCCCAGTTCTCCGGCGTGGTCATGGCGCTGCAGGTCGGCGGCCTGCTGGCCTTGCTGGCGGCCCTGTGGTTCGCCGGGCGGCCGGCGGTTGACTGGCTGATCGCCAGGCTGCCCCTGCGCGGCGGGGAGATCGGTCCCAACCTTCTGGCGGTGGTGATCTGCATCATCTTCGCCCTTGGCCTATGCACCTTCAAACTGGGGGTGTTCGCGGTGTTCGGCGGCTTCGCGGCCGGGCTGCTGTTCCATCGGCACGCCGCTTTCGTGGCCGCCTGGCGCCGCCAGGTGGGCCAGTTCGTGCTGGTGTTCCTGATGCCGGTGTTCTTCACCCTCACCGGCCTGCGCACCAATGTGCTGGGCCTGTCCACGGGCGTGGACCTGCAATGGGTGGCCGTCGTCCTCGCCGTCGCGGTGGCGGGCAAGATCGTTCCGGCCTACGTCGCCGGCCGGCTCTCCGGGTTCGACCATTCGGAGTCGTCGATGCTGGGGGTGCTGATGAACACCCGCGGCCTGATGGAGCTGATCGTGCTCAACGTCGGCTACGACCTGGGGATCATTCCCCAGAAGGTGTTCACCATGCTGGTGATCATGGCCATCGTCACCTCGGTGATGACCGGGCCGCTGCTCAAGGCCCTGCTGGCCAAGACCGCTCACGCCGTGCCGTTCGGCATTGAGGCCTGACGCGGGCTGCACACGCGCGAGATCAGGCCGGCTGGGCGCGGCAGTTGTCGGCGATGAACTGGGTGTGGGTGGGCATGGCCGCGGCGGCCTGAAGCATCATGGCGCGCATCCGGGTCAGGTTGCTCCTCACCGTGTCGACCTCCATCAGGTCGGCCAGGGGGTCGTGGCTTTGCGGCATGACGTTCTGGCCGAACAGGACGGCCAGCCAGCTGGGCTCCTGGAACAGGTCCAGGCCCATGGACGCCAGCCGCCCGGTCTCGCGGAACAGCGCCATCTTGTGGCGCAGGGTGTCGGGGATTTCCATATTGCGGACCTGCGCCCACAGCGGTGAATCGGTGCGCTCGTTGGCGTGGTAGTGCAGCACTAGGAAGTCGCGGATCTTCTCGAATTCCTGGTTGACCAGGCGGTTGTACTCCTCGATCAGCACCGGGCTGAAGGTCTTGTCCGGGAACAGCAGCATCAGCTTGGTGATGCCGCTCTGGATCAGGTGGATGCTGGTGGACTCCAGCGGTTCCATGAACCCGCCGGCCAGGCCGAGCGCGATGCAGTTGCGGTTCCAGAACCGCCGCCGCCGCCCCGCGGTGAACCGCAGAATCCAGGGATCGACATAGGGCTTGCCATCCAGATTGCGCAGCAGGGTGGCGGCCGCCTCGTCGTCGCTGATGAACGGGCTGGAATAGACATAGCCGTTGCCGATGCGGTGCTGCAGGGGGATGCGCCATTGCCAGCCCGCCGTCTGGGCGGTGGCGCGGGTAAAGGGGGTCAGGTCCCCGACGCTTTCGCTCTGGGTGGCCACGGCGCGGTCGCAGGGCAGCCAGCGCGACCAGTCCTCGTAGCCGGTCTTCAGCGCCCCCTCGATCAGCAGGCCACGGAAGCCCGAGCAGTCGACGAAGAAGTCCCCCTCGACCCTGGCGCCGTCGTCCAGCAGCAGGGACTCGATGAAGCCGTCCTCGCCGCGCAGCTGGACATCGACGACCTTGCGCTCGATCCGCTCGACGCCGCGGCGTTCGGCATAGCCGCGCAGGTACTTGGCGTAGAGAGCCGCATCGAAATGGAAGGCGTAGGAATAGCTCGACATCAGCGAGGCGGGGTCCCGCGTCGGCCGGGTGAACTTGCGCAGGCGCGAGGCCATGGTCGGCAGGGAATATTCGCCAAAATCGGTCTGGTCGCCCAGGGCCCGCAGCTTCAGCCAGTAGTGATGGAAGGCGGTGGCCTCCATGTCGGCGCCGTAGCGGCCGAAGGGGTGGATGTAGCGGTCGCCAAGGCGGGTCCAGTCGACGAACTCGATGCCCAGCTTGAAGGTGGCCTGGGTCTCGCGGATGAACTCGTTCTCGTCGATGCCCAGCAGCTGGTTGAACAGGATCAGCGGCGGGATGGTCGCCTCGCCGACGCCGACGGTGCGGATGTCCGGCGACTCGATCAGCTGGATGGAGGTCTGCCGCTCCGGCGGCTGGCGTTCGCGGAGCACGCGTGACAGGGCCGCGGCGGTCATCCACCCCGCCGTGCCGCCGCCGACAATGCAAACCTTCCGTACCGGTTGATCGCCGTCTGCCATTTGCCCTCGCCTTCGATTCTCAGCGTGGGTTAATCGGGGTTTGGATAGGCCGCAATCTCACCTGGAAGGATCTCACCATGAGGATCGCCTTCGTCAGCCTCGCCGCCGCACTCGCCGGCTGCACCGCTCCGCCGCCCTCCGCGAGTAATGCCCCGATCGCCGAAATCGCCGGAAGAGTCGCTGGACCAGCGCAACGCTGCGTCACACTGACCCAGAGCGAGGGACTGCACGTAGCCAATCGCAGCACGCTTGCCGTTCGCACGGGCAGGACGGTCTGGATCAACCAGATGCAGGACGGCTGCAGCGGCTTCGGCCAGTGGGACGTGCTCGTGACCGAGCCGATCGGCACGCAATATTGTCGGGGCGACCTGGTCCGATCGTTCGACTCGGTCAGCAAGATCCCCGGCCCGAGCTGCCGCCTCGGCGATTTCACCCCCTACACCCGGGGCTGATTGCGACGGGCACCGCGGGCCTCTAGGGAGCCCGCGTGAAACGCATCCTTTTTGCCGCTCTGCTGCTCGCGTCGTGCAGCAAAGGCGGCCCTCCCGACATCCGGATTTCCGATGCCTGGGCCCGCGAAACCATCGCGGACCAGACCGCCACGGCCGCGTATATGGCGCTAAAGAATGAAGGTGGAGACGACCGGCTCACAGGAATCTCGGCTCAGCCTCCGGCGATGGCGATGCTTCATGAGTCCGAGAGTTCGGACGGGATTTCGCGGATGCGGCCGATGCGGTCTGGCCTGGCGATCCCGGCAGGTGCGACGATTGAGCTGAAACCGGGTGGAGACCACATCATGGTCACGGGCCTGACCGCGCCTCTGCGCGCCGGCGCCACGATTGAGCTGACCGTCCGGTTCGAGAAGAGCGGAGTGCGGAAATTGGGCGTCCCGGTC
>DASVMY010000313.1:0-13428 GCA_036384135.1 Caulobacteraceae bacterium | reverse complement strand
GGCCCGCCCCGTCCGTAGGCCGCCGGGCCGGGGTCGGCGCCGGCGCTGGCTGGCCCCACCCGCGCCCTCAGCCCGTCGAAGTGCAGGATCGAGCCGCCGCCTGCCGCCACCGTGACCACATCGAGCGCGAAACTGCGTATTTTTGAACCAGCGACGACGATACTCGACCGCCGCTGGACGCCGCCGTCACTGCGGCAGACATCCGTCGAGGTGCCGCCCATGTCGAACCCCAGCACCGCCCCCACACCACCCTCGGCGGCTACCCGCTCCACCCCCACCGCACCCCCGGCAGGCCCCGACAACACCGCGTCCCGCCCCCGGAACGCTTCCGCCGCCGCCAGCCCGCCGCCGGAGGTCATGAAGTACAGCGGCGCCCCCGCCACCGCCGCAGCTACCCGATCCACATAGGCTTTCAGCACCGGCGTCAGGTAGGCGTCGACCACCGTCGTCTCCGCCCGCGGCACGAACCTGGGCAGCGGCGACACCTCGCTGCTCAGCGAGACAAATTCGAACCCCGCCGCCCGCGCCAGCGCCCCCGCCCGCCGTTCGTGGACCGGATTGAGGTCGCTGTGCAGGAAGGCGACGGCAATGCTATCGAAGCCATCTTCCCTTGCTTGCACAAAAGCTTGCGACAGTTTTCTCTCGCTCAGCTTTCGGATAACGGACCCGTCCGCCCCCAACCGTTCCTCCGCCTCGGTCACCCCCGAATAGAGCGGCGCGGGCCGAACGATGGAGAGGGCGAATAGGTCCGGCCGCGACTGGTCCCCGATCACCAGCGCGTCCGCGAACCCTTGCGTAGTCACGAAAAGCGTCCGCGCGCCCTTGCGTTCCAACAAGGCGTTGGTGGCCACCGTCGTGCCCATCTTGATCGCCTCGACCCGGTCCGCCGGGAACGGCTCGCCCGCCGCCGCGTCCAGCATCCGCCGCATCCCCTCCACCGCCGCGTCGCCATGGTGTGGCGAATGCGACAGCAGCTTCAGCGTCCGCCGCCCGCCGCCGGGGTCCAGGCCGATGACATCGGTGAAGGTGCCCCCCCGGTCGATCCAGAATCGCCAACGGCCCGTACTGCCATAGGGGTTTGTCATCAGGCCGCCCGCACTCTACACTGTCCCCAATCCCATGACCTTCTGGCGCAACATAGCAACTCTCGCGGCCCGCCGCGTCGACGAGGCCGAATGCCCTGACTGCCCCGCGGGGCTGCCGGGCGAAGACCCCGCGTTCTCCACCGCCGTCACGGCCCTGGGCGCCAAGCTGGCCAAGGCCGACGGCAGCGCCACGGGCGACGAGTTCGTCGCCTTCTCCGAGGTCTTTCAGTCCGACGCCGCCTCGGCCCCCAATGTGCGCCGCCTCTACGACCTGGCGCGCCAGACCACGCACGGCTTCGAAAGCTACGCCCGGCGGCTGGAAAAGCGCTACCGCGGCTGCCCTCAGCTGCTGGAAGACGTCCTGGACGGCCTCTTCCACATCGCCAAGGCCGATGGTTTCGTCACCGCCGACGAACTGGACTACCTGGAACGGGTAGGGGACCTGTTCGGCCTCTCGCCCCTGACCTTCCGGCGCCTCAAAGCGACGCACCTGGGCTTCGGCGCCAACGATCCCTACGTAATCCTGGGCGTGCCGCACGACATCGGCGACGAGGCCCTGCGCGCCGCCTGGCGCACCGCCCTGTCGGCCGCGCACCCTGACCGCGCAAGGGCCAGAGGCCTGCCGAGCGAGTTCGTCGAGGTGGCCGAAGCCAAGTCCGCAGCCATCAACGCCGCCTTCACCGAGGCCATGCGCGAGCGCCGGGAACTCTCCGCCTCCAGCGCGGCTTGACCGGCGCCGCCTGATCGGGCGCCGCCCTGATTTCGACGCAAGCTTGGTTGACGACCGCGGACTCTGGGACGAAGTATTGATCTTTCCGCGGTGCGCCGCGGCAGCGAGGTGGGCCATGGATCGGCTGGCGCGAGGAAACTGGACGGCGGGTCAGTCGGCTTTCAGGGGCCTGGCCTGGTTCGGCGGCGCGATTGCCTGGACGGCGACGGCGGCCATCGGCGCGGTGCTGGCGGTGTTCGCCGCCGCCACCGTGGTGGTCATCGCCCTGATGGCGACGGCGCTGCTGGCGGTGGTCGGCATGGCGCTTCGGGCCCGTCGCACGGTCCGCGCCCGCACCGGCGGCGACATCCTCGAAGCGCGCAACATCGGCGGCCATTCCTGGGTCGCCTACGGCTGGGACGGCCAGCGCTAGGACGTCAGTCCGCGCCTACTTAGCTCGCAAGCGCGCAGGGGAATCGCTTCAGGTTAACCCGGGCGACTACCGCAGCGGGCTCTCGAGATAATCGGGAGTGAGGCAGGCGAGTTTTCGCCTGGATTTGAGGCTGTGGCGATCCTTTGGGTTTCGCGAAAGCCTCCGCGCTGAGCACCAACCGCAACAGTTCCCGCAGCGGATACATCACCCGCCAGCCTTCCCGCGGGTCCGCCAAAGCGGAAACATGATCCATCAGGCTGCGGCGGCAGGGCGGCTCCGGCATGGCGGGCCTCGCAATCAACGAAGCCGCCTATGAATCACATTCGCCTCACGCCGGCGACGCAGCGCCAGTCAACCCAAAGCGATCGCCCTGCGCAAGCAAGGGCCAACCATTGGCGAGCCATGTTCTGCATGATATCTGACATCCTGTAGGGTTCACTCCACTCACGACGAGATCACGAGGATCGCGATGGTTGCTTCCGCCACCCACAAGACCGCCTGCATCCTCTGCTACGTCAATTGCGGGATCGAGGTCGAAACCGAAGGGCGCGAGATCACCCGCGTGCGCGGGGATCGCGAAAACCCCAAGTCGAAGGGCTACATCTGCCAGAAGGCCGGGCGGATTCCCTACTACAACAACAACCTCGGTCACCGGATCACGACGCCGCTTCGACGCCGACCGGACGGCGGGTTTGATGCGATCGACTGGGATACCGCCATTGCGGAGATAGCCGAAAAGCTGAACGCTATTCGGGCCCGGCACGGGGGCTATGCGTTCGGTTTCTATGGAGGCGGCGGGCAGGGCAACACGCTTACCGGGCCTTACGGCCTGTCGGTGATGCGAGCCATGGGCGCGTCGCTTCACTTCACGGCGCTGTCGCAGGAGAAGACCGGCGACTACTGGGTCAATGGAAAGCTGTTCGGCAGCCAGAACTGCCATACCGCGGAGGATGTCGACAACACCGACCTGCTGGTCGTCCTGGGCTGCAATCCTTGGATGGCCAACGGCTTCGCCCGGGCGCGGGATGCGATCAAGGCGATCCGAAAGGACGCCACGCGAAAGCTGCTGGTCATCGATCCCCGGCGCACGGAGGTGGCCGAAGAAGCCGATCTTCATCTGCGTCTACGTCCGGGAACCGACGCCTATCTCCTGGGCGCTATCCTTTCGCTCATCGTCCGCCGGGGCGGCGAAGCGCGCGAGTTCCTCGCCGAGCGCACGATCGGTTTCGAAACCGTGCGCGAAGCGCTGCTCAAAGTTCCCGTCGAGGACTGGATCCGCGCGGCCGACGTATCGCGCGAGGACGTAGAGGCTGCGGTCGACATGATCCTGGCCGCGCCGTCGATGACCGTGCGGGTGGACGTCGGCATGCAGCAGGCGCGCAACTCGACGCTCAACTCCTATCTCGAAAAGCTGCTCTTCCTGCTGACCGGGAACTTTGCAAAGCCGGGCGGCAACGGCCTTCACACCTGGCTGGCGCCAATGTGGGGCCACTCCAAGCCGGACGATTTGGCGCCGGTGACCGGGCAGCTGAAGATCGCCGGCCTCACCCCGCCGAACGACTTGCCCGCGCACATCCTGACCGACCATCCCGAGCGGATGCGGGCCCTGTTCGTGGATTCGGGAAATCCCGCCAATTCCGTCACCAACACCGCCCTTGTGGAGCAGGCGCTCGACGCACTCGAGCTGGTGGTCACCATCGATGTCGCCATGACGGAGACGGCGCGCCACTCGCACTACGTGCTTCCGGCCGCCAATCAGTACGAGAAGTGGGAAAACACCCTCTTCAACCTGGAATATCCCCACAACTACTTCCATCTGCGGGCGCCGCTGTTCGAGCCGTTGCCGGGCACGCTGCCCGAGCCGGAGATCTACACGCGGCTCCTGCGGGCCATGGGCGATATGCCGGACGATGCGACCCTGGCCGACCTGCGGCGTAAGGCCGCCGAGGACCGGCCGGCGTTCGCCGCGGCGTTCCGTGAAGTCCTGAGAAGCGACCCGAAATTCTCGGCCGTAGCCCCGAGCATCCTCTACGAAACCCTAGGCCCTCTCCTGCCGGACGGCGCTGCTGCGGCGGCGGCTTGGTGGCCTGGCGCACACAAATGCGCTGCTGAGCTTGGCGACGCGGTTCGTCGCGCCGGGATCGAAGGGGAAGGGTTCGAGCTTGGCGAAGCTCTGTTCGCCGCGATCCTGTCCAGCCGATCCGGATTGGCCTTCACCCACCTGGAGTACGATGAAACCTGGCGGCTCCTGAGGCATGCCGACCGACGGGTGCAGCTGGCCGTGCCGGAGCTTCTCGACTGGTTGGGTCGGCTGGACCCTGCTGACGCCGAGCCTGACCCGGCCTATCCGCTGATGCTGATCGGCGGCCAGCGGCGCCACTACAACGCCAACCAGATCATCCGCGACCCACGCTGGCGAAAGAACGATCCGGGGGGCGCCTTGCACCTTCACCCCGAAGATCTCGCGGCCACCGGCGCTGCGGAGGGCGACTGGATGGCGGTGGTGACCCGCGTCGGACGCCTCGTCGTTCGCGTCGAGGCCGACCCAAACCTGCGCCATGGCCAAGCGTCTCTGCCCCACGGCTACGGCCAGATCTACGACACGCCCTCAGGCCAGGTTACGGTGGGGCCGCGGCTGAATCTGATCACCGACTGCGACGATTGCGATCCGATCGCCAGGACGCCCTATCATAAGAACGTAGCCATTCGCGTCGAGCCGGCGACGAGCGCGGAAGTTCTTATGATGGATGAGCAGGAAACGCGTCTGCCGTTGATCGCCTGAGACCTGAAAGGCCGAAGACGCCGTGAATCACGACCACCTGTTCGCGTTCGAAAGCGACTTCGTTGCGACGCTTCGCTGCGTGCCCATGGCGGTGCGTTTCAAGCTCGACCGCACCGGAATCAAGTTGACGCTTCGACAGTGGAGCCGCTTCACGCCCGCGGATCGCCATGAACTGCTCACCCGCTCCTGCGGTTCGGCCGAAGAGCAGATCGGTTATCGCGACCGTCTCGAAGTGCTGGTGCGGTCTAGGACGGGGGATGCGGCCCAACCTCTCCCGGCGCCGGAGTCGCCGCTCTGGGAGCGTTTAGACGGACCGCCACCCGCCGTCGCGGCATTCGCGAGCAGCGCCGGAATCTCGCCGCCGACCGCCGAGGCCTGGTGCAATCTCGCGGAGCTACAACGCTTCGTCCTGGTCAAGCTCAGCCGGGACAACCATGACAATGTCAACTTCATCCCGGCCTTGCGAGAGTTCGGCTGCCTAGCCGACAGCGAAGGCGCGCCGGCGGACCGCTGAGCGGCCCGGTGGGTTATGTCCAGGAAGCGCCCGCGGAACCGGCAAACAACAACACGATGTTCTAGGCCGCCAGCTTGATCGGCAGCCGGGCCTTATGCCAGCGCTGGCTGCGCGTCCCCGCACCCAAATATCAGAACGGCCCTCGCGAAAGCGGGGGCCGTTTTCGTTTGAGCTCGGTGTCGGGAAACTTGGCGCGACCCAGCCGGCGCCGCGCGTGCGTGCGCCCGTTCTGGTACTGAAGGTCGTGGAATCGAAGCTGCCGACCAAGAAGCCCAAGTCCCGCAAGGCCCTGACCGCCGCCAACCTGGAGGCGTTGGGCGCGGCGCGGCTGGCCGCCCTGCTATTGGACCTGGCCGATGGCGCGCCGGCGACCAAGCGACGCCTGCGGATGGAACTGGCGGCGGAAGCCGGGCCCGAAGAGCTGGCGGCGGAAATCGAAAAGCCGCTGGAGGGGGCGAAGGCCGCACACGGGCGGGTGCATTGGCGCAAGCTCAAGGGCCTGCGGCAGGACCTCGAGCTGTTGCAGTCCATGATCGTTGGGCCCCTGGCGGCGGCCGATGCCGCGGCGGCGGCAAGCTTGCTGCTGCGGTTCCTTGGCCTGGAGCGCGGGGTGCTGGCCCGGGTCAAGGACGTGAAGGGCGAGGTGGCGCAAATCTTTGCGGCCGCCTTGGCTGACCTGGCGCGGATCGCCGCCGAGGTGAAGGCGCCGCCGGCTGAGTTCGTCGACACGATCATGAGCGCCCTGGAAGACGCCGGCCCCGGCGCCATGGGCCAGATCGTGGAGGCGCTGATCCCCGCCCTCGGTGCGCCGTCGGTGGCGCAACTGCGCGTACGGATCGAAACCCAGATGGCGCCGCATCGCCGGGTCAACGCCGGCTGGCGCGCGGCCCTTCAGGCGGTGCTGGACGCGCAGGGCGACGCAGCCGCCTACGCCGCCACCTATTCGGCGTCCGAAGCCGTGCTGCCGCCGGTGGGCGCGCGCATCGCCCAGCGCTTCCTTGAAGCCGGCCAGCTGGAAGAGGCCGCAGCAGCCTTATTTAGATCCGATCCCTTCGTGGACGCCTCCGGGCGCGCCATGCCCTTCTCTCCGACGGCGCCGTCCGATCCCGGGCTCAGGGCCTGGCAGGCGGTGCGGATCGATCTGCTGGAAGCCAAGGGGGATGCGGCAGACGCCCAGGCCGCGCGTTGGTCCGCGTTCGAACGCGACCTGTCGCCAGAGCAACTGCGCGCCTATCTCAAGCGCCTGTCCGGATTCGATGACGTGGTGGCCGGTGACCGCGCCATTGAGCACGCCAAGACCTACCGGCCCATCGGGGCGGCGCTGTCGTTCCTGATCGGATGGCCCGCCTTGAAGGAGGCTGCCGGCTTGGTGACGTCGCGGGCGCAGGAGTTGATGAACGCGGACATCGAGGTGCTGGAGCCGGCGGTCCGCGCCCTCGAAGGGCGCTATCCCCTGGCTGCCACCCTGCTGTTGCGGGCCATGGTGCGCGACGTGGTCCGCTACGGCCAGACCGATCTTTATAGCCGCGCCCGGGTCTGGCTGCTGGAAGCCGCCTCCCTGGCCGGCCAGGTCGGGGACCTGGAGGGCCAGGAGGAGCACGCCGAGTTCGAGGCCAAGGTCGCGGCCGCCTTACGGCGATAGGCGGTGGGTTCAACAGACACTTTGACCGGAGACCCGGCTCACGGCTCGATCTTGAAATCGTAGGTCCCGCCGGCCTGGATCAGGATCAGGCGGCAGTCTTCGTCGCCAAGGTTGATCAGGCGATGGACCCGGCCTGCCGCGGTTTCCGCCCGTTCGCCAGGGCCCAGGGCCGTGGCGAGGGTAGGGCTGCGGGTTTCCAGGGCAATCTGGCCGGTGACCACGTAGCAGAGGTCGCTGACAGCGCCGTGGCGGTGCCATGGGGTCGCCTCGCCAGGAGCGAAAACGAATTCCCGCACCAGCACGTCCTGGCCGCGGGCCAGGACCGTCACCGCCTTCACCGAATAGGGGCGCCCGTCCGCCATCTTGGTCTCCTGCTAACGACATCACTATGCGCCTTGACGTCGAGTGATATTAATATCACATTTCGATCGGCATTCCAGGGAGACCGCCATGTCCTTGCGAGCAGAGACGGGCGTAGCGGCGGGGTCGCCGACGATCGAGGTTGACGGCGTAACCCTGGCCTACGACCGGCAGGGCGCCGGGCCGCCGGTGGTCTGCGTCAGCGCCATCTCCCACGGCGCCCGCGACTTCGACGCCTTGGCGCAGCGGATCGGCCAGCGTTTCGAGGTGATCCGGCTGGACTGGCCGGGACATGGACGGTCGGGGGACGACGCCCAGCCGGCGTCCGCCGCGCGCTATGGCGCCCTGCTGGCCGGCGCCCTGGATCAGTTGGGCGTGAGCGAGCCGATCCTGATCGGCAACTCCATCGGCGGGGCGGCGAGCATCACGGCTGCGTCCATACTGGCGGCGAAGGGGCGGCCGGTGCGGGCGCTGGTCCTGTGCGACAGCGGCGGCCTTGGGCCGGTGGACGCGACCATCACGCGTTTCTGCAACGCCTTCGCCGGCTTTTTCGCGGCGGGGGAGCGCGGCGCCTGGTGGTTCAAGGCGGCGTTCGCGGCCTACTACCGCTTCCTGGTGCTGCCCCAGCCTGCGGCCGCGGATCAGCGCCGGCGGATCGTCGCGGCGGCCTACGAGACGGCTGGCGTCTTGCGCCAGGCTTGGCAAAGTTTTGGTCGGCCGGAGGCGGACCAGAGCGCCGTCCTGCAGGGCCTGGGCCTTCCGATCTGGTTCGCCTGGGCGGCCCAGGACCGCGTCCTGCCGCTGGCCTTCTGCAAGGCGGCTATCGAGGCGACGCCGGGCGCCACCCTGACCACCTTCACCGCCGGCCATGCCGCCTTCCTCGAGCAGCCGGACGCCTTTGCCCAGGCGTTCTTGGCGTTCGCTGACACCCTTGGGGCTAGACGGTCTCCACTTCAGGCCGCTTGACCGGCTGGCCGGTGATCTGCCGCACGGCCAGGAAACCCAGACCCGCGGCGAGGCTGGCGAAACCGGCGGCCATGAAGGCGACGCGATAGCTGGTGGCCTGGGCGATCGGGCCGAAGGTCAGGTAGAGGCTTGTCACGCCCACCTGGGCCGCGAGGGTCTTCATGGAGCCGACCGTGGCGCGGTTGCCTGAACTGACGGCCTGTTGCAGCCGGCCCTCGAACACCGTGTCCACCAGCTTCATGACCCCGCTGTAGACGATCAGCAGCACCATGCTCCAGGGCTGGAAGACCGCCGCGGCGAGCACCAGCAAGCCGCCGCATCCGGCCATGGCGCTGTAGAACCAGCGGCGAGAACGGCGAAACACCCGGTGCGCCAGTGTGTTGGCCAAGGCCTCCAGGATCGACTGGGCGCCGACGAAGAGGGCGATGGCCGAACGCGTCAGGCCGGTCTTGGCGCCGAAGATGGGCCAGAATTCGCTCAGCGCCTGGCCCAGCGCCAGGACCAGGGCGGAGAAGGCCAGGATGGTCAGCAGCATCGGCTGACGCACCGCCTCGACCACCGCCGAGCGCAGATGCGCCAGGTAGGTCAGGCCCTCGACCTCCAGGGCCTTGGGGGCGGCGGGCAGGAGCGCCGCGACGAAGAAACAGGCCAGACTGCCGATCAGGCTGACGGCGAGGGCCGCGGAGTAGCCGAAGCGCACGGCTCCGGCCGCACCCAGCGATGCAGACAGGGTCGCCACCGCCTGCACCGCCCGCGCCCGGCCGATCATCTTCGGGTATTCGCCGGCCCGGTCCTCCGCCTTCAACTCGTCATAGAGCAGGGCCTCGAAGGTCCCGGAGGTGAAGGCGCTCTTCACGCCCCACAGCAGCAGGCCGATCAGGAAGCCCCAGAAGTGCGGGTCGATCCACCAGGACACGAACCCCGCCGCGCGGGCGACCTGGGCGCCGGCCAGCACCCACTTGCGCGGAAACCGATCCGCCACCAGGCCTGACGGCGCCTGCAGCAGGAAGGTGGTCACCGACCAAGCGGTCAGGACGGCGGAGATCTGGACGGGCGTGAGGCCAGCATCGACGAACATCACCGTGTAGAGCGGCGCGATCAACACGAAGGCGTCGAAGAACTTGAAGGCGTAGATGCGGGCCAGGAAGGCGCTCACGGCGTCAGGCCCCCCTCCCGGCGCGACTTGTGGAAAGGTTAGGCCTGGAAACCCCCTTCCGCGAAATCCAGCATGCGCTTCAACAGGGCCTCGACATCGCTCTCCCGCGTGGCGCCGTCGGAGAGGATGTGCAGGCGGTCGAATTCGGCGAAGCGGTTGTTGTGGATCATCCCCAGGCAGAAATGCAGGCGCCAGTAGACCTCGTCCTTGGGCAGGTCGGGCCGCGCACCCACCAGGGCGTCGGCGAAGCGGCGCAGGTGCGAGACATCGGTGCGCAGGGCCTCGCGCATGGCCTCGGTGCCCTCGCTGCGGGCGCGGATGATAAACTGGACCGAAATGCCGCGGCCGCTTTCCGGCGTTGACCAGCGCAGGGGCGGCTCGAACAGGGCCCGCAGAATCTCGCGCACCGGCGGCTTGCCGGCGTGACGGTCGGCGGCCTCGTGCAGCATCCGGGCCCGCTCGCGGTTCAGTTCCGCCGTGCGCCGGCGGAAAATCTCGAACAGCAGGGCGTCCTTGGAGCCGAAGTGGTAGTTGACGCTGGCCAGGTTGACCCCGGCCTCGGCGGTGATGTCGCGCACCGACACGTTCTGGAACCCGTGCAGGGCGAACAGGCGCTCGGCGGCGCACAGCACCTGGGCCTTGGTCGCGGCCTCGCGTTCAGAATCGGGAGCGGCGTCGGGGCCGGCGTTTTCGGGCGACGGCGGGTTGGTGGCTTCGGTCACGGAGACTCAGGCTCAAACTCTTGTTTGATCGGTAGTGTTAGGCCGTAAGCGGACGGGCGCAAGGGCGGCCTTGAGTCGCCCTTACCGCACCAGTTCCTTCATCGCCTTCTCCAGCCCTTCCAGGGTCAGCGGGAACATCCTGTCCTTGATGACTTCGCGCATGACGCTGATCGACGGGGTGTGGTCCCAGTGGCGTTGGGGGGTGGGGTTGAGCCAGGCGACGGAATCCCAGGTCTGGGTGACGCGGTCCATCCACACCGCGCCCGGTTCCTCGTTCCAGTGTTCCACCGAGCCGCCCGGATAGGTGATCTCGTAGGGGCTCATGGTGGCGTCGCCCACGAAGATGACTTTGTAATCTTTGCCGAACTTGTTGAGGATGTCCCAGGTGTCCAGCTTCTCGGCGTGGCGGCGCCGGTTATCCTTCCACACGCTCTCGTAGAGGCAGTTGTGGAAGTAATAGAATTCCATGGTCTTGAATTCGGTGCGCGCGGCGCTGAACAGCTCCTCGCAGACCCGGATGTGGCTGTCCATCGAGCCGCCGATGTCGAAAAAGATCAGCACCTTGATGGTGTTGCGCCGCTCCGGCTGCATGATCAGGTCGAGATAGCCCTTGTTGGCCGTCTCCTTGATCGTGCCCTTCATGTCCAGTTCGTCGGGCTGGCCCAGGCGCGCGAACTTGCGCAGGCGGCGCAGGGCAACCTTGATGTTGCGGGTGCCCAGCTCGACCTGGTCGTCGAGGTTCTTGTACTCGCGCTTATCCCAGACCTTGATCGCCTTGCCGTGGCGGCCCTTGTCCTGGCCGATGCGGATGCCCTCGGGGTGATAGCCGTTGGCGCCGATGGGCAGGTTGCGGCCCTTGCCGCGGGCGTTCTCGTCGTCCTCGCCGTCGTCGCCCTCCTGGCCCTGCTGCTTCATCTGTTCCTGGAGCATCTCCATGAACTTGTCGAAGCCGCCCATGGCCTCGATCTGGGCCTTTTCCTCGTCCGTGAGGAAGCTTTCGGTCAGGCGCTTGAGCCACTCGGTGGGGATGTCCTGGGCCTTCTCCAGGCTGATCAGCTCCAGGCCCTTGAACACATGGCCGAACACCACGTCGAAGCGGTCGAGGTACTTCTCGTCCTTCACCAGGGTCGCGCGCGAGAGGTAGTAGAACTCCTCGACCCGCCGGTTGATCACCGACTTGTCCATGCCCTCCATGAGCATCAGGTATTCCTTGAGGGTGACCGGAATCTTGGCCGCCTTCAGCTCGGAAAAGAAGTTCAGGAACATGGCGAACGCCTCGCGCGGAAATCGAACGATTGTTTATCTGAATGAGATTGGGGGTTTGAGGCTCCCGTGTCCAGAGGTTCGGGGGTCGATATCTCCCCCAAAAGGCGCTGGAGTTTGGTCGTTGCGATGAAAAGGGAGCGAATGACAAGGATGGAAAAATGACCGCCCTGGCGTAGCTCGGCGAGCTTGGATCAGTTGGCTCAAGCTATCGCCCGCA
Source organism: Caulobacteraceae bacterium (assembly GCA_036384135.1). Classification (GTDB taxonomy): domain Bacteria; phylum Pseudomonadota; class Alphaproteobacteria; order Caulobacterales; family Caulobacteraceae; genus Acaudatibacter. Next base: position 1,576 of record DASVMY010000313.1, on the reverse strand, counting down.
GCCCCTTCGTCTTCACCAGGTTCAGCAGCTTCAGCGACGGGCCATTCGGCCGCTTCTCGCCGCGCTCCCACTTGCTGACCGCATCCTTGCGGACGTTCAGATAGCTCGCGAACACCGGTTGCGAGACTTGCTCGCGCTCCCGCAACGCCTTGATCTCCTCTGGCGCCATCGGCGTCACAGGCGTCAGGCACAGGGCGTCGAACTCGCGCATGGTCGCCTTGTCGATGACGCCGGCGCGACGCAGACCGGCGGCGGTCTTGTGGACCGTGCCGAGAATGCTGCTCTCAGTCTTGATCGCCGTCTTCGCCATCGCCCGTAACCTCCGCAATCTCACCAGCAGCGCTCGCCTTCTCCAGCGCCTTGGCGTCCAAGCCCAGGAAGGTGACGGCCAACCTCTTCAACGCCTTCAATTCCTTCGGCGTGATGTTCGCCTTCTCGTTCTTGGCAAAGCCGTGGACAAGGAAGCTGTGTCCGCCGACCTTGAACAGGATGATCGTCCGAAATCCGCCGGACTTGCCGCCGCCTTCGCGGGCGATCCGCTGCTTGAAGACGCCGCCGCCAAGATCAGCGTCCCATTGACCGGACGCCACGGCCTTGGCCGCTTCGAGCAGCTCCGCGCTTCCCAAATCCGCCTTGCGGGCGAACTTCGAAAATTCCTTTGTCTTGTAGACGCTCATGGGATCACGGCGTCCGGCAATATATAGCTCTAAGAGCTAGAGTCTTCAAGCGCGCCATGACGCCACCGGGCGAAGGCGCCTTCAGCGGGATACCGCCTTTCGCCGCAGGATGAACTCGTGGTCGCGGGTCTGGCCGACCACGAAATCGTAGGTTCCGACCTTCTCGAAACCGTGGCGAGCGTAAAGTTTCTGAGCCCCGTGGTTCTCGGACCAGACGCCGATCCACAGGTCACGAGGACCGTCCTTCTCCAGCCAGGCGAACACCTGCGCCAACAGCCGCGACCCCGTGCCGCCGCCCTGGTGGGCCTTGAGGACGTAGAGCCGGTCCAGTTCGCCGGCCTGGGGCGTCACCTCCGGATGCGGCAGCTTGGCGGGACCGGCCAGGGCGTGGCCGACCACCTGGCCGTTCGTTTCGACCAGCCAGGCGGCCTTGCGTGGATTGGCAAGGTCAGCGCGGGCTCGCTCGACGCTGTAGGACTCGGCCAGGAAGGCGGCCAGGTCCTCAGGCGGATAGAGGTGGGCGAAGGTTTCGGTGAAGGTGGCCGCGCCGATGGCGGCCAGGGCGTTGGCATCCTGCGCGCCGGCTCTGCGGATGATGAGTTCGCTCATGGCCTCGAACATCGACTTCTCTTAAGCTTGGAAAATGGCCCTGGCTCTCTACACGCACATCGACATGCTGGACCACCGTCCCAGCGATCGGCACGTGGAATCTCCGGCCCGCCTGCTGGCGGTGACCAAGGCCCTTCAGGAAGACATCAACCTGCGGCCGCAGGCGCGGGCGGTGTCGCCGGTGAGCGGCGAAGACCTGCGGCTGGTCCATGCGGACACCTATCTGAGGTCGATCGCCGAGGTCGCGCCGACCGAGGGCCGCGTCAGCCTGGACGAGGACACCCAGATGT
>DASVMY010000312.1:0-1790 GCA_036384135.1 Caulobacteraceae bacterium | reverse complement strand
CCAGGTCGAGCGGTGCGCGGCGCAGGGCCCCAGCGCCTTCAGCGCCCGGGCGTGGGCCGGCACGCCATAACCCTTGTGCTCGGCGAAGCCGTAGCCGGGGTGGACGCCGTCCAGCTCCACCATAACCCGATCCCGCGCCGTCTTGGCCAGGATCGAGGCGGCGGCGATGGAGGCGCTTAAGCCATCGCCGCCGATCACCGTCTTCACCGGGCAGGGCAGGTCGAAGGCGTAGTTGCCGTCCACCAGGGCGAACACCGGCGCCAGGCTCATGGCCGCCACGGCCCGGCACATGGCCAGGCCCGTGGCCCGCAGGATGTTCAGGGCGCAGATCTCCTCCACCGTGGCGAAGCCGACCCCGAAGGCCACCGCGCGGGAGCGGATCTCCAGTTCCAGTTCGTCGCGCTGGCGGGCGTTCAGCTTCTTGGAGTCGTCCAGACCGGCGATGCGGGCGCGGGGGGCCAGGATCACGGCCGCGGCGCTGACCGGCCCCGCCCAGGGTCCGCGGCCGGCCTCGTCAACGCCGCACACCGGCGCCGGACAGGTCTTCTCCAGGCGCATGTGTGGCATCAGGCGCCCCTGACCCGCGCCGCCATCCCAGCCACCTCCTGGTGGCGGAAACAGGTGATGACGTGGTCGTTGACCATGCCCACGGCCTGCATGAAGGCGTAGACGATCACCGGGCCGCAGAACTTGAAACCCTTGGCCTTCAGCGCCTTGGCCATCTCGGCGGCGACGGGGGTCTGGGCCGGCACCTGGCCGATGGCGTCCCACGTGTTCTGGATCGGCTTGCCGTCCGTGAAAGCCCACAGGAAGTTGGCGAAATCCTCGCCCCGCTCGCGCATGTCCAGATAGATCCGGGCGCCGGAAATGGCGGCGTCGATCTTGGCGCGCGAGCGGATGATCCCCGCGTCCTCAAGCAGCCTGACGCGATCGTGATCGCCGAAAGAGGCCACGATCTTGGGGTCGAAATCGGCGAAGGCGGCGCGGAAATTGTCGCGCTTCTTAAGGATGGTGATCCACGACAGGCCCGCCTGGAAACCGTCCAGCACCAGCTTTTCCCAGAGCGCGCGGGGATCGTACTCCGGCACGCCCCATTCCTCGTCGTGGTAGGCGACGTAAAGGGCGTCCTTGGGATTGGCCCACGAACAACGATGGCCCTCGGCCTCGTACAACTTGATCCCCATGGCGCCTCGAATTGTCGCGGCTTAAACGTGTAATTCATTAACCCGGGCACGCGAAGATTGCACAGTTGCAAATCCGCGCACCGCCAGCTTGGCGCTAGCGCCTGAACAGAATTGTGAGTCATGGCCAGCTTCGCATGTCTGAGGGTGTTGACGCCAGAGAACCTGGGCGGACGCGCGGACTTTGGGGCCCTGGTCAACAAGTTCGCCTCCGCCTTCCTGGCGACGCGATGGTCCTTCCCGCGGCGTTTTGAGCTGCTCGGCCCCTGCACCTATCTGCTGATCGAGCCGCGGGGCGGCGACCTGGACCACAGCCAGCTGCGCGACATGGCGGTTGACCTGCAACTCCGCCTGTTCGGCACCGGCGGTGACGGTGATGTGACCCTGGTGGCGTTTGAAGGGGTCGCCGCCGAGGTGGCCCGCTTCGCCGCCCTGCCGCCGGAAGACGTGGACCGCATCCTGGCCGGCGCCAGCTACAAACCCGCCTTCTGCGGCCGGCTGGCGCGCATCACCGCCGACGCGGTGGTCGCGGGGGCGATTTCGGATACGCCGAGGCTTGCAGTCGTGGAGCCCGCGGCCGGCGAACCCGCCGCGGGCCCGGCCCCCACG
>DASVMY010000311.1:0-4900 GCA_036384135.1 Caulobacteraceae bacterium | reverse complement strand
CACCCTGATCGGCCAGGAGCGCTTCCTGCTGCGCCTGGTCCCCGTGGCCGCTCCGGTCCCCACCGCCGCGATGACTGCCGCGGCTGAGGCCCGCGCGGTTCAGACCCCCGCGGCCCTGGACGCCTTCGCCTCCGCCTCGCCCTTCGGCGCCGCCCTCATCGACGGGACCGACGCCTTCGCCACGCCGATCCTGGAGGCCAATCCCGCCCTGGCCGCCATCGTCGGGGCGTCGGCCACGCCGGGGGCCACCCTGGGCCACCTGATCAAGCCGGAGTCCCTGGCCGAGGTCACCGCCAGCCTGGCCGCCGGCCGCTCCAGCCCCTTCGAGGTCGCCCCGGCCGCCGCGCCGGACCGCACCGCCAACCTCTACCTCGTGCCCGCCGGGGGCCGCACGGTGGCTTATCTGGTGGACGTCACCGAGCAGAAGAAGATGCAGCTTCAGCTCGCCCAGCGGAACAAGATGGAGGCCATCGGCCAGCTGGCCGGCGGCGTCGCCCACGACTTCAACAACCTGCTCACCGCCATCCAGCTGCGCCTGGACGAGCTCTTGCTGCGCCACTCCCTGGGCGATCCCTCCTACGATGGCCTGTCGGAGATTCGCCAGACCGCGGTGCGCGCCGCCGACCTGGTGCGCCAGCTGCTGACCTTCTCGCGCAAGGCCACCGTCCAGCGCACCACCCTCGACCTGGGGGAACTGGTCAGCAACTTCCAGGTCCTGCTGCGCCGCCTGCTGCGTGAAGACGTCAAGCTGGAGACCGACTACGGCCTCAACCTGCCGCTGGTGCGGGCCGACAAGGCCCAGCTCGAGAACGCGGTGATGAACCTGGTGGTCAACGCCCGCGATGCCGTCCACGCCAACGGCGGCGGCGCCGTGCGCCTGCGCACCGCCCGGGTCAGCGAGAGCGAGGCCCAGGCCCTGGGCTACGCCGGGGCGCCAATGGGCGAGATGGCCATGATCGAGGTCTCCGACGACGGCCCCGGCATCCCGCCGGAGGTGATCGGCAACATCTTCGAACCCTTCTTCACCACCAAGGCCGTGGGCGAGGGCACGGGGCTGGGACTGGCCACCGTCTACGGCATCGTCAAGCAGTCCGACGGCTGGATCTCGGTGGAGTCCAAGCTGGGTCACGGCGCCACCTTCCGCATCTTCCTGCCGGTCTATGCGCCGCCGATCATGATGGAGGCGCCGGTTCTGGCGCCCAAGCCCAAGGTCGCCGCCCGTGATCTTTCCGGCGCCGGCCGCATCCTGTTCGTGGAGGACGAGGAGGCCGTGCGCGGCATCGCCGCCCGCCTGCTGCGCGCCCGCGGCTACGAGGTCATCGAGGCCTGCGACGGCGAGGAAGCCCTGGAACTGGCCGAACTGCACGCCGGCGGCATCGACCTGATGATCTCCGACGTGATCATGCCCGGCATCGACGGCCCGACCCTGCTGAAGAAGGCTCGCGGCTACCTGGGTTCGGCCCCGGTGATGTTCATCTCCGGCTACGCGGAGTCCGAGTTCTCCGACCTCCTGGAAGGCGAGCCCAACGTCTCCTTCCTGCCCAAGCCCCTGGACATCAAGACCCTGGCCGAGCGGGTCAAGCAGCAGCTGCAACAGGCGGTGGCGTAAGGCTCTTCCCATTTTGACGGGCGAACCGGTCCCCCATGACCGGAGCTGACTCGTCTCCACCCTTACCTGCCAACCGGATCGCCCGATGGACCCGGGCCGGTATCAGCCCATGTTCTGGCGCGTGATGAAGGCCATGGCGGGGTTGTCTTTGAAGCGCGCCTGCTCGATGGACTTCATGAACGATGCGCTGGTGTGCGCGTCGGCGACGTTTATACCGACGTGCGGCAAGGTGATCAGCGGGCCGATGTGGCGGCCCGGCGCGCGGCTCACCGGGTCCCAGTTGACCCGCAGGTTGACGCCCTTCTTGAATTTCGTCGCGGCGGGGTTCGATCCGGTAAAGGCCCTGCCCGCCGGTGGGGCGTTGTAGGTGATGAAAGCCATGTCGCACTCCACGCCCACTACCTGAGCCAGGTAACCGCCGAGGGAATGACCGGTGACGAGGATGAAGGCGTTCGGATACTGCCATTGCAGCTGTTTGGCGTACTTGATGCAGTCGCTCGCGCGGTCGACCGTGATCGCGCGCGCGATCTGCACGTCGTCGACCTTCCAGTCCTTGCCGCCCTTGGATCCGCGGAAGCTGAGGATGAACTGGTCCTTCCCGCCGTTGAACTTGTAGATTCCCGCGGAGCCGCCGCCGGCGTCGCCGTCGCTCTTCCATCCCAGCCGGTCATCGTTCTTCGGGTCAAAGAATCCGCCCAGTTGGGTGAAGCCTTCGAAGTCGTTGTTCTTGTAGATCGCTTTGGCGGCTTCCGCGGTGTGGCGCACGGTCATCAGCGGCATGTTCGCATCCCCCAAACCAACCCGCCAAACGATAGGTTGGGGTCCTGATACTGTCCATACGCGACGGCCGGCGCCGCAGGTGAGACCCACAAGCTGTCGCTTGAGCCAAGCCCGCCGGAGTCAGGCGCCAGACTCCGTGAGTTCGGCTTCGACGCCAGCTTTCCACGCGGCGAGGGAATCGAACTGAGCGGCGTGCGTTCCGAGCATTATGTTGTCGAGGAACGACTGGAATTCTGATCCGAAAACCATCCGTGCTTGCTGCCACACCGAACGGCATCCCGGCAATTGCGACTGCAGTTCCATCAATCTGATGGTACCGGCGAATCTATCGCTGTCGAGCAGCCCGTCTCGATGTTGGTGAAACTGATCGTCCCAGTTCCAGAACACTGAAACCCTCATCAAGAAATATCGGGTGTACTGCACCCGATCCAAGGTTAAATCTCCTTCATCTCCACGCAATCGCAACTCCGTCAGTGAAGCATTTTCTGCATGTCTTAGCGGGTTCTCTGCTGACTGCAGGGCACGGCCCTGTTGGATGAGCGCCCGCGTATGCTTTGAATTTTGTCTGGTCTGTTGCGCCAGATAGACCAGCGACACCAGCACAGCGATGCCGCTCACAAGATTACCGACGGATGCAAGGTCCGAAAGCGTCATGTGTCCTTCCCCTCATGTTGGGTTTGGGGCGGTTGATAGCCGACTGTTTGCAGCCCCCACCAACGCCCGCTTTGGTCGAGGCTGTGTAAAAAGACGCAGGCAGCGCGAATTACGTAGCAGCACTCTGCCCAAATCGGCATTGCGCAGCGCCAGTTTGCGAGACTTAACCGAGGAGCCGTACTTCCAAGGTGGGACCTTGCGCTGATTTTCAAACGGTTCGTGTGTCTTGCACAGCCTCGGTGGGAACGGGACATTGACCGGCCGTTCGCTCCGAGCCTCGTCATCCGGTTCTTGAGCCCGATACTCGCTCGGTCACGGCGGCGCGCTCACGCCAGCGGCATCTCCAGGACCAGCCGGTTGCGGCCGGCGCGGCGGGCGTAGCCGGCGATGCGGCAGAGGTTCGCGATCAGCGCCAGGCCCGCGCCGCCGCCGCGCTCGGGATTGGGCCCGTTGAAGGCCGAAGTCCGTGGATCAAAGGGCCGGCCGGCGTCGCTGACCGACAGCAGGACGACCCCCTCGATGAGGCGCAGGCGCAGGACAATGCGCGCGCCGTCCTGCGGGCCGCCGTGCTCCACCACGTTGGCGACCCACTCCTCCACCACCACGGCCAGGCGGCCCGCGGCGATCGGTTCGAGGTCGGCGCGGGCGGCGAAGCTGTGGGCCAGGCGCGAGGCGCGGGAGACGGCGGCCGCGTCAGCCCGCAGCCTCGCGCCAGATTCGGCCTTGGCCTCGGCTTTCGATTTCGGGCGAAACTGAGCTATGTCTTAACCCCTGTCGCAAGGGAGGCTGGGATGCACAGAACTTTCGCCGCAGGATTGCTGATGGTGGCCTGCCTGTCGACAGCCGCCGTCACGACCACTGCCTGGGCCGCCGCCGAGATCGGCCGCATCAAGTCCGTGGCTGGCGTCGCCTCCGTGGTTCGCGGCAAGATCGTCACGCCCGCCACGGCGGGCCAGCTGCTGCAGGTCAGCGATGTGCTCAGGACCGGGGCCGGCGGGCGCGTCGGGATCACCTTCGTCGACAACAGCCGTTTCGCGGTGGGGCCGAACAGCCAGGTCGCCCTCAGCGCGTTCGAATTCAATGACACCACCCACGCCGGCAAGTCGCTGACCACGGTCAACCGCGGCACGCTCGCCGTCGTCTCCGGCCAGATCGCCCACGAGAACAAGGACGCCATGCGGGTGCGCACGCCCACGTCGCTGCTGGCGGCGCGGGGCACCCGCTTCGTCGTGACGGTGGAGCCGTGAGGTTCGGGGCAACCCTGTCGATCCTGGCGCTCTGCGCGATCCTGGCCGGGTGCGCCAGCGCGCGAGTCGCGCTTCTGAACGGCGAAGCCGGCGCGTCCGCGGGCGCCGTGGCGGTGATCGATCCGGCGACCGGAACCGAACGCGGGCAACTGACGCAAGCCAATACCGAGGCCAGGCTGGGTGGCGGTGCGGTGCGGACCCGGCCGCTAAGCGCCAACTACGACGCCCTGCTCGCCGCGATGCCGCCGCCGCCGCAGGTCTTCACCCTCTACTTCATCGAGGGGACCACGACGCTGGCGCCTGAATCAGTGTCCACCCTGGATGAACTGCGGCGGGCCATCACGCCGGTCTCGGACGTCCAGATCACCGGCTACACGGACACCACGGGCGACGCCGCCAGCAACGACAAGCTGTCCCTCGACCGCGCCATCGAGGTCCGCGCGGCCCTGGCGCGGGACGGCCTGCCGGTGGGCGCCGCCCGCGTGACCGGGCGCGGCGAGCGGGAGCTACGGGTGCAGACCCCCGACGAAGTCAACGAACCCCTCAACCGCCGGGTCGAGGTGATCGTGCGGTAGGGCGCGTCTGAAGGAATCGATAGCACGGCGGCCTT
>DASVMY010000310.1:0-14929 GCA_036384135.1 Caulobacteraceae bacterium | reverse complement strand
AACATCACCGGCGGCACGGCCACCAGCGTTGCGGTTCCCACGGGTCCTGCGCACGGCTCGACGAGCATCAGCGGCACCTCGATCAGCTACACGCCGACGTCCGGCTACACCGGCTCCGACAGCTTCACTTACACCGCCAGCAATTCAGGCGGCACGTCCGCCGCCGCCACCGTCTCGATCACCGTCAACGCGGCCGCGCCGATCGCCAACAACGTCAGCGCCACGGTCGCCTTGAATTCGTCGAGCAATGCCATCGCCTTGAACATCACCGGCGGCACGGCCACCAGCGTCGCGGTGCCGACGGGACCAGGGCACGGTTCGACGAGCATCAACGGCACCTCGATCAGCTACACGCCGACCGCCAATTACTCCGGCTCCGACAGCTTCACCTACACCGCCAGCAACGCAATCGGCACGTCCGCCGCCGCCACCGTCTCGATCACGGTCAACCCCGCCGCGCCGATCGCCAACGGTGTCAGCCAGACGGTGGCGTACAACTCCAGCAACAACGCCATCACCCTCAACATCACCGGCGGCGCGGCCACCAGCGTCGCCGCCACGACCCCGAGCCACGGCACGAAGACGGTGAGTGGAACCTCCATCACCTATACGCCGACTTCCGGCTATTCGGGCTCAGACAGCTTCACCTACACCGCCAGCAACGCTGGCGGCACATCGGCGGCCGCCACCATCTCGATCACCGTCAACCCAGCGGCGCCGATTGCCAACAACGTCAGCAAGACGGTGGCCTACAACTCCAGCAACAACGCCATCACCCTCAACATCACCGGGGGGGCGGCCACCAGCGTCACTGCCACGACCCCGAGCCATGGCACGCGGACGGTGAGCGGTACGTCGATTACCTATACGCCGACAACCGGCTATTCGGGCTCGGACAGCTTCACCTACACCGCCAGCAACGCCGGCGGCACGTCCGCGGCGGCCACGATTTCGATCACGGTCAACTCCGCCGCACCGACGGTCGCAGCGGTGAGCGCCAACATCAACTACAATGCGGCTGCCACACCGATCACGCTTAGCATCACCGGCACGGCCACCAGTGTCGCCGTGGCGAGCAATCCCACGCACGGGACGGCGACGGCGTCCGGCACGACGATCAGCTACACGCCGGCGGCCAACTACTCGGGGACGGACAGTTTCACCTACACGGCCACCAACGCCGGCGGGACCTCCTCGGCCGCCACCGCGACGATGAATGTCGACCACCCGCCCGTCGCCAACGCCGATAGCATCGACATCATGCACTACGGCTCGGTCTACTGTCCGGTGGCCACGATCAGCGTGTTGGCGAACGATACGGATGCTGACGGGGACCAGCTGACGGTCACCAGCGTCACCGCTGGCGCCCACAACACGGTCTCCATCAATGCCGATGGCACGATCCACTACAGCTACAACACCTGCGGCAAGACGATCATAACGTCGGATACCTTCACCTATACCATCTCCGACGGGCGCGGCGGCACGTCCACGGCGACCGTGACTATCAACATCGACGTCGAACCGATCGCCTAGGAGGACGAAGGATGCCTGTGAACCGAAGCGCTATGACCTTGATCGCCCTCCTCGGCGGCGGCGCGCTTGCCGGCTTGCCCAATGCGGCCATGGCTCAGTCTTGCCCAGCCAACCTCGCCGCACTCTCCGGCCAGATCCAGACCCCAGACCTGCAAACGGTCCTGAGCATCTCGATCGACGATATCATCACCCAAGCCGGCGGCCTTGATCAGGCAATCATCAACACCAGCCAGAGGCTGTCCCGGTTCAGCGCCATCCAGGCCAATCTCGGCAATGCCGACGACGACGCGACCCGCCTCTATGTCAATGAGAGCGTCGTCGTGGTTACAGCCCAGCTTCAAGCTTTACAGTGCCGAAAAGGCAGTTAGGCGTTGTCGATCACGTCCCTCACGGCAGCAATAGAATTTTCGGTGCGGTAACTTCCAAAGTGATCGTCTTGCACCGCCCCTTTGAGTTGAGGTTGAACATCCAAGAACAAGCTTAGCTATTTCAGCGTCTTGAAAGTCGATCGCCGTTCAGGGATCGTAACATCCATGAGTCGCGCCACCCCCTGGCCCATCACCCTGCCTAAAGAACAGGCCGCGCCGTCGGGCGCCAAGGCTGACCACTTCCTGGCCCGCGTCGCCCGATTGACCGACTGGCGCCCCATCGAGAGCGCGCTTGCCGCCATCCCGGTGCATGAGGCGACCCGGCCGCGCTACCCGTCCCTGCTGCTCTTCAAGATCGTCCTGCTGCAACAGTGGTACGGCCTCTCCGATCCCGGCGCGGAGTATGCTGTCAACGACCGCAAGGCCTTCGCGCGCTTCGTGGGTCTGCCCGAGGGAGCGCCCTGTCCCAGCCTTCACACCATCAACCGGTTCCGGGCCGAGCTTGTGCGACGGGACCTGGGTGAGCTGCTGCTGAACATGGTCGTGGAACAACTTCAGGCGAAAGACCTGAAGGTGCGTGAGGGCGCCATGGTCGAGCCCTCGCTGATCGACATCAGCAAGCGGCCGCACTGACTCCGCGTCCCCGCTACTGCGCCGCGACCTGACCCAGCTGGGTGACGCCCGACAGAAGCCCCGCCATCAACAGGCCGATCAGCCCGCCCAGCGCCACGATCAGCGCCGGACCAAGCACCCGGCCCAGGGACTCGATCCGCCGGATCGCCGCTTCCTCTTCCAGGCGCCCCGCGCGGGCCAGCATCGCGCCCAGAGCCCCGGACGCTTCGCCCACCGCGGTGAGCTGGATGACCGATTGCGGAAAGCCAGCAACCCCTTCAAGGGCGGCGGAAAGTGGCGTGCCTTCGCGCACGGCGATCGCCACCGGTTCCAGGCGCTGCCGCGCCAGGCTGGAACGAACGGATCGGGCGGCCAGGCGCAAGGCGTCGCTCATCGAGGCCCCGCCGACCAGGACGCTGCCCAGCGCCACGGCGTAGCCCCCGAACACGATCGCCCGGGCGGTGGCGCGAACCGGTCCGTCGAGGGTCAAGCCCTCCATCGGCCGCTGCATCATGCCGGCTCGGTAAGCGCCGAAGCCGAGGACGGCGAGGAGCGCAATCGCTCCGGCGATCCACACCAGATTGGCGCGCAGCCCTGTGCTGACGCTGATCAACAGGCCCAGGATGAGGGGCGCCTTGGCGCCGCTGTCCTCGACCAGCGGGGCGAGCGAGGGCACGACGAAGAACAGGATCACCGCCACGGCGCCGAGGGTCGAGACGAAGACGAAGGCCGGGTAGCTCAGCACCGAGACCAGCTGATCGGTGAGCTTCAGCCGGGCGGTCATCATCTCGGCGGCGCGGTCCAGACCGCCGGCCAGGTCGCCGCCGGCCTCCCCGGCCGCAATGAGGGCGGCGATGAAGTCGTGCCGGCGCGGCAGACGCTGCTCGAAGGCCGCATCGATGGCGCCGCCGCCGCCGATGTCGGAGGAAAGGCCCTTGGCGAAGGCGGCGACCTTGCCGTCCCGGGTGCGCCCCAGGATCGCCAGGGCCGACCGCATGTCGGCGCCGGCCTTCAGCAGCGCCGCCAGGCTGGACATGAACTGGGCGATATCACGATCGCTCATCGACCCTGAGGGGGGCCTCGACGCGGGCTTGCCGGCGGCGGGGCGGACCTGGAGAGGAGAGAGCCCTTCGCGCTTGAGCAGGTCGAAGGCGGAGACGTCATCGCTGGCGCTCACCTGGCCACGGACGCGCCGCCCGCCGGCGTCCACGGCGACATAGGCGAAGGTCTGGTCGGCGTCAGCCATGCACCGCCGCCATCACTTCGCTGAAGGTGGTCTGACCCTGGGCGACCTTGTGGGCGCCGTCGATAATCATGCTCTCATAGCCCTGGCGCCGCGCCAAGGCCGCGATGTCGCCGCCGGACGACTGGGCGGCGATGGCGCGCAGCAGGTCGTCGTCCGCCAGGAAGGCCTCGGCGATCGCCACCCGGCCCTTGAAGCCCAGGTCCTTGCAGGCAGGACATCCTCGGGGCTCGTAGGACGCCTCCGGCGGCGCGACACCCAGCTCCGCGCAAAGGCCAAGCTCACCTTCGCTCAAGGGCCGAGGCGTCTTGCACGCCGGGCAGAGGCGGCGCACCAGCCGCTGGGCCGCCGCGCCCCGGAACCCCGCCGCCAGTTGATAGGGTTCGACCCCCATGTCCTGCAGGCGCGGCAGGACGGCCAGGGCGTCGTTGGCGTGCACGGAGGCCAGGACAAAGTGACCGGTCATCGCCGCCTGGACGGCGACGGCGGCGGTCTCCGGATCGCGGATTTCGCCGACCAGGATGACGTCCGGGTCCAGGCGAAGGAAAGACCGCAGGGCGGCGGCGAAGGTCAGGCCCAGCTGCGGCGCCACCTGGGTCTGGGAGACGTGCTCGAAGTGGTATTCCACCGGGTCCTCGACGCTGAGCACCTTCTTGGCCGTGCCGGCGAAGGTCTGCAGCAGGGCATAGAGGGTGGTGGTCTTGCCGCTACCCGTGGGGCCGGTGATCAGGAACATGCCGTGCGGGAACTTGGTGGCGCGGCGTAGCCGGTCGGCCACCACCGGGCTCATGCCCAGGGTGTCGAGGTCTAAGGGGACACTGGCGCGGTCGAGGATGCGCAAGACGGCAGCCTCGCCAAACACCGTCGGGGCGGTGGCGACGCGCACGTCCACTTGGCGGCCGCCAATGACGAAGGTGGTGCGGCCATCCTGTGGTAGGCGCTTTTCGCCCAGGTCGAGGTTGGCGATCACCTTGACCCGCGACACCGCCGGCGCGGCCAGGTCGGCCGAGACGGTCTGATGGTCGATGAGCCGGCCGTCGACGCGCAGGCGGACCTTGAAGTCGTTGCGATGCGGCTCGAAGTGGATGTCCGAGGCGCCCGCGGCGATGGCGGCCTCGAAGACATTGGCCACCAGGCGCGCGCCGGCGCCCTCGACGGAGCTGTCGGCCACCTGGTCGACTTCCCGCTCCAGACGGCGCCGATCGGTGGCCATTGGCCGCGCCGCGGTCTTGTCGAAGGCATCATCGAACGCGCGCCGCCAGTCCGAGGGCTTGGCGGCCAGGACGACCACCTTACGGCCGGTGGCGAAGATGAGGCCCGAGAGCGCCTCGTCGTCTAAGGGGTCGCAGGCGGCGCAGCGGATCTGGCCGCGGCTGAGGGCCAGGGGCGCGATGCGGGCGCGGCGCAGGAACTCGACGCTGACCCCGGTCTCGGCAGCGGTGATGGTGATCGGTTGGGCGGCGGGGTCCCAGACCTCGCAGCCGGCCACCTCTGCATACGCGCCGACCAGATCCTCGTCGGAGAGGCTGCCCAGGGAATTGAGCACCTGCTCCACCGGCTGGCCGGTCCGCGAAGAGACCTGCTCGGCGCGGGAAATCGCCGAGGGATCGACGAGCCCGCGGTCGCGCAACAGGGCGATGACCGCCGCACGCTTCTGGCGGGAATAGGCGGTCGCGCCGGCGCTCAGGGGAGGAGCGGCCATGCCGTCGCCTCCTTCAGCAGGCCTAAGCTGAGCGCGCCAAGCGCAATGAACGGTCCAAAGGCGATCAGGCCCCCCCGGGGCGGGCGAAGCGCCACGGCGATCAGCCCTAGCAGCGCCGCAACGACCAGGGCCCAGGGGGTGGCGACGCCCAGCCACAGCGCCAGGGCGCAGAGCAGCTTCACGTCGCCCAGACCCAGGCCACTGCGGCCGCGCCAGCGGGCGTACCCAAACCTGAGGCCCAGGAGCAGCACGGCCGTGACCCCGGCGGCGGCGACGCCCTCAGCCAAGGACATCAGGCCGTGGGTCGACGCCAGCAAGGCGGCAAGGACCGCCACGGTCCCGGTGAGACGATCGGGGAGGCGCCGGGTCTTCAGGTCGAAGACGGCGGCGGCCAGGAGCACCAGCCCCATCGCCGCGATCAGTCCGCCCCGGGCGGGACCGGCCAGGACGAACGGGGCGGTCAGCAGGGCGGCGCCCAACACTTCGCCCACCAGGTGGGTGGGGTCGATGGCCTCGCCACAGGCGGAGCAGGCGCCGCGCCGGGCCACGAAGGCGACGACGGGGGCGGTCGCCGCAAACCCCAGGGTCACGCCGCAGGCGTCGCAGTGGGACCGGCCGCCCAGGTACGGCTCGTGGCGGGCGGCCCGCAGCGCCGCGGTCGTCACAAAGCTTCCCGCGCAAAGGCCGGCGGCGGCTTGGAGGACGAGGAAGGGCCAGGCGATCACTGTTCGGGCGCCTTCAGATCGTGATCGGCGCCGGTTCCGCCGGGCTTACCGTCTGCGCCCAGGCTCTCGACCTCGAAGGACCGCCCATCGGATGTGGGGACGTAGAGAACTGGCTGGCCCCAGGGGTCCTTCAGGGCCTTGGTCTTGGAATAGGGCCCGACCCAGCCTTCGACACCACTCGGCGGCTGGACCAGGACCTGCAGACCCTCCTGCTGGGTGGGATAGCGGCCGACATCGGAGCGGAAGTTCTCCACCGCTGTGGCCAAGGTCTCCAATTGCAGCTGCGCGGCCTTGGCGCGGGCGCGCGACATTTGGCCGAGGATCGCCGGGGTCAGCACCGCCGCGATCAGGCTGATGATGCCGATCACCACCAACATCTCGGTGAGGGTGTAGCCCCCCTCGCGCCTCAAGCGGCGGGTGCGTCTTGAGCGACGAAATCGCATCTCTTCCCCAATAGACCGCTGTGAGTGAACCGCCGCGCCGCGACGGCGATCGGATGGCTGGCGGAGCCAGTGAAGCGAACCACACTGTCGTCGCTCCAGCCATGGGCATCAGTGAGCCGCAGCCGCCAAAGCTGGCCCAGGCGCCAGTTGATCGGCCCAGGCTTCGGCGGTCCCGGCGCCTCCGAAGGCAGAACCTGGCCGACGCCGTAGGGCGAGACGAACGATCGCGCGCACAGCCGCCAGATCAGTGACGGATCAGCTTCGGCAATCTCGTCGACATCGCCGCCGGGTTCACCGGCAAGGTTCCGCAGCGCGGACCCCGCGCCGCCCTGCGACGTCGCCGACAGCAGTTGCCCCAGCGATGAGGCATCGTCTGCGGCGGCTTTGATGGAGAGCTTGGAGCTTTCCGGCTCGGCCACGGCCTCCACCGGTCCGTCGTCGGACGCCAGGGTCCAGCGCGTGCGGCCGAGGTTGCTGCTTTGGAGCAGGGTCTGCGCCGCCTGCAGACGCGCGCCGGCCAGGCCGTACTCCGCCTGGGTGCGTTCCAGGTCCTGCCGTGAGGCGTGCAGGGCGGAAACAGCCAGGGTCATGACGCCCGCCACGGTGAGCGCCAAGGCGAGGCTGATCGCCGCCGCGGCGGGGGTGGCGAAGCCCGCCTCGCCGTCCTCTGGGACCATTGGCGGCTCATTGGCTCTTAAGCAGGCCACGGGCTTCGATCTCGCGCATGTCCGCCTCCAGCCTTGTCATCACCCGGTCGGTGTCGGCGCGGTCTTTGAGGATAGTGGCGGTCAGAAGGACGATGAGTTCGGTGCGGTTGCCATTCTTCTTGTTGGTCTTGAAGAGCGAACCCACCACCGGCGCATCCTTCAGGTACGGCACGCCGCTGTCGCTGACGGTGCGGCCGGTGCTGATCAGCCCGCCCAGGGCCACGACCCCGCCGTTGTTGAGGATCAGCGAGCTTTCCAGGTGGCGCTGCTGGATGGTCGGAGAATCGATCCCCGAGGTGGTGGTCGAGGCCACGGCGCTGACCTCCTGGGTGACATCCAGGAAGATCCGGTCGTCCCCGGTCACCCGCGGCGTCACCGACAGGATGATGCCGGTGGAGCGGTAATCCACCGAAGAGACGATCGGGGAATTGGCCGCGGTGGTGGCCTGGCTCGACTGGGTGACCACCGGCACCTGGTCGCCGACCTGCAGCTTGGCGGTGTGGTTGTCGAGCGCGATGATCTTGGGCGCGGAGACGACCTCCACCGCCGTCTTCGAGCCTAGGGTATTGAGGGCGGCCATGATGTTCTTGTCCAGGAACGTCACCGAAAAGCCCGGAAACTGTGGGCCGACGGTCCCGGCGTTGGTCTCGATGGAGGCCACGGTGAGCTTGCCCCCCGCCCCCAGGGTCGACCAGTCGACGCCGAAGCGGAAATCGTTGGTCAGGGTCACCTCGACGATGGAGGCCTCGATCAGCACCTGGGGCGGGGCGCGGTCGATCTCGTCGAGGATCTTCTGGATCGCGGCCCAGCGCGCCTGGGAGGTCTCGATCAGCAGGCTGTTGGATTCCTTGTCGACGCCGATCTTCAAGGGATCTTCGTCGCCCGAACTTCCCGCCGATCCCCCTCCCGCCCCAAACCCTGACAATGACCCCGAGCCATTGTACGCCTGGGCCGGCGCCGGAGCAGAGGTGACCGCGCCCAGCGGCGGTCCAGGAATGGTCGGCGCGCCTGAGGACGAAGTTGGGTAGGATGGCGAGCCAAGCGATCCCCCCTGCCCGTTCAGGAACCCGTTGAGGGCCTGGGCCAGCTTCTCGGCCGAGGCGTTCTTGGGGTGGTAGACGAAGAGCGCGCTGGTGCGCTCCTTGGAGGGCACATCGAGCTTGGTGATCCAGTCGGCCACCAGGTCCAAGGCCTGGGGCGTGCGGGCAAAGACGAAGACGCCGTTCAGCCGCTTGAGCGGAACCACCGTGACATTGCCGGCCCCGGACGCCGCCAACACCTTGTCCAGTTCGGACGCTACCGTGGTGGCCGGCGCCTGGCTAAGTTCAAACCAGCGGATCTTGGCGCTCTCCAGGCCGCTATGATCGAAGACGTGGATCGTCTGGACCGCCGCCTCCAGCTCCTCGCCCGTGCCGCCGAGGATCAGGAGCCCTGCCTTGTCGTCGACATAGACCACCAGGTTGGTGGTCGAGATCGAACTGAGCGCCTTGGCCACTTCCGAGGGCGTCGCATAGGAGAGCGGCACGGCCAGGGTCTCATAGCCGGCATGGTGGATGCCTTCGGAGAGGGTGCGCATGGTCGCCGCCCCCTTGGCCTTGTCGCGCGGCGTCAGCAAGAGGCTGTCGCCCTGGCGGACCAGGGCGACGCTGTTGCTGGCCAGCGCCGCCTCGAAGGCTTCCAGCAGCTGCTCGCGGGTCAGCCGCCGATCGATGCGGAAGGTCATCTTGCCGGTGACGGCCGGATCGACGCTGTAGGTCACCCCCAGGGTCTGGCCCAGGATCTCAGCGGCGACCTGGCTGATGTCGGCGTCCTGGAAGGCGAAGGTGTAGCTCTGCGCCGACCTGGACTCGCGCGCGGGCGCCGCCGGCGCCGTCATCGGCGCGCCGGCCAGCGCCAAAGCCAGGAGTCCGGCCGCGAAGCGACCGCCCTTTCGAAACCCAACGCTCAAACCGGCCCCCAACTTCCCCACCCGTAACTTCACTGACATCATGGCGCCCGCTAGCCGCCCCCCGGCGCGTTGGCCGGGGCCGGTGGCAGCCGATAGCCGGCTTGAGGACCGGAGGGGGGCGACGGCGCACCCGGGGACGCGGGTCCCGGCGCACTGGCTGGGGCGGCGGGGCCGACCTTCTGGCCAAGAGCGATCTCCTTGGTCCCCGTGACGGTGTCGACCAGCACGCTGCCGGCGCGGACGTCCTGCAAGGTGACACCATCGCGGCTGGCGCCTTGCGCCAACCAATCGGCCGGCTTGCCGTCGATCGAGAGCAGCGCCGCCGTGCGTCCGGGCGCCTTGGCCACACCCTGCAGGGCGACCGCTGGCTCGGTGACGGCGCCGGGGCCCGTGGTCATGGCGAAGAGCGGCGCCGAGGCGAGGTTGGTGGGGTCGATCGTCGCGGGCGTCATCGTCGCCGGCGGCCGCAGCGCGTCCAGCCGCGCCTGCAGATCGTCCATGCGCGCGGCGGCCGGCGCACCCTTACCCACGGCGAACCAGAGCAGGGCGCCCAACACCAGGCCCCCGGCGGCGCCAGAACCGATCAACGGCGCGCGGAAGCTGAGCAAAACACCCGTCCTTGAAACTTAAGATCGACGCTGGAGGTCTTGGAAACCAGGTCGGCCGCGTCGACGAAGATCGCCGGGCGTCCGTTCGACAGCTGGGCCAGCAGGCTCATCGTCTGATCGTAGCGGCCATTGGCCTGGAATTGCAGGCCAACGGCGCTGAGGGTAACGCCGTCCTGCCCCGGCCCCGCCGGCGCGGCGCTCAGGCTGGCCAAGGTCACACCCGCGCCCTGGGCGGCCGCCTGGACCCGATCCTTGATCGCCGCCGCCTGGGTGTCGACCCCGCCCTCGCAGACCGAGCCTGGCGCAAAGGCGTTCGCCCGCTCGCCACTTCGAAACAGCGACTCCGCGCGCGCGCCGCCATCTTCCAGGCTGGCCATGCTGGCAGTGAAGCCGCCAGGGCGGGCAATCGCCGAGAGGATGAAGAAGAAGGCCACGGCGACGAGCGCGCCGGCGGTCATCACCGTGACCACGGCATTGATGTCGATCAGATCGCGGGACTTCATGGCGTGGCGCCCCGCGCCGGACCACGATGGCCCGCCGACGACACCCCCCAGAGCCAGACGCCGGGGCGCAGGGGCTTGTCGATCTTGCTGATCTGGCGCTCGCCCGCGACGAAGGGCGCCGCGTCCCCATGCGCCTCCACCGCCATCAGCCCGTGGTCCCAGTGCAGGGCATCGATGCGCGAGCCGGGCGCCTTGGCCGCCGAGGCCCAGGCCAGGTCGCTCAGATAGTCCGACAGGGCCCGTCCCCTAAGGCCCGCGATTTCCAGGGCCTGGGACTGCTTGCGCTCGCGGTCCAGCGTCTTGGCGAGTTTCATCTTGGCCGCCAGGGCCGGCGCCAGATTCGCCAGGCGGCCTTCGGCGTCCGCACGCACGGAGAGCGCAACGGCGATGGATCCCAGCGTCGCGGCCAGCGCCAGCCCAAGCCCCAGGGCCAGGGACACCACGCCCCGGGCCTTGCGGGCCTGCTCACGGGCCGAGACAAAGCGGACCTGCCGTCGCCGGCCGTCGACCTGCAGGGTGGCTTCCAGCGCCTCGCCCACGTCCCGCGAGCGGACATAGAAGGCGGCGAACCGGGCCGGGCGGCCCGGCCGCCAGGGGTCCAACCGCTGAAGCTGATAGACGACTTCGGCCAGCGGAAGCGGCGCGCCCAGCCGCGCCTCAAGGCCCGCGGCGCGCGCCTGGTCCCAGGGCGCGCCGGCCACAACCGAGAACGGGCGCACGAAGACCTTCTGCTCAAGCGGCGGCGCTTCGGCGAGATCGTCCTCTTCCACCAGCCGAAGCGGCGTCACATCGCTCATGCGCGGCACCCCTGGGCGATGGCGTCGAAGACGCAGTTGGCCGGTTCTTCGACCCAGACGCGCGCCGCCGCGAGGGGCCGGCTACCGCCTGGCCCGGCGCCCTGCAGCAGAACGGTGGTGAGCGCCGTTGGCCGCGCTTGCGCGTTCGGCCAGATGGGCGATGAACCGGTGGCGTCCACATAGGCGAAGGCGGCATTCGGCGCAGAGAGGACGATCCGCTGCTGCTGACCACCCTGATGGATCACCAGCCAAGCGCGATCCTGCGCCTTGACTACCTCCACGCCGCAACGCCCCGCCTCGCAGTCAAAGGTGAAGCCCGACGCCGTCCCCTGGAAGGCGCCGCGGCCGTCGCTGGTGAAGGGGCCGCGGCGCGCCATCAAGCTCTCCAGGGCCGCCTGCGCCCTGCGATCGTCCGCGGTCGTGCGGGCCGTGGCCGCCGCCTTGGTCTGCAGTTGGCCGATCACCCGCGCGCCTTGCGTGAGGCCCCCAAAGGCGAGGCCCAATATCGCCAGGGCGGCCAGCATCTCGGCCAGGGTGTAGCCATCGTCGTTCATCGCGCTTGATCGACCGGGCAAGGGACGAGGGTCTGCAGGCTGTAATGGCGTCCGCCTTGAGCACTCACTGCGTCGACCGACCGCCGGCACAGCCGCAGGGGTGACGCCGGGCCCTGGTCCGCCAGTTGCGCCTCGGCATACCGCCAAGCCAGGGCGCCTTGGCGGCCCTGCTGCTCGCCAAGCTGCGGCGGCGCGGTCTCCAGGATGGATTGCATCAGGCTTCCCGCCTGCCTCGCCTCGCGCGCGGTCTGCGCGGCGTGGCGCGCAGTCTGGGCGCCGGCCAGGCCAAGGCCGATGGTCATGCTCAGCAGCGTGAGCGCCACCAGCGCGTCCACAGCGGCAAAGCCCCGCTCGGCCCCGCGCCGACGCGCTGGCCCTCTTCGACCGCCCCGCAACCATGACCTTCGCACGCCGCCCACACCCCCGCCCACGAAGGGCGTTCCGCCACTGACCCTAATCCGATATGACCAGGCTTCACAACCATTTGGGGCGCACGGCGGATCAATTCGCGTATGTTTTCAAGCATCGCCGTTCGGCCAGTCAGCCATGATCGCAAAGGCCGCCAACAGAGGCGCCGTGGCTTTGCGTTGGCGGGGTCTGTTGTCCTTCACTTAGGATTGCTTGCCCTCGCCATTGGAACCGCCGGCGGGGCTGTGGTGACGGGAGGCAGCGGCGGCGCGCCGGAGGAAAGCGCCATCACCATTTCCCTGGCCGGGGTCGCCGGCTCCCGCCAGGCCCAGACCTCTCCAGACGAAGCCCAGCTCCAGTTCCTGTACCGCAAGGCCTTGGCGCAACAGTCCGAACTCTACACCGCCGACCAGAAGCCCACCGAACACTCCAACCTCGCCAAGCTGTTCGACGCCATCGAGCGCGAGCATGGCGGTGACGCCATGCAGGACGGGACCAACGGCCAGGCCAATTCCGGCAAGCAAACCGGCGGCGGCCAGCACGGCAAGGACGTCCGCCTCACCGATCAATCAAACCAAAGCGACAGCAAGGCCACCGGCCCCGGTTCCGCGGCCTCCTCCGGTGGCCTGTGGGGCCAGATCGAACCCTGTTGGCGGCGCATGCCCAACCAGTCCGCTGTTCCCGTGAAACTGGAGGTGCAGCTCGACGACAAAGGCATGATCGCCAAGCCGCCGCGGATCCTCCGGCCGGATTCATCGGTACCGGATGAGCGGCGGTTAATCGCGGAGGCGCGGGCGCTGGCGGCGATCTCGGCGTGTTTGCCTTATAGGGTTGAAGCCCTGGCGACGTCGGCGCAGCGGAGCTTCACGGTGGATTTCAGTCCGGGCGCGTGAGCGGGAATGCGCGTTCTGGGGGCGCTTGGCGAGCCGAGATAGGTATCGTGTCCCCCCAAGTGTCAGCGACATTTGACCTCAGACATACCCAAAATGATTCGCGTCGGCAGCCTCAAGAGCGTCAACAACATCAAGGCCTGGGCAGCCCAATTTCAGCATGCGGTTCAAAACCTCCGCCCGCGAAATCGGATGCGCTATTACCCAATTCTCCTTTCCGGAATGGGGCGGCGTTGCGACCCCCACATATCCGTCCGGAAGATCTACTCGCTTGTAGATCAGTATCATAACACCCAATGAACTCCGTTAACGACGTTAGTCTTGATCGCTCACCAACTGCAGCGCCTTCTCGTATTCGCCGCCAAAATCTATTCGCGTTAATTCGCTCAGTCTGAAGCGATCATTCCTAGATTGGGCCTCAGCCGACGGAGACAGGGGAGATATTTCAAAATACACGTCACCAACAACTTTTGCATATCCGATATAAACGACGTCAGGATCAATTTCTTCTATGTATATAGTCGATAATATATGCCTCCCCATCAAAGATGTTAGGATGGACCTAGAACCAGATAGTTCTAAGGGGGGCGGCTGCTGAAATTCGTAGCCCTTTAATTTCAGCGCCTTCTTCATAAATTCAGATCGATCGCACTGCTCGATGGCCTCGATCGTATCTCTTCTCAATAAAGCAAATCCATTAGGGATTACCAGCTGATCAACGACATAAAAATAAACCCAGTCCTTCGACTGAGAGACAAGGAGGCCCTGAAGTCCATCGATGGGGCGGCCGCGCATCGCCCGCTCTACGCGAACAATATCGCCGCCGCTCCAGTCAGTATTACCGTTGATACGGTCTGCGCTTGTCACCCTTTTCACCACCTTGGTCTCTACCCCGCCGACGATCACCCTTCTCATGCTTGCCTTGGGTGCTCGGACGCTTTCCTTTCGTATGACCACCCTTTGGCGCTGTGTCGTCGCCATCGTCGCTTTTGTCGGAGTTTGAAACCGTAACGATTGGCCGCGCGTTCGGAAGCGTGCCATCGCCCATTTTACTAGGCCAGAACACGGCTGTAACGAATACAACTGGTGGGGAAAATCGAAGTGCCGTCAAGCTTGCACCTAGCCATGCACCGAGATTTGGCAGCTCCAGTGTGGCCGCCGCTGGTAAAGCTATTGCCATACGCTTGGCCGTCGGATGAACAATTACCGGCGCAACTGGTGTTGGATCGCAAGATACTCCTACTGGACAAGCTGAGAGGCCGCTCGGATCCGCATCATTGACGGGATCTCCTCCAGTGTAGACATACATGTTGAGGTCATCGTCGTACCCCACCGGATCGGTCTGGAGGAACCGCCCGGTCGCCGGATCGTAGACCCTGGCCTTGTAGTAGTAGAGCTGGGCCTCGGGGATGACGATCTGGCCGGTGTAGCGGAAGCGCGAGCCGCCGCTCCAGCCGTTGGGCTCGCCGTAGGGGCCGTAGGTGTAGACCTCGCCCATGGCGCCGGTGGTGTTGGACCAGGCGACGATGGAGCCCTGGTTGTCGGCATGCAGCCAGCGGCGGTCGGTGGTCCCAGCGCCTTCGTACCAGACCAGCGGCTCGTCGATCCCGGTCCCGTGCACATAGCGCCGCAGGAGGGTCGAGCCGTTGTACTCGGCGACAAGGTCGTCACCGTCATAGAGGAAGCTCGTGGTGGTCGAGCCCGCCACCGTCTGCTGCAGCCGGCCCAGGGGATCGTAGCTGAGGGTGATGGCGGTCGGCGCCGAGGCGCTCAGGAGCCGGTTCTCGACGTCGTAGGTGAACGCCCGCGTCCCGTCGTTGGTGAGGTTGCCGTTGGCGTCGTAGCCGCTGGAGGCCACGATGGTGGCGTCGCGGTTGAGGCCGTC
>DASVMY010000309.1:0-10961 GCA_036384135.1 Caulobacteraceae bacterium | reverse complement strand
GAACACGGCTGGCGTCTGTGGTTCTACCACCAGCCCATCGGGCTCATCGACCACCTCGGCCGAAAACTGTCACCCATGTGTCCGGGCTAAACTGTCACCCATCTCTCCACTGGACACTCCGAAGGAGGTCGGATGAGGGGTTGACGAGACTTCCGAGATTATCCTGCCCGAAGGCCAATGACCGCCGTTCCGACGACCCCTCATCCGTCTCGCTGCGCGAGCCACCTTCTCCCGCATGGGGAGAAGGAACGCCGTGGCCAATCTCGCCAAACCGACTTCAAATCGATCATACAAACTACGCTATGCGTAGCCCGCCCCACTTGGGGACAAGCACAGTTCGGCTGTGAGCGCCTGCCGCGGCAAGTCGCGTTAGGTCTCGTGGCGGCCGCGATCCCCTGATAGACTCTGTTCATAGTGACTGCTTCGCGATCAGATACGAGACCAAAGCAGCTCCGGCTGAAGTTGAAGCGTCCCGCATCCTTCGCCCGAGCCGACTTCATCCGTTCGCCTGCCAATACCTCGGCCATCGCGGTCCTGGACACCTGGCCGGACTGGCCCGGAGGGTGTCTCGTACTGGTTGGGCCCGAGGGCGGCGGCAAGTCGCACCTGGCCCAGGAATGGGCGATGCGCGCCAAGGCTGTCCGCCTGGCGCCCGCCCAGACCGACCTCTCCGGGATCGCTGGCCGGCCGATATTGCTTGAGGACGCCGACCGTGGGCCGACGGACGAGACCCTGTTCCACCTGCTGAACATGGCCGGAGGCAGCCACGGCGTGCTGCTTACCGCCCGCTCCCTGCCCGGCGCCTGGCCCACGGTCCTGCCCGACCTGCGTTCACGCCTGAACGCCCTGTTCGTGGCCGAGATCGGTCCGCCCGATGACGTCGTGCTGGAAGGCGTGCTGCGGAAGTTCTTCCGTGAACGGAATATCCGTCCGGCGGAGGAGGTCTATTCATACCTTCTGCGCAGAATTGAACGCTCGGTCCCAGCAGCGTTGGATATCGTGACGCGTCTGGACGAAATCGCCGATGCCGAACAGCGTGACATTACCCGCGCACTTGCACGACAGATTCTTGAAAATGAAGACGAAACCCTCAATCTTTTCGACTGAAGTCTTGCCGCTGACCACGGCGGGCGCCACACCATCGGTCCGTCCCCGATCGCCGTCCGCGCGTCAAAGCAAAGTCCTGAGCCGAGCCATGACCGACACCGTCCAAGCGGCTCCGCCCCCCGTCGTCGTCAGCCCCAGCGCTGCGCCGGCGATCGCGCCGCCGCCCAGCCCCCTGCTGAAAGAGCCGGAGCGGTTCTTCAATCGCGAGCTTTCCTGGCTGGCCTTCAACCGGCGTGTCCTGGAAGAGGCGGAAAACCCGCGCCATCCACTGCTGGAACGGCTGCGGTTCCTGTCGATCTCGGCCAACAACCTCGATGAATTCTACATGGTCCGGGTGGCCGGCCTGCGCGCCCAGGTGCGCGAGGGTGTACGCGCCGTCAGCCAGGACGGCCTGACCCCGCACCAGCAGCTGCGCAAGGTCAACGCCGAGGCCAATGGCCTGATGGAGGATCAGCAGCGCATCTGGAGCGGCCTGCGCACCGCCCTGGCCGACGAGGGCATCCGGCTGATGGACGCCAAGGACGTGAACGCCACCGACCGGGCGATCGCCGAAGATATCTTCTCCAACCACATCTTCCCGATCCTGACCCCGCTGGCCATCGATCCGGCCCACCCCTTCCCCTTCATCCCGAACCTGGGGTTCGCCTTGGCGCTGAAGCTGCGGCGGATGAACGACAACCGCCAGCTCTACGCCATGGTCCCGGTGCCCAGCCAGGTGGCCCGGTTCTGGGAGATCCCCGTCACCGGCCAGGGTCGCCGCAAGGGCCTGCGCAAGTTCATCGCCCTGGAAAGCTTCCTGATCCTGTTCCTCGACAAGCTGTTTCCCGGCTGCAAGGTCGAGGGCCGCGGCCTGTTCCGCCTGATCCGCGACAGCGACATTGAGATGGAGGAAGAAGCCGAAGACCTCGTCCGCGAGTTCGAGGCGCGGCTGAAGCTGCGCCGCCTGGGCTCGGTGGTGCGGGTGAAGGTCCAGACCTCGATGCCGGACGACCTGCGCGAGTTCATCCTGGAGGGCCTGGACGCCGAGACCCAGGACGTGGTGCGCATGGACGGCAAGCTGGGCCTGGCCCAGATGTCCGAGCTGATCCCGTCCGACCATCCGGATCTGAAGTTCCGCGCCTTCCAGCCGCGCTTTCCCGAGCGCATCCGCGATCACGGCGGTGACTGTTTCGCCGCCATCCGCGAGAAGGACATCCTGGTCCACCACCCCTTCGAGAGCTTCGACGTGGTGGTCCAGTTCCTGCGCCAGGCCGCGCGGGACCCCAATGTCCTGGCCATCAAACAGACCCTCTACCGGACTTCCAAGGACAGCCCCATCGTCGCCGCCCTGATCGAGGCGGCCGAGAACGGCAAGAACGTCGTCGCCCTGGTGGAAATCAAGGCCCGCTTCGACGAGGAGGCCAATCTGAAGTGGGCCCGCGACTTGGAGCGCGCCGGGGTCCACGTCGTCTTCGGCTTCGTGGAATATAAGACCCACGCCAAGCTTTCGCTGGTGGTCCGGCGCGAGGGCGACAACCTGCGCACCTACTGCCACTACGGTACAGGCAACTACCATCCGGTCACGGCGAAGATCTATACCGACCTGTCGCTGTTCACGACCGACCCGGCCATGGGCCGGGATTCTGGCCGCATCTTCAACTACATCACCGGCTACGCCCAGCCAGAGCGGCTGGAGAAGCTGTCGATCTCGCCGCTGAACATGAAGGGCGATCTGCTCCGCCTGATCGAGGCTGAGGCCGCCAACGCCCGGGCCGGCAAGCCGGCCGCCATCTGGGCCAAGCTGAACTCCTTGGTGGATCCGGAGATCATCGACGCCCTCTACGCCGCCAGCGCCGCCGGGGTGCCCATCGACCTGGTGGTGCGCGGCATCTGCTGCCTGCGCCCGGGCATCGTCGGCCTGTCCGAGAATATCCGGGTCAAGAGCATCGTCGGCCGTTTCCTGGAACACGCCCGCATCGTCGCCTTCGCCAACGGCAAGGCCATGCCGTCGACCGAGGCGCGGCTGTTTATTTCCTCCGCCGACTGGATGCCGCGAAACCTCGACCGCCGGGTGGAGGTTCTGGTACCGGTGGAGAACCCGACCGTTCACCAGCAGGTGCTTCAGCAGATCCTGGTCGCGAACCTGAATGATGAGGCGCAGAGTTGGTTTCTAGACGCACTGGGCGCATACCATCGCGCGACTGGCTGGAACCGGAAGGGGGCCTTCTCGGCTCACGACTATTTCATGACCAACCCCAGCCTCTCCGGGCGGGGTCACAAGGTGAAGGACCTGCCGCGCGCGTTCGATCATGTGGGCGCCAGACGATAGATCCCGAATGAGTGACGCCGCCGTCATCGACGTCGGCTCCAACTCCGTGCGCCTTGTGCTCTACCGGCTCGAGGGCCGGGCGGTTTGGACCGTCTTCAACGAAAAGGTGCTGGCCGGCCTTGGCCGCGACCTGGCGGTCACCGGCCGCCTGTCGCCCGAGGGCATTGAGGCCGCCATCGGGGCCCTGACCCGCTTCAAGGCCCTGCTCGACGCCGGTCGCCCGGCCCAGGTCTTCGCCGCCGCCACCGCCGCCGTGCGCGACGCCAAGGACGGCGAGGCCTTCTGCCAGCGCGTCCTGGCCGAGACCGGCTTGAACCTGCGCGTACTCAGCGGCAAGGAAGAGGCCTACTACGCCGCCTATGGCGTCGTCTCAGGCTCTCCCGCGGGCGGGGGCATCGTCGGCGACCTCGGCGGCGCCAGCCTGGAGCTGATCCGGCTGGAGGACGGCGCCCCCACCGACGGCGTCACCTTGCCGCTTGGCCCCTTCGCCATGATCGATCAGGGCCGCTTCGATCCCGACAAGGTCAAGGCCACCGCCGTCAAGGCCATCGCGCCGGTGGCGGGACGCCTCAGCGCTCAGACCCTCAACGCGGTCGGCGGCGCCTGGCGAAGCCTCGCCATACTGCACATGAGAATGACGGATTATCCCCTTGAGATCGTTCATCAATATGAGATGACCAGAGGCGAGGTCCTGGACGCCAGCCGGGTCATCGCCCGCCAGTCCAAATCCTCTCTCGACCGCATCGAGGGCATGTCCCGCCGCCGCCTCGAGACCCTGCCCCACGCCGCCGCCATCATGGAGGCGGTGGTCGAGACCCTGGGCGTCCAGCGGGTGGTGGTCTC
Source organism: Caulobacteraceae bacterium (assembly GCA_036384135.1). Lineage (GTDB taxonomy): Bacteria > Pseudomonadota > Alphaproteobacteria > Caulobacterales > Caulobacteraceae > Acaudatibacter. The sequence continues at coordinate 6,703 of DASVMY010000309.1, read as the reverse complement.
GGCCTATGGCCTGCGGGAGGGCCTGTTGTTCGAGGGCATGCCCCCCGCCCTGCGCACTCGTGACCCGCTGATCGAGGGCTGCGCCGCCCTGGGCGCCCGCCAAGGAGTCAACGAGGATCTCGCGCCAGCCCTGGAAGCCTGGCTACGCCCAGCCTTCTCGACCTTGGAGCCGGTGTTCGGCGCCCGCGATCCGGTGCTGCTGGCCGCCGGCTGCCGGCTGGCGGACCTTGGCGCCCGTCTGCACCCCGACCACCGCGCCGACCTGCTGTTCGAACAGGTGCTGCGCGCGCCCATTCCGGGTATGGACCATGCCGAGCGCGTCTATCTCGCCTGCGCCGCCTTCGGCCGTCACACGGCCGCCACTACCATCCCCGAGCCGGATCTGGTCGCCCGCTTGCTCAGCCACGACCGCTATCGTCGCGCCCGAGCCCTCGGCAGCGCCATGCGCCTGGGCTGCGACCTCTCGGGCCGCAGCGTCGCGCTGCTCAGCCACTCGCGCCTGGAGTTCAAGCCCAACACCGTCGTGGTTCAGGCCGAGGACGACTGGGCCGGGATGCTGCTGGGCGAACAGACCGCCAAACGCGCCGGCGCCCTGGCCGCCCTCCTCGACCGCGACGTCAAGCTCCGCGCCGTCAAGGGCGCGCTGTCCCGCAAGGTCCAGGCGGCGGAGTAAGCCCTATGCCTTCTGCGCCCGCCGCACCGGCACCACCCGCACCCGCGCTCCGTCCAGCACCAGGGCCAGTTCGCCGCGCTTAAGCTTCAGGGCGTCCTCGCCGAAGGCTTCGCGCCGCCAGCCGTGCAGGGCGGAGCTGTCGGAGTTGTCGTCGTTGGCGATCTTTTCCAGGTCGGACACCGTGGCGATCAGCTTCGACGCCACCCCGGCGTCCTCCGCCCGGGCCTTGAGCAGCACCTTCAGCAGTTCCACCACCGCCCCGGCCGCCGGCGACGACTGGACCACGCTGCGTTCGATCACCGGCGCATAGGCCTCCGGGTCCTTCAGCGCCGCCTTGATGGCTTCCAGCAGATCCGGCCCGAACTTGGAGCCGGAAAAACCCTTGGGCACCGAGCGCAGGCGATTCAGCCCGTCGGCGTCCACCGGCGCCTGCGTGGCAAGTTCGTCGATGGCCTCGTCCTTCAGGATCCGTCCGCGCGGTTGGTCGCGGGTCTGAGCCGTGCGCTCGCGCCAGGCGGCCACGGCGCGAAACACCGCCAGGTATTTCACCGCATGTTTGCGGGGCTTGAGCCGCTTCCAGGCGTTGTCCGGCTCGACGTCGTAGAGCGCCGGGTCAGACATGGCCGACATCTCTTCGGTGACCCAGGCGAGCCGCCCGGCCTTCTCCAGCCGCTGGCGCAGCATCGGGAACAATGCCGCCAGGTGGGTCACGTCGGCCAAGGCGTAGGTCAACTGGGCGTCGCTCAGCGGCCGGCGGGCCCAGTCGGTGAAGCGGCTCGACTTGTCCAGGTCGATCTTCAGCATCTGGCGCACCAGGGCGTCGTAGGCGATCTGCTCGCCGAACCCAGCCGCCATGCCGGCGATCTGGGTGTCGAACAGCGGCCGCGGCATAGCCCCCAGGTTGTTGAAGATTTCAACGTCCTGCCGCGCGGCGTGGAACACCTTTTCGATGCTTTCGTCGCGCAGGATGTCCAGGAACGGAGCCAGGTCCAATCCATCGGCCAGCGGGTCGATCACCGCCTCGGCAGAGGGGGCCGCGGCCTGGATCAAACACAGCTTGGGCCAGTAGGTCGTCTCGCGCATGAACTCGGTGTCCACGGCGACGAAGGGCTGGCCTTTCAGTTTATCGCAAAACGCCGCCAGTTCGGCGGTGGTCGTAATCGGCGTCATCGGCTAGCTATAGCGCCGCGAGCGGCCGAGTCTGCAAGCGCGAACCGATCAGGCATGATCATTTCCTTCAAGCACTTCACCCAGATTGTCTTCCTCCCATGACTGAAGGCCGCAACGGTCTCACCTATGCCCAGGCCGGCGTCGATATCGACGCGGGCGCCGCCCTGGTCGAAAAGATCAAGCCGCTGGCCAAGGCGACCCGCCGTCCGGGGGCCGACGCCAGCCTCGGCGGCTTTGGCGCACTCTTCGATCTGAAGGCCGCCGGCTATGACGATCCGCTGCTGGTCACCACCACCGACGGGGTCGGCACCAAGCTGAAGATCGCCATCGAGACGGGCCTGCCCGACACCGTCGGCATCGACCTGGTGGCCATGTGCGTCAATGACCTGCTGGCCCAGGGCGCCGAGCCGCTGCTGTTCCTGGACTACTACGCCACCGGCAAGCTGGACGTAGACACCGCCGCCCGCGTCGTGGCCGGCATCGCCGAGGGTTGCCGCCAGGCCGGCGCCGCCCTGGTGGGCGGCGAGACCGCCGAGATGCCGGGCATGTACGGCGAGGGCGACTATGACCTGGCCGGCTTTTCCGTCGGCGCGGTGGACCGCGGCGCCGTGCTTCCGACCTTGGACGCCCAGCGCCCCGGCGACCTCTTGATCGGCCTCGCCTCCTCCGGCCCCCACTCCAACGGCTATTCCCTGATCCGCCGCATCGTCGAGCAGTCGGGCCTGGCCTGGGACGCCGACGCCCCCTTCGCGCCCGGCCAGACCCTCGCCAAGGCCCTGATGACCCCCACCCGCATCTATGTCCACAGCGTCCTGCCCCTGGCCAAGGGCGGGTTGATCAAGGGGGCGGCGCACATCACCGGCGGCGGCCTGATCGAGAACCCGCCCCGCGCCATCGCCGATGGCCTGGTTCCCGCCATCGACTGGCGCGCCTGGCCCCAGCCGCCGGTGTTCGCCTGGCTGCAGGCCCAGGGCGGGGTCGCCGACGCGGAGATGCGCCGGACCTTCAACTGCGGCGTGGGCATGATGCTGATCGTCGGGCGCGACATGGCCGAGCCGGTCCTGGCCGCCCTGCTCAACGCCGGCGAGGACGCCTTCATCTGCGGCCAGCTCGAAGCCGCATAGCAAAACGCCGCCCACCTTCTGGTGAGCGGCGCTGCATTTCCACGAGTCAAACAGGCAATCAGCCCGTGATGTCGCCGTCCGTGAAGAACTGCGCGATCTCGATCGCCGCGTTCTCGGCGCTGTCGGAGCCGTGCACTGAGTTCTCGCCCACCGAGAGGGCGTAGAGCTTGCGGATGGTGCCTTCGGCGGCCTGTTCGGGGTTGGTGGCGCCCATGATCTCGCGGTAGCGGGCCACGGCGTTGTCGCCTTCCAGCACCTGAACCACCACCGGTTCGGAGGTCATGAACTCCACCAGCTCGCCGTAGAACGGCCGCGCGGCGTGGACTTCGTAGAACTTTTCGGCCTGGGTCTTGGACATCTTGATGCGGCGTTGCGCGACGATGCGCAGGCCGGCGTCTTCGATGACCGCATTCACCTTGCCGGTGAGGTTCCGTTTTGTGGCGTCGGGCTTGATGATGGAGAAAGTGCGTTCGGTCATGGTCTTTGAGAAGGCCCGCTGAAGGTTTGGTTTTTGAAGAGTGCGCGCTTATAACGACGCCCGCCCCGTCCGCCAAGGCGGTGCGCAAGAAAGGACTGCCGTGACCCCGCTTCGGACCCGGACAGAAAGACAGGGATAGCTCCGTTCCCCGCCCTGGCCCCGCGCCAGGGCGGACGCCGCCCAGAGTCTGCCCAACTCGTCTGTCCGCCCCGTCCGTACGCCTCGTCTGTCCCCTTCATCTCACGGTTTTCCCTGTCATGCTTCGCATCAACGATCTCGTCTACGACGCCTGGGGGCGTCGCTTCTTCGACCACGCCAGCGTCAGCCTGCCCACCGGCGCCAAGGTCGGCCTGGTCGGCCGCAACGGCGCGGGCAAGACCACCCTGTTCCGCATCATCCTGGGCCAACTCACCCAGGGCGATGGCGAGATTTCCATGCCCCGCGACGCCATCGTCGGCTCGGTGGACCAGGAGCACCCCGCCACCCCCGTCTCCCTCATCGACACGGTGCTGGAGGCCGATACCCGCCGCGCCACCCTGATGGCCCAGCTGGAAACCGCCGACCCCGAGCACATCGCCGACATCTACGCCGGCTTGGCCGCCATCGAGGCCGACCGGGCGCCCGCCCGGGCCGCCGAAATCCTGGCGGGCCTGGGCTTCACCACCGCCGACCTGCACCGGCCCATGTCGGAATTCTCCGGCGGCTGGCGGATGCGCGTGGCCATGGCCGCGGCCCTGTTCGCCGAGCCGGACCTGCTGCTGCTGGACGAACCCACCAACTACCTCGACCTGGAAGGCGCCCTGTGGCTTGAGGCCCGCCTGAAGAAGTATCCGCACACCGCCCTGATCATCAGCCACGACCGCGAGCTTCTGGACCATTCCGTCGACGCCATCCTGCACCTCACCGAGGGCCGGCTGGACCTCTACACAGGCGGCTTCTCCGAGTTCGAACGCCTGCGCGGCGAGAAGGCCCGCCTGCAGGAGGCTACCCGCGTCAAGATCGACGCCAAGCGCGCCCACATGCAGTCCTTCGTGGACCGCTTCCGCGCCACGGCCTCAAAGGCCCGCCAGGCCCAGTCGCGCATGAAGGCCATCGCCAAGCTGCAGGAGGTGGCGCCCTCCATCGAAGAACACGTCGCCCCCTTCCTGCTGCCCTCGCCGGAAAAGCCCCTGCCCCCGCCGCTGATCCGCCTGGAGGGCGGCGCGGTGGGCTATGGCGGCCCGCCGATCCTGCGCGGCATGAACCTGCGGCTCGACCTCGACGACCGCATCGGCCTGCTGGGGGTCAACGGCGCCGGCAAGTCCACCTTCGCCCGCATGATCGCCGACGACCTGAAGCTCGAGCACGGCCACATCCACCGCGACCGGCGCATCAAGGTGGCCTGGTTTCACCAGCACCAGATCGAGGCCATGGACCCGCAGGACACCCCCCTGACGATCATGCGCCGCGCCCTGCCCGACGCCAGCGAAGCCCAGCGCCGCTCGCGCCTGGCCCAGTTCGGCATGAGCTACGAGAAGGTCGAGACCAAGGTCGAGAGCCTGTCCGGCGGCGAACGCGCCCGCCTGCTGCTCAACATCATCGCCATGAACCGGCCCCACCTGCTGATCCTGGACGAGCCCACCAACCACCTGGACATCGACAGCCGCCGCGCCCTCACCGAGGCGCTCAACGACTACGAGGGGGCCGTGATCCTGATCACCCACGACCGCTCGCTGATGGAACTGGTGGCCGACCGCCTGTGGCTGGTCAGCGACGGTCATGTGAAGCCCTTCGACGGCGACATGGACGACTATGCCAAGTTCGTCCTCGACCGCGCCCGCCAGGCCGCCCGCACCGGTCCCAAGGCCGCTGCGGCCGTGGCCGCCTCCCCCGAACCGCCGCCGGCCGCCAAGCCCCGCCAGGCCATCGGTCCGCTCAAGCGCAAGCTCGAGGCGGCCGAAGCCGTCCTGGCCCGCGAGACCCGCCAGCTGGCCGAACTCGACCTCGCCCTGGCCGATCCCAAGCTCTACCTGAAAGAACCCGCCCAGATCGCCGACCTCAACCGCCGCCGCGACCGCATCGCCGAACGCCTGGAAGTCGCCGAGGCCGCCTGGATCGTCCTGGCCGAGGAATACGAGCACGCGTCGGAGGGGGCGGAGGCCTAATCCTTCCCCCGTTTTTTACGGGGGAAGTGTCGCCTATGCCGAAGGCGGGCGACGATGGGGGAAGCGTTGTCGTAAACCAGCGGCTCCGCAATCAGACGCCGTCATCGACGCCGCGCTCAGGCTTCAGAGGTTACCGCACCCGCCCACTTCCCCCATCGTCGCCCGCCTCGCTGCGCTCGGCATTGGCGACACTTCCCCCATAGTCATGGGGGAAGAAAAGGATGAAGTCCCCTACCGTGGCAGCACCAGCGCCGGATCTACCGGCTTGGCCTTGTCGGCCGGGTTGGGGGCGTAACGCACTTCGAAGTGCAGCTGCGGCTCGGTGACGCCGCCGGACAAGCCCACCTGGCCGATCTCCTGGCCCTGGGTCACGCTCTGGCGCATCTGCACGCTCAGGCGGTCCAGGTGCGCATAGGCGGTCACCCAGCCGTCGGCGTGCTTGACCAGCACCAGGTTGCCGAAGCCCGGCACCTGGTCGCCGGCATAGACCACGTCGCCATCGGCGGCCACGTGCACCACCGTGCCCTGCGGCGCCTTGATGTCCAGGCCGTCGCTGCGGCGGCCGACGCCGGTTGGGCCGAAACGTTGCAGCAGGTCGCCGCGCACCGGCCAGATGAAACGCCCCTTGGCGGCCCGCGCCACGTCGGCGTCGCTGAGGGTGGGCGAGGTATCCGGAATCTGCGGCCGGCCGGGCGGGATCGCACGCGGCGTATAGGACTGGGTCGCCTGCTGCTGCGGCGGCGCATAGGTTTCGCCCGGGGGCGAATAGACGTGCCCGCCGTACGGGTTCTCGGCCGGCGACGTATAGCTCTCCAGCGGGGTGTAGGTCTGCCGCCGCGGGGCGATGGACGCCACCTCGGTCCCCGGCAACCGGATCGGGCCGCGGTCATGGTAGGTCGCCGGCAGGGCGATCTTCTGGCCGGGCTCCAGATCGCGCCGGGAGACCTTGTTCAGCTCGGTGAGTTCGGCCACCTGCACGTCGAACCGCCGCGCGATCAGGTTCAGGGTGTCACCCTCTTCCACGACATAGGCCCTGGACACCGGGATCTTGACGATCTGGCCGGGGCGCATGTTGTAGGGCGACCTCAGGTGGTTGGCCGCGACGATGGCCTTG
>DASVMY010000308.1:0-2553 GCA_036384135.1 Caulobacteraceae bacterium | reverse complement strand
GCCCAGCAGGCGCGGGCGGCGGAGCTGCCCTCGTTGACGGCCAACGGCTCCATCAGCGAGAACGAGCAGAGCAAGAACCTCGGCTATCCGCCCTTCATCCAGCAGTACCTGCCCAACGGCTTCAGGGACCAGGGCCGCCTGACCCTGGACGCCTCCTACGATCTGGACCTGTTTGGCAAGAACCGCGCCGCCCTGGCCGCGGCGGTGTCGGAGACCGCGGCGGCCAAGGCTGACGCGGCCCAGGCGCGGCTGACCCTCTCCTCCGCCGTGGCCCAGGCCTATGGCGACCTGGCCCGGCTCTACGCCGAGCGCGACGTCGCCGCCGAGGCGGTGCGCATCCGCACCGAGACCGGCCAGCTGGTGGCCCAGCGGGTCCAGAACGGCCTCGACACCAAGGCCGAGCTCAGCCAGGCCCAGGCTCAGACGCCCGCCTCCCAGGCCGATGTCGAGGCCCTGGACGAACAGATCCTGATCACCCGCCACCGCCTGGCGTCCCTGGTGGGCGCCGGCCCCGACCGCGGCCTGGATATCGCCCGTCCCAAGCCCGGCGCGGTGAAGGCCTTCGGCCTGCCCGCCCAGCTCACCGCCAACCTGCTGGGCCGCCGGCCGGACATCGTGGCGGCCCGCCTGAGGGTGGAAGCGGCGGGCAAGCGCATCGACGCCGCCAAGGCCGACTTCTATCCGGACGTCAGCCTGACCGGCTTCATCGGCCAGCAGTCGCTGGGCATCTCCCAGCTCACCGCCGCCGGCTCGGCCATCGGCTCCATCGGCCCGGCCGTGCGCTTGCCCCTGTTCGACGGCGGCCGCCTGCGCGGCGCCTATCGCGGGGCGCGGGCCCAGTACGACTCCGCCGTGGCCGACTACGACCAGACCTTGACCCAGGCGCTGCAGGACGTGGCCGACTCCGCCGCCTCCATCCAGTCGGCCCATCGCCAGCTGGCCCAGCGCCGCGAGGCCCTGGCCGCCAGCGAGACCGCCTACGCCGTGGCGCGCCTGCGCTACGAGGGGGGCCTGTCCACCTTCGTCTCCGTGCTCACCGCCGAGGACGCCCTGATCGCCCAGCGGCGCGCGGTGGCGGACGCGGAGGCGCGCGCCTTCACCCTCGACGTCGCCCTGGTCCGCGCCCTGGGCGGCGGCTTCAACCAATCCTGACCTTCTTCTTGGCCTGACCTCCTTCTTAGCCTGACCCTTCCTGCGTTTTTGGAACCTCCCCGATGGACGCCCGCACCGACGCCAACCCTCCCGTGATGTCCGGCCAGCCTTTGACGGCGGCGCCCAGGACCGCCCCCGAGCGAAAGCCCAATGACCGCCGCAAGCGGCTGTTCACCCTGCTGGGCCTGGCCCTGGCGGCGGCGGCCGCCCTCTTTGGCGTCTATTGGGTGCTGGTGGCCTCACACCACGTCGATACCGACAACGCCTACGTCAACGCCGACACCGCCCAGGTGACGCCCCTGGTCAGCGCCGCGATCCTCTCCGCCCCCGCCGGCGACACTCAGTTGGTCAAGAAGGGCGATGTGCTGGTCACCCTCGACCCCACCGACGCCAAGATCGCCCTGGACGAGGCCAAGGCCAACCTGGCCCAGGCGGAGCGCCGCGTGCAGGGCTACTTCGCCACCAACGACGCCCAGGCCGCCAACACCGCCGCCCGCGGTTCGGACGTCACCCGCGCCAGGGCCGTGGTGGAAAGCGCCCAGGCCGACTTCGAGCGGGCCCGCACCGACCTCACCCGCCGCCAGAACCTGTCGGCGTCCGGCGCCGTCTCCGGCGACGAGCTCACCGCCGCCCAGAACCGCTACGACCAGGCCAAGGCCGCCCTGGCCTCGGCCCAGGCCGGTGTCGTCCAGGCCCAGGCCAATGTTGCGGTCGCCGCCGGCCAGCAGCGGGTGGCCAGCGCCGTGGTCGCTGGAACCACCGTCGCCGACAATCCCGAAGTGGCCTCGGCCCGCGCCAAGGTCGACGCTGCCCAGCTCGACCTGGACCGCACTGTCATCCGCGCCCCGGTCGACGGCATCGTGGCCAAGAACACCGCCGAGGTGGGCCAGCGCGTCCAGGTGGGCGCGCCGCTGATGGACATCGTTCCGATCGGACACGCCTATGTCGACGCCAACTTCAAGGAGGTGCAGCTCAAGCATGTCCGCGTCGGCCAGCCGGTCACCCTGACCAGCGACCTCTACGGCGACGGCGTGAAGTTCCATGGGGTGGTCGGCGGCGTCGCCGGCGGCACCGGCTCGGCCTTCGCCATCATCCCGGCCCAGAACGCCACCGGCAACTGGATCAAGGTGGTGCAGCGCCTGCCCGTGCGCATCTACCTGGACCCCGCCGAACTGGCCAAGCACCCCCTGCGCGTCGGCCTCTCCATGAAGGCCGACATCGACACCAGCCGGTAGAGGGGGAGCGGCGGCGTGGATTCCCTGGCCGAAACCAAATTCTGCTCCCCTCCCCCTCGCGGGGAGGGGCCGGGGGTGGGGGCGCCAGCGGGACGCTTGTCGTTGAAGTTCAATGCCAACAATCGGCCAATTTAGCGCTGGCGCCCCCACCCCCACCCCACCCCCC
>DASVMY010000307.1:0-2107 GCA_036384135.1 Caulobacteraceae bacterium | reverse complement strand
CAGGACGACCCCCGGCTGCGGGACGCCAGGCGCCCCTCCCGCCAGGGGCCCGCGAGCATCCCATCGATAGAAGATATGGCCGCCGATCTGGACGACCTTGACCATCGTCCGGTTCCACACCGGTGCGACATAGACCGCGTGATAGTGCGTCGATGTTCCCACCAGCGGCTCCACCTCCCCGGCCAGCGCCGTGGCCGCCACCGCCTGCGCCCTGGCCCACAGCCCGGCGTCCGGGGCGCGGGCCAGGGAACCGTCGCAGGTGAAGGTGAACTGGCAGCCGGTCCTTAAGCCCGAGCCCTGGAAGACCACGCCGCAGACCGTCTTGGGAAAGGCCGGGTGGCGCAGGCGGTTGAGCACCACCTGCGCCACGGCGCGCGCTCCCGCCGGTGGCTCGCGCCCGGCCTCATAGTAGATCGCCTGGGTCAGGCAGGTCAGCGACTTCGCCCGTTCGGGCGCGTCGTCCCGCAGGACCAGGCGCGGCGCGGGCGTCACCGGACCGGGCGAAAACGGGATCGAGGCGTTGATGGCCAGGGCCTGCGCGGGGGAGACATCCAGGTTTTGCAGCTGCGTCCCGGCCGGCGGCGCGTCAAACGTGGCGGGCAGGAGCGAACCCGAATCGGGCCCAGCCCCCCCGGTCACGCACCCCGCCAGGGCGCCGGCCGGCGGGCAGGATGCCGGCGTCAGCGGCCCGTTCATGGGGCCTGCCAGCGGTCCTGGATGTCCATAGGCGAACACCATGCCGCAAACGCCCATGGCGATCATGAACGCCGCGGCGGCGAGCCTGAGATACCTGGGATGCAGCCGTTTCGCCACCATGGGAAATCCTGGCCCTGGAGCCCTTCCCACTCACGATGGATCATCGTGGGCGGGAATGAAGGGCTCAAAACTCAAAGACCCGAGCCTGTCCCGCTGCACGCCTGGCGCCACAACGCCACCGCCGGCTCACTTCGTCCACGCTTCAAACACGCCCCAAGGCGGCAAGGGCGCGGCGCCGGGCTCAGGCGCCCATCGCCTAGGCGCGCCGGACCACAATCGCACCCGGCATAGGCGCCCGGCCACGAGGCCGCGCCAAACCGCCGCGAAGACGCCTCATCCCACGCCCACCGTGCTTTGGTGGGTTGGGGCGGCGAGGGAGTCGCCCACAGTCATGGCCCCAAAGTTGGACGCATCTTTCGCGCTACGGTCAGCCCTCCGTCTTGCGCCGTCCTTTCAGGTTCTGAGATCCGGCTTCGTCGGCGCCGCGACCATCAGCGCCGTCCTCAATATCCTGGCGCTCACCGGCTCCTTCTTCATGCTGCTGGTGTACGACCGAGCCATACCCGCGCACAGTTCAGCCACCCTGACCGGCCTGGTCTGCCTGGCCGTGCTGCTCTACGGGTTCCAGGCGGCGCTGGAGGTGCTGCGATCACGGATCTTCATCAGGCTGGGCGGGGCGGTCAACGTGGCCCTGGCCGAGGACGTGTTCGCCTCCATCGTGCGAACCGGCCGCCTGGCCGCACGGCCCAGCGACGCCCTGCAGCCGGTGCGCGACCTCGATCAGGTCCGGGCCTTCCTGTCCGGGGGCGGTCCGGCGGCCCTGATGGACCTGCCCTGGATGGCGCTCTACCTGGCCATTTGCTTTGCCCTGCACGCGGTGATCGGCCTGACCGCCCTTGTCGGCGCCATCCTGCTGATCGCCCTGACCGCCCTGACAGAGACCCTTTCCAGGCCGGCGACCGGACGCATCGCCCAGCTCGCCAGCGAACGCAACGGCGCCCTGGTGGCGGCCCAGCACAACGCCGACATCGTCCTGGCCCACGGCATGCTGGGGCGGCTGTCGCGCCTGTGGTTCGCCACCGAGAGCCGCTACCTGGCCGCCCAGCAAGAGGCCGCCGACGTCACCGGCGGCCTGTCGTCCCTGACCCGGGTGCTGCGCCTGTTGCTGCAGTCCCTGGTCCTGGCGGCGGGCGCCTATCTGGTCATCCGCGAACGGGCCAGCGCCGGCATGATCATCGCCGGCTCGATCCTCGCCTCCCGCGCCCTGGCGCCGGTGGAACTGGCGATCTCCAATTGGCGGGGCCTGGCGGCGGCGCGGCAGAGCTGGGCGCGGCTGGGCGCGCTGCTGGCC
>DASVMY010000306.1:0-5412 GCA_036384135.1 Caulobacteraceae bacterium | reverse complement strand
CCCGGCCCTGGCGGCCCGCACCGTCGCCGGCCCGTCGCCGATCTCCCACGCCGGCACGCCGGCTGGCGCGACCGCGAAGTGCAAGGACGGCACCTTCTCGATGAGCAAGACCCATTCGGGCGCCTGCTCCAACCACGGCGGCGTCGCCGGCTGGCTGCAATAGCCGCGTCTGACCCGGGGACGGTCTCGGATATCCACGCACTGCCGGCCGGCGTCACGTCCAATCCGGCCCCGCCGGCCGCCGCTGTCAGGCCTAGTTGAGGACGGAAGGATGAGGAGACGGGCATTATGCGGCTTGGGCGATATCAAGCCGCACCGAAAGGCCCGCCTGCGTGGCGAGATTGATCAGCGTATCCAAGCTGAATTTGTCGATCTTCCCGCGCAGTAGGTCGTTCAAGCGTGGTTGCGTGATCCCAAGCCGGCGGGCCGCCTCGGCCTGGGTGATGTTCCAGCTTCGCACGCGCTGATCGACCGCGATCAGAAGATTGGAGCGCATCGTCATGCTGGCGGCCTCGGCCGGCGTATCCTCCAGCGCGTCCCAGACATTATCGAAGCTCTGACGTTCCATCGTCATCCTCCTAAATCTGCGTCAGCCGCGAGGCGGCGAGGTCCAGGTCTCTTTTAGCCGTCTGCCGCGTCTTCTTCTGAAAGGCGTGCAGTACGAACACCGCGTCCCCGATGTGCGCGACATAGAGCACCCGAAAGGCGCCGGCCTCGTCCCGGATGCGGATTTCCCGTACGCCAGGACCTACGGTCGTCATCGGCTTCCAGTCGCTCGGTTCAAGGCCGAGCTGGACCTTGTGCAACTGGACGCCAGCGTCTTTCCGCGCGCCCTCCGGAAAATCTCGCACCTGGGCGAGGGAATCCCCAAGGAACTCTAAGCGTTTCATCAGAGGCGTCCGCCCTTATATCAGTCATTATATAAATCGGCAAGCCTCACTCGCCAACGGCCCCTATAGAGAGAAGCTGGATGACGGGACAGGATCCCCCCCCCGCGCCGCCGTTTGGCTTGATTGAGGCCGGGGCCAAGGCGCTTGATCGGGGGCCGAATCTGGGTTGGAATGGCCGTGACAGGTCAAGTGGGGCCTCGTCGTCGCGACCGCCGATGTCGCCGGCCGTTTCACCGTAAAATACGGTGAAATACGGTGCTGGGCGGCGCAGCTCTCCAAGGGCATTGCTGGACCGCGACCTCGTTCCGCTTCCCGCGCCCACAAAAAAGAACATCTTGCGAACCCGGAACAAAGCCGGTACGCATGATCGCAAGGGGACGGGTTCCGGCCACTTGAGTCGGATGGGCCGTCCGGTCGGCGGAATCATGGGATAGAAGGGTGGTTGGCAAGATGAGCAGTACGGCGGCGTTGAAGTTGGTGGGCAAGGAAGAAGGCGACAAGCAGAGGGCGCTCGAGGCGGCCATGGCGCAGATCGATCGCGCCTTCGGCAAGGGCTCGGTCATGCGTCTGGGCGAGAAGAACAAGAACCTCGACATCGAGTCGGTCTCCACCGGGTCTCTGGGGCTGGACATCGCGCTGGGCATCGGCGGCCTGCCCAAGGGGCGGATCGTGGAAATCTACGGCCCCGAAAGCTCCGGCAAGACCACCCTGGCCCTGCACGTGGTGGCCGAGATCCAGAAGGCCGGCGGCACCGCCGCCTTCGTGGACGCCGAGCACGCGCTGGACCCCTCCTACGCCCACAAGCTGGGGGTGAACCTGGACGAACTGCTGGTGTCGCAGCCCGACACCGGCGAACAGGCGCTCGAGATCACCGACACACTGGTGCGCTCCGGCGCCGTGGACATCGTGGTCATCGACTCCGTGGCGGCCCTGACCCCGCGGGCGGAAATCGAAGGCGAGATGGGCGACAGCCTGCCGGGCCTGCAGGCCCGCTTGATGAGCCAGGCGCTGCGCAAGCTCACCGCCTCGATCTCCAAGACCCACACCTTGGTGATCTTCATCAACCAGATCCGCATGAAGATCGGGGTGATGTACGGCAGCCCCGAGACCACCACCGGCGGCAACGCCCTGAAGTTCTATGCCTCGGTGCGCCTGGACATCCGCCGCATCGGCTCGGTGAAGGTGCGCGACGAGATCATCGGCAACAACGTCCGGGTCAAGGTGGTCAAGAACAAGGTCGCCCCGCCGTTCCGCGAGGTCGAGTTCGACATCATGTACGGCCAGGGCATCTCCAAGCTGGGCGAGATCATCGACCTGGGGGTCAAGGCCGGGGTCATCGACAAGTCCGGCGCCTGGTTCTCTTGGAACAGCCAGCGCATCGGCCAGGGCCGCGACAACGCCCGCGAGTTCCTGAAAGCCAATCCCGACATGGCCGCCCAGATCGAAGCCCAGGTGCGCGGCGCCGGGGCCAAGATCGAGGAAGAGCTGCTGGTGGGCGGTCCCGAGCCCGGCGACGAGGAATAGGGCGTCCCGTCTCAAGCTTGCTGAAGCCCTTCAGGTCGCTGCTTCCCCAAGCGTCGCGGCCTGATGGGCCCAGCATAGTGTGACGCGGCCGGTCTTGGCCCCGGCGGCCACCGCCAACCCGTCGCCCGGGCTGACCCCGCCCGGCCGCGTCACGCGCCAAGGACGTCCGGCTTCACCGCCGGGCGTCCTTCTGGTTTGAGACGGAGCAACCGGCAGGGCGCTCGCCGGCGGCTAGAGCACGATGACTTTTGTCGGAACCGACAAAAGTCTGAATCGTGCTCGCAAACTCACGAATCGAGCCTGTTCCCCCCGTTTTGATGATTCCACCAAAACGGGACAGGCTCTGGGAAGCGGCGCGGGTGCTTTCGCTTTGTGGCGCGCGGCCTAGATGTTAGAGGCCGCGAAAGACCGCCAACCAGGCCGGAACCGTTTCCAGCCACCTAAACGTAAGTGAAGTTCGATGCCGAGCCTGAACGACATCCGAAAGCAGTTCCTGGGGTATTTCGAAGGGGCCGGCCACACCGTGGTCCCCTCCGCCCCCCTGGTGCCCCAGAGCGATCCGACCCTGCTGTTCGTCAACGCCGGCATGGTGCCGTTCAAGAACATGTTCACCGGGGCTGAAACCCCGCCGGCCCTGCGCGCCACCTCGTCGCAGAAGTGTGTGCGCGCCGGGGGCAAGCACAACGACCTGGACAACGTCGGCTACACCACCCGCCACCAGACCTTCTTCGAGATGCTGGGGAACTTCTCCTTCGGCGACTATTTCAAAGAGCAGGCGATCGAGCTGGCCTGGAAGCTGATCAGCCAGGAATTCGGCCTGCCCAAGGACCGCCTGCTGGTCACCGTCTACGCCCAGGACGAGGAGGCGCCGGTGCTGTGGCGCAAGATCGCCGGCTTCTCCGACGACCGCATCATCCGCATCCCCACCTCGGACAACTTCTGGTCCATGGGCGATACCGGCCCCTGCGGCCCGTGCTCGGAAATCTTCTACGACCATGGCCCGCAGGTCGCCGGCGGCCCGCCCGGCTCCCCCGACGAGGACGGCGACCGCTTCGTCGAGTTCTGGAACCTGGTCTTCATGCAGTTCGACCAGGCCGCCGACGGTACGCGCGCCAATCTGCCCAAGCCCTCTATCGACACCGGCATGGGCCTGGAGCGTTTGACCACCATCCTGCAGGGCGTCCACTCCAACTACGACATCGACCTGTTCCAGACCCTGATCGCGGCCAGCGTCGATCTCACCGGCGTCAAGGCGCAGGGCGAGCAGGCGGCTTCGCACCGGGTGATCGCCGACCACCTGCGCGCCTCCAGCTTCCTGATCGCCGACGGCGTCACGCCGTCGAACGAGGGGCGCGGCTATGTGGTGCGCCGGATCATGCGCCGGGCCATGCGCCATGCCCACCTGCTGGGGGCCAAGGATCCCTTGATGCACCGCCTGGTCCCGACCCTGGTGGCGGAGATGGGCGAGGCCTATCCCGACCTGCGCCGCGCCGAGCCGATGATCGCAGAGACCCTGCGACAGGAAGAGGTGCGGTTTCGCGCCACCCTGGGCCGTGGCAACACCCTGTTGGAAGAAGCCACCGCCACCTTGTCCGCCGGCGGCGTGCTGCCCGGCGACGTGGCGTTCAAGCTTCACGACACCTACGGCTTCCCGCTGGACCTGACCCAGGACGCGGTGCGGACCAAGGGCCTGACCGTCGACACCGACGAATTCGACCGCCTGATGGGCGAGCAACGCGGCAAGAGCGAGGGCCTCAAGGGCACCGGCCAGCAGGTCCAGAGCGCGGTGTGGTTCGCCCTGCGCGACCGCCTGGGCCCCACCGTCTTCACCGGCTATGACCAGGTGGAGACCACCGGCGAGGTCCTGGCCCTGGTCAAGGACGGCGCGCAGGTCGACGCAGCGCAGGCCGACAACGAGGTCGTGGCCCTGTTCGACCACACCCCCTTCTATGCCGAGAGCGGCGGCCAGGCCGGCGACCGCGGCGAGATCGAATGGGCCGGCGGCCGCGCCGAAGTCCTGGATGTGCAGAAGGAGGCCGGCGAACTCTTCGCCCACGTCCTGAAGATCACCGCCGGCAAGCTTGAGGCCGGCGCCCGCGCGCGCCTGGCCGTGGATGCCGAGCGCCGGGCCCGCACCCGGCTGAACCACTCCGCCGCCCACCTGGCGCACGCGGCGCTGAAGCATGTGCTGGGTCCCCACGTGGCCCAGAAGGGCCAGCTGGTGGACGGCGAGCGCATGCGCTTCGACTTCAGCCACGGCGGCCCCCTGACCCCCGACGAGCTGGACCGGATCGAGGCCGAGGTGAACGCGGTGATCCGCCAGAACGTCCCCGCTGACACCCGCGAGATGGCCCCCCAGGCGGCCATCGAGGCCGGCGCGATCGCCCTGTTCGGCGAAAAGTACGGCGACTCCGTGCGCGTGCTCACCCTCGGCAAGGCGTTGGAGGGCGAGGGCGCCTATTCGGTTGAACTGTGCGGCGGCACCCACGTGGCGCGCACCGGCGACATCGCGCTGTTCAAGATCGTCTCCGAACAGGGGATCGCGGCGGGCGTGCGGCGGATCGAGGCCCTCACCGGCGAGCCGGCGCGGCGCTATCTGCTGGACCAGGCCGCCGTGGCCAGGGGTCTGGCCGATCAGTTCAAGGTCCCCGTGGCCGAGGTTCCCGCCCGCGTCGACACCCTGCAGGCCCAGGCCCGCAAGCTGGAACGCGAGCTCACCGAGGCGCGCAAGCAACTGGCCCTGGGCGGCGGAGGATCGGGCGCTTCCACCGTCGAGGACGTCGGCGGCGTGAAGTTCGACGGCCGGATCATCGAAGGCGTCTCGCCCAAGGACATGCGGCCCCTGGTGGACGAGGCCCGCAAGCGCCTGGGCCAGGGCGGCGTGGTCGCCTACGCCGCGGTCACCGACGGCAAGGCCTCCATCGCCGTCGCTATCACCCCCGACCTGGTGGGCCGCTTCGACGCGGCCGCCCTGGCGCGCGCGGCGGTGCTGGCCATA